>JBCCCB010000254.1:0-6120 GCA_039033775.1 Pseudomonadota bacterium | reverse complement strand
ACCCCACTACATCAAGCGCGGCGATCCCTTCGAGATCACCGTCGGCGTGGTCGACGAGGCGGGCAACAGCTTCGTCGCCGATCTGGTTGAGGGTCTGGCCACGCTGGACAGCGCCGGATCGAAGACCGTGCCGGCATCGGTTGCCCCTTCGGCCGACACCGACAGACCCGTGCTGCGCTTCGCGGCGGGGACGCTGGACAGCGCCGATCGTTGGCAGATCATGATGCGCGCCACCAAGGACGGCTTCACCCAGACGGCGCAGGTCGCGCTTGTCGAAGTCGAGGACAGTCCGTTCCCATCGCCAGGCACGCCACCCGACGGGCCGACCGTTTCGGCGGACCCTGACAACGCGATCGCGCCGGGATCCGACGGCGGGGCGTTTCTAGACACGGCCGATCTGGGCTCGGGCGGTGGTGGCGGGCAAGGCCCAGCCGGGCCGGAAGGTCCCGAAGGCCCTCAAGGTCCGGCCGGGCCCGAAGGACCGCAAGGCCCGATCGGGCCCCAAGGACCGGCCGGAGCGGATGGCCAGGACGGCGCGCAGGGTCCGGAGGGACCCGCGGGCGCCGATGGTCAGGATGGCGCGCAAGGCCCGGCCGGCCCCGTGGGCGCGGATGGCCAAGGCGGCGATCTTCCCGTCGAGTCCGGCGGCGTCGAGGTTCTGGCAACGCCGGATGCCCTGAACTTCACGGGCACCGGGGTCAGCGTAATCGATGACGGTGGCAAGGCGACGATCACGATCACCGCAGGGTCGGGGGCGCAAGGGCCCGCAGGACCAGCCGGGCCCGAAGGTCCGGAGGGTCCGCAAGGCCCAGCCGGTCCCGCGGGCGCGGACGGCTTGGATGGAGCCCAAGGCCCCGAAGGCCCGGAGGGTGCTGTCGGTCCTGCGGGACCCGCTGGCCCGGCCGGGCCCGAAGGCGCGCAAGGCGTGGCGGGGCCGGCTGGCCCGGCAGGCGATCCCGGTGCGGACGGCCAGGACGGCGCCCAGGGTCCAGCTGGACCGCAAGGCCCGGAAGGACCCGCAGGCCCAGAAGGCCCGACCGATCCCGACACCCTGAAATCAGACGAGACGGCGACGCTGACGGCAGGCTATACCGTAACGCCGCATGACACAGGCACCGTAAATGCGGGCACGCTGACCCCGGATGCGGCAAACCCTGGGCTGCAGTTTTACACCAATGACGGTGCCCACAACCTGGCGCCGCCGGCCGACAGCTGCTCGATCCAGATCAAGGTGACCAATGGGGCGAATGCCGGCGCGATCACGCCTACGAGGTTCACCAACAGCGATGCGAGCGCGCTGACCACAACACCCGGCGACAAGTTCATGCTCTATATCACCGTGATCGGCGCCGACTCGGTCCTGGACGTGCGGGCCCTGCAATGACCATCGGCGTAATGCCAGGCGCGCAGCTGGCGCCGCTGCTGCGGCCCATTCCGAACGTGCCCCCGGTCCAGGATCGCCCGTGGACGCTGGATGACCTGCCGAACGGGGTGCAATGGTTCATCGACGCGACGAACCCCGCGACCTTCACCGATCTGGAGCCCGACAACCAGATCAACAGCCTGACCGACGAGCGGGGCAACGTCTTTTCAGGCCTCGGGGCGACCAAGCCCACCTATGACGCGGCGAATGGCGAGATCGTCTATGTGAACGGGTCGGTGCTGCAGGCGGCCGTCGCGGAGCAGGGGTATGATCGCCATTATTTCGTGGTTGCTGAAACGAACGACAACTCGGCGACGATGTTCGGCAGTACGACCCCGATCAATACCGAGCTGGGCTATGACGGCAATCATCGGGCGATCTTCCGAAACTTCGTCGGCACCAACGAATCGCGGATACCGGTCCTTGAGGACGCCCAGAACCCTTCAATCGATGCCGGCGTCTATCGCTTGCTCCACTGGCGCGCGCAGTCTGGGGGCCGGGTCGGCTTCTCGATCGACGGTAACGCGATCCACGAGCTGACCCAGAACGTCTCGACCAATGCGGTCAACATCCAGTTTATCGGCAACCTGGACGCGGCGGCGACGAACAACAGCGATCGGTTCAACGGCAAGATCAAGATCGTCCTGGTGGTCAACGGGCCGCTGGACGAGGCGGACCGCCTTCGGATCGAGGGCTATCTGTTCCACACCTACGGGGCTTTCACGATCGCGCCTGGCCACCCCTACGAGACCGAGGCGCCGCTGTTTACGATCCCGTTCACCCTGCAGACTGCGACGCTGGCGTCGGGGCCGACCTTCTCGCTGCCCTTCAACAATGATTTCGCGCATCCCGATGGCACTACGGGCCTGATCATCACGACGATGATGGTGGCCGAGCAGGAGCCGACTGTCACGGTGGCGGGCGTTCCGGCCAGGCTGGTCAACCGCACGTTCGGCGAGAATGACAACCTGGGCACCCGGTATATCCAGGCGACCTATTACTCGGACGTGGTCAGCAACGGATCGAAATCGATCAGCGTGGACATCCCAGGAATCGACTATATCGACAGGCCGCTTTTCTTGGCCGTGTCATCGGTCGGCGGCAACCAGATCCGGTCCTGGAAAGACGCCTTCTTGCAACTGGCCTCGCCGCCGGGATCGCCCGATGGGATCACAGTTCCAAGCGTGGCCTACGACATCAACGACATCGTCTATGGGGTGCTGATCGGCGATCAGGACGCATCGCCGCCGGCCGATATGGCTGCCCTTGCTACGATCGACGAGTTGTCGGGCAACATGCGCGCGCAGACATCGTCGAAGATCACGATCACCTCGGCCGCCAGCGAGGATCTGTTCTGGGACATCCAAGGCTCGCCGCAGTTCCTGGTCGCCTCGGCTGTGGTGTTCTCCTCGGCCGAGGCCGATGTCCTGGCGATCGACGATCCGACTGACAGCATGGTGTTCGCCCGTGCTTTTGGGACAACGGCGCGCGACGTACCGGTCAGCGGCTACTACATCGGCGCAGATCCGAGCGCCATCGAGATGCGCGTCGTCGATGGCGACGACGAAAGCGAGATCGTCGCCTGGACCCAGGTCGATCCGGCCCCGGCGAATGGCGCCTGGTCTGGCGCGATCAGCGTGCCGCAGGGCGCCAATTACCGTCTGCAGGCGCGCAGGGCGGGCGGCACAGACCCCGATGTGATCGGCCGCGCGGTGTTCGGTGTCGGCATCTGGGCGGTGCTTTACGGCCAGTCCAACATGGTCAACTTCTCGGGTAAGGAGCGCCCCCCGGTCGATCCGCACACGGTCGGAGCGTACTACTACTACGACAGGCTTGCGGATCGCACGAAAGGCATCGGCTTCATGCCGGGCGCGAATGGTGCGCGCGCTCTTGCCAAGTCGCTGTTCGAACGGTCGGGCATTCCGATCGGTCTGATCAATGGTGCAGCTTCTGGCGTGGCAATCTCGGCGCTCGAACCTGATGCGCCTTTGACCGATCATTACGAGTCCCTCTTGGCTCAGATGACCGCTGTCGGCGAACAGTTCGAGTTGATCCTATGGCATCAGGGCGAGGGTAATTCGGGCGCCCCGACGATCGAGGATTACAGCGCTTCGCTATCCACGATCCACCAGGGCATCGCCGCGCATGCCGGTCTGACGGTCGCGCAGATGCCGCTTGTCTTGGCTGGCCTCGGCATCGAGACCACGACCGGATCTGGCCAGGTCGGGAGCGATCAGGGGTGGTCCGAGATCGAGGACATCCTGACCCGGCTGCCGGGCGTGATGACGAGTGTCCACTATGCCCATGTGAACCTCGACGTGGAGCTGGACGATTCCATCCACTGGACCGGCCCCGGCTACACCAATGCCGGCAACCGTTATGCCCACGAGATCGCCAGGCTGTTCGGCGACGAGCCGCAATCGGCCGTCCTGTCCATCACTGCGACCAACGCGCAATCGACGACGACGGACGTCGTGATCGACCACGGGATCGGAACCGACTTCACGCCCACCGCCGGGATCACCGGCTTCGAGGTCAGCGTGGACAATTTCGCCACCCCCGTCGCCTGCACAGGCGAACGGATCGACGCGACCACCATCAGGCTGACCCACGCGCCGCTCGCCACCACGGGCAGGACGCTGCGGCATATGTGGGGCAAGGACCCGGATCGCACCGGCCTGGTGACAGATAACGGCGCACTGAACATGCCGCTCGGCCGCGTCCTGTCGATCGACGTGGCATCGTCTTTCGACCCCGATGCGGCGGCATTCAATCCGCGCTGGGATATCGACCCGAACGACGCCTCAACGATCACCGAAACCGGCGGCGTGGTTTCTGCGATCGCCAGCCGGATACCGAGCGCGTTCTCGCTGGAACAGACCAATTCCAGCAACATGCCCAGCGTCGGCGTCAACGCCATGAACGGGCTCGACGTCCTGACATTCAACGACCAATACATGACGTTTGTCGGGAGCCCGATGGATCAGATGACGGGCGAATGGACCTTCGCGTTCGTCTATCTCTGCGCGTCGGATACCAACCGCTACGTGATGGAGATCGAGGATGATGACGAGATCATCATCAACACGCGGCGCACGCCTGGGCATTTCAGGAACGTCATTCTGGGCGCTCCTCGAGACGATGATGCCGCGTCGCTCGGACCCATCGGGGTGATCCTTCGCTTCAGCGGTTCGACTGCGAATTTCGAGATCTTCGGGGCGCACGCATATACCGACTCGCTGAGCCGCAGCGAATCGGGCTTGGTCAACGTTCGAGGCGCCTTCGGGGCACGTTCGAATTTCCGCAATCAGTTCATCGGCGACATCGCCCGCGCGAAGGCATGGAACCACTATTTCGACGGCGACGACTACGACGACCTGAAGGCGTATCTCGTCAGTACCTACGGGCTCTGACATCCGCGTAGCGCCGCGCACAACGATTGGAAGCCACCCGCGGGGTGGGAGGTCAAGGGGTGCGGGAACACCCCTCAACACGGGGCAGAAGTTAGCCGGCCCCGCCGACCAGTCTTCAGTTATGGCCGCTCCCCTCTCACGCGAGAGGACGGCATTGAGGCATGATTCTAGTGACTGACGAAAGAGACGATTTACAGCCGGTGCGGGCCGTCAAACCCGTGGCGCCATGGCTGGGTGGCAAGAAGAACCTCGCGCGCCGGATCACGGGCATTCTGGACCGCATTCCACACACTACCTACGCCGAGCCGTTCGTCGGCATGGGCGGCATTTTCCTGCGCCGATCGATGCGCCCGAAATGCGAGGTGATCAACGACTACGGCCGAGATGTTAGTAACCTCTTCCGGATCCTGCAGCGACACTATCCGCAATTCCTTGAACACCTGCGGTTCCAGCTTACGACTCGCTTCGAATTCGAGCGCCTCGTCGACACCGACCCCAGCACGCTCACCGATCTTGAGCGCGCGGCTCGGTTCCTCTACCTGCAGCGCACGGCCTTCGGTGGAAAGGTGAGCGGCCGCAACTTCGGCGTGGCCAAAGAGCGTCCTGGACGGTTCAATCTGACCACACTGGAACCGATGTTGGAGGAGTTGCACCAGCGCCTGGCGGGCACCGTGATCGAGTGCCTGGACTTTGGCGACTTCATGGGCCGCTATGACGGACCTCAGACGCTGTTCTATCTGGACCCGCCCTACTGGGGAAACGAAGGCGACTATGGTAAAGGCAGCTTTTGCAGAGCGGACTTCGAGCGCTTGGCCGATGTGCTGGCTGGGCTCGAGGGAGCCTTCCTGATGTCGCTGAACGACACCCACGGGGTGCGCCAGACCTTCCGGGTATTCCACGTCCAGGAGGTTAAGGTGACCTACACCGTGGGCCAGGCAGGGAGGGGGGCAAAGCGCGGTGAACTGCTGATTTCCAGCTTCTCCGTCGAAGCGGCTTAGAACGGCGTTTTTGAAGGGCCTTTTACGAAAAACGAATTTGCTGCAGAAATCTCTGGAAATCACTGCAGAAATGTGTGGCGCGCTACACTCATAAAATATGGGAAAAAGGTGATTTTCATCACCGAAAATTGGTGCTGAAACTGGCCTTTGCGAAGGATATTCCGTACTGCCGAAAAGAAGGTTTTCGAACCCCAAAAATTACCTTGCCTTTCAAGGCCTTAGCATCGTTTTCAGGGGATAAAAAAGAAATGGCGGGCAGGATGGGATTCGAACCCACGAGACCCTT
>JBCCCB010000253.1:0-6122 GCA_039033775.1 Pseudomonadota bacterium | reverse complement strand
GACAGCGCCGGCAGCTTCCTGCGCGCGCTCCAGATGGAGGACAACATCATGTTCGTCATCCTCTCCATCCTCGTCCTGATCGCCACGCTCAACATCACCTCCGGCCTGGTGATGCTGGTGAAGAACAAGGGCCGCGACATCGGCATCCTGCGCACCATGGGGCTGAGCCAGGGGACGATCCTGCGGGTGTTCTTCCTATGCGGCGCGTCCATCGGGATCGTGGGGACGATCTTGGGCGTGATCCTGGGATGCCTCTTCGCGATCTATATCGGGCCGATCTTCGACGTCGTGAATGCCATTGCCGGGGGCGGCGTCTGGGATCCGCAGCATCGCTACATCTCGGCCTTGCCCGCCCGGCTGGAACTGGCCGACGTGCTGTCCGCTGTCGCCCTGTCGCTCTCCTTGAGCTTCGTGGTCACGATCTTCCCGGCCCGTCGGGCGGCGCGCATGAACCCGGTCGAGGCGCTGCGCTATGAATGACGCGCTCTGCCTGGCGGGCATCGAGAAGGGCTATCACCTGGGCAAGCCGAACGAGATCCGGGTGCTGAACGGGGTCGACCTGACCGTGGCGCCGGGCGAGGTTTGCGCCCTGGTGGCGCCCTCCGGCGCGGGCAAGTCGACGCTGCTGCATATCGCGGGCCTGCTCGACACGCCCGATGCGGGTCGCGTGATCCTGGGCGGCGACGATCTGACGGGGCAGGGCGACCGCGCCCGGACCCGGGCCCGGCGCAAGCGGATCGGGTTCATCTATCAGTTTCACCACCTCCTGCCCGAATTCTCGGCGACCGAGAACATCGTCCTGCCCCAGCTGGCCGACGGCGTGTCCCAGACGGCGGCGAAGGTGCGGGCCGAGGATCTTTTGGGCCGCGTCGGCCTGTCCCACCGGCTGACCCACCGCCCGGCCGAACTGTCCGGGGGCGAACAGCAGCGGGTGGCGTTTTGCCGGGCCCTGGCGAATGCGCCGGCCCTGCTGCTCGCCGACGAACCGACGGGGAACCTGGATCCGGGCACGTCGGACACGGTCTTCGACGCCCTGATGGCGCTGGTGCGCGAGACGGGGATGGCGGCGCTGATCGCGACGCACAACCTGGATCTGGCGGCGCGGATGGACCGGACCGTCCGGCTGGAGGCGGGGCAGGTCGTCTGAGACCCGGAAAATCCTTGGATGGGACCTCCCGACGGATCTCTACCGTGCAAGGTTTTCGCCCGCGCAATGCGCCGCGATCAGATCATAGAGCCGCCCGCGCAGCGCCGCCCCCTCCATCAGCGGCTCGTGGCGGGCCCCGTCGATCATCTCCAGATGCGCACCGGGCCACGACGCCATCCGCACATGGATCGCATCCATGTCCACAATATCCTCGTCACTGCTCAGCAGCGTCAGGCATGGCACAGCCGGCGCGGCCTCGCGCGACAGGACCAGCATTTCCCGCAGCGCCGCCCAGAGCCAGCCCAGCGACGGGGTTCCCAAGGCTAGTTCCGGGTGGGCGACGATGATCCGCTTCATCCAGTCGAACATGTCCGCGTCGGTGGTCAGCAGGTTGCCTTCGAACGGCTCGGCCGTTGGATCGGCGACCTTCCCGGATCCGGGGGTCTCGCGGCGCCCCATGCCGATCAACGTGCCCAGGCTGGACGCCATCCAGGCCAACATGCGGCGCCCGGTGCCCAGCGGCAGCCCCCACATGGGTGCCGAGAACACGGCCGTCTGGAAGTCCGATCGGCGATGCAGCGCGCGCAGGGCGATCGAGCCGCCCATGGAATGCCCCAACACATGCCAGGGCCGCGGCAGGTCCCGTGCGGTGCAATGGTCGATCAGCGCATCAACATCGGATTGGAAGTTGCTGAAATCGTTCACATGGCCGATCATGTGATGCTGGCCGGTCCGATCCGACAGCCCTTGACCGCGCCAATCCACCGCGGCCGTGGCGAAACCCCGTTGGGACAGCTCCAGGGCCGCATCGGAATACTTCTCGATATATTCCGTCCGCCCCTGAAACAGCAGAACCGTCCCAAGCCGGTCGGGCAAATCCGCCCCCCAGTCGATGGCCCGGATCCGGGTCCCGTCGCCCGTGCGCAGCCAGACGGGCCGCGCCCCCGGCGCGTCCCGTGCGACCTCGGAAAAGTAGGGGGCCGGATCGGCGGTCAGGACAATTCCCCGCCCAGCTTCATGGCCTGGCCCATATCGCCGTCTACTTTCAGCTTGCCGGACATGAAGGCCGCCGTCGGGTTCACGTCGCCTTCCAGGATGCCCTGAAACGTATCTGCATCGGCGGTCATCGTGCAGTCCGCATCGCCGTCTTCCGCCCGCACCCCGGCATTGTCCAGCATGATGGCGCCTTCGTCTTCGATGACGAACTTGACGCTGCCGTCGAAGGTGCCAATTTTATCTGACAGGACGGTGACGGCCTGGGTGATGATATCGCTCATGTGGAACTCCGGGTTTGCGTTGGAGAACAGGATGGTTGACCTTCGCGTCACGCTCAAGGCCCTCATGCTCACCGCTGCGTGCTTTTCCGCAACGTCGCTGGCCGCGCAGGACGCGCCACAGGTGCCCCCCGACGCCCCCGACATCCTGTCCGAGGACCCCCAGGTCCTGCTGAACCGCCTGGGCACGCTGACCATGGACGACGCCCGCGAGGCCCGGCGGCTCGCCGCCGAGATCGAGGAGCGCTGGA
The DNA here is from genome assembly GCA_039033775.1 of Pseudomonadota bacterium. Classification (GTDB taxonomy): domain Bacteria; phylum Pseudomonadota; class Alphaproteobacteria; order Rhodobacterales; family Rhodobacteraceae; genus Jannaschia. Next base: position 3,450 of record JBCCCB010000253.1, on the reverse strand, counting down.
CCCATTCCGGCAGCGCGACGCTGGATCTTCTGCTGGTGCGCGGCAAGGATGCCATCGAAGACGGCGATTACGTCCGCGCCATTGCCCATCTGACCGCGCTCACGGACCACGCGCCTGGGTTCGCCGAGGCCTGGAACCAGCGCGCGGTGGCCTTCTTCCTGATGGAACGCTATGGCGAGGCCATGTCCGACATCGAACAGGTCCTCATCCTGGAGCCGCGCCATTTCAACGCCTTGGCCGGCCTGGGCATCATCCTGGACAATCTGGGCGAGCCGCGGGCCGCCCTGCGCGCCTTCCGCGCCGCCCGCGACGCCCACCCGGCGGTGGAAAACGTCAATGCGGCCATCGAACGCCTGGAACAACAGACCGGCGGGCGGACCCTCTGATTTGACCCATCCGCAACGGGTGGTCGCGGTCCTGGGCCCGACCAATACCGGGAAAACCCATTACGCCATCGAGCGTATGCTGGCCCACCGTACCGGCGTGATCGGCCTGCCCCTGCGTCTGCTCGCGCGCGAAGTCTATGACCGCATCGTCGACCTGCGCGGCCCCTCGGTCGTCGCCCTGGTCACCGGCGAGGAACGCATCGTCCCGCCCCGCGCCGCCTATTGGGTTTGCACCGTCGAAGCCATGCCGCTCGGCCTCGGCACCGATTTCGTCGCCGTCGACGAAATCCAACTCTGCGCCGATCCGGATCGCGGCCATGTCTTCACCGACCGCCTCTTGAACATGCGGGGCCTGCACGAGACGCTCTTCATGGGCTCCGACACGATGCGGCCCACCATCTCGGCCCTGATCGACGGCGTCTCCTTCGCCCGGCGCGAGCGCTTCAGCGACCTCACCTATACCGGCCCGAAGAAAATCAGCCGCATGCCCGGCCGCACCGCCATCGTCGGCTTCAGCGTCGAGAACGTCTACGCCATCGCCGAACTGCTCCGCCGCCAGAAGGGCGGGGCGGCGGTCGTCATGGGCGCGCTCTCCCCCCGCACGCGCAACGCCCAAGTCGCCATGTACCAAAACGGCGACGTCGACTACCTGGTCGCCACCGATGCCATCGGCATGGGCCTCAACCTCGACATCAAGCACGTCGCCTTCTCGGCCACCGCCAAGTTCGACGGCCGCCGCATCCGCCTGCTGATGCCCCACGAACTGGCCCAGATCGCCGGTCGCGCCGGCCGCTACCAACAACCGGGCACCTTCGGCACCACCGGCGAGGCCGCGCCCCTGGACGACGGCGTGGCCCAGGCTATCCAGGAACACCGCTTCAAACCCATCGAACGCCTCATGTGGCGCAACGACCGGCTCGACTTCGGCTCCGTCCCCGCCCTCATCGCCGCGCTCGAGGCGCCCAGCGACGACCCCATCCTCACGAAAGGCCGCGAAGCCGACGATATCGCCGCCCTCAAAACCCTCAACGACCTGGAAAGCGTGGCCGTTCGGCTGAAAGACGCCCGCGACATCCGCCTGCTCTGGGAAATCTGCCGCATCCCCGACTTCCAGGGCATCTCTCACGGCGAACATACCAACCTCTTGCAGCGGATCTTCAGCTTCCTGCACGAACATGGCCGCATCGACCCCGATTGGTTCGCCCGCCAGATCAAGCGCATTGATCGAACGCAAGGCGACATCGACATGTTGTCGAAACGATTGGCATATATCCGCACCTGGACCTATGTCGCCCAGCGAAAAGACTGGATTGACGACGCCCCCCATTGGCGCGAGGCCACGCGCGCCGTAGAAGACCGACTATCGGATGCGCTGCACCAGGCGCTGATGAACCGGTTCGTGGATCGGCGGACATCCGTGCTGCTGAAGCGGTTGAAGATGAAGGAGGGCCTGTTGGCCGAAATCGACGACAAGGGCCAGGTTGTGGTCGAAGGCGAGACGCTGGGGCGGCTGGACGGGTTCCGCTTCCACCAGACGGGCACGACGACGCCGGACGAGGCGAAGACCGTCCGCCAGGCGGCGGCGCAAGCCTTGCGCCCCGAATTTCACCTGCGCGCCGACCGCTTCTACAACGCGCCCGACACCGAAATGGACTTCACCGAGCAGGGCGGCCTCATGTGGGGCGACCAGGCCGTGGGCAAGATCGTCAAGGGCGCCGAGCCCCTGAAGCCCGGCGTCGAGGCGTTCGTGGACGACGAGGCCGGCCCGGAGGTGATCCAGAAGGTCGCCCGCCGCCTTCAGCACTTCGTGGACCGCAAGATCGCTACCGCCATGGACCCCCTTCTGGCCATGTCCCGGGACGAGGCCGTGACGGGCCTGGCCCGCGGCTTCGCCTTCCGCCTGATGGAGAATTTCGGGATCCTGCCCCGGTCCCAGGTCGCCCGCGAGGTCAAGGAACTGGACCAGGAGGCCCGCGGCCAGCTTCGCAAGCACGGCGTGCGCTTCGGCCAATATACGATCTTCCAGCAACTCCTCCTCAAGCCCGCGCCCACGCGCCTGCGCCTGGTGCTCTGGGGCCTCTATCGTGGTCTCGCCGAATTTCCCGAGGCGCCACCCCCGGGTCTCGTCACCGTCCCGGCGGTCGAGGGCGCGCCCGACGGCTACGATGCCATGGCCGGCTACCGTTCGGCCGGCGCCCGGGCGATCCGCATCGACATGCTGGAACGGCTCGCCGACCTCCTGCGCCCCGCCGACCGGTCCGGCGGGTTCGAGGCCACGCCCGACATGCTGTCGATCTCCGGCACGACGCTTCCGCAATTCGCCGACCTGATGGCGGGTCTGGGGTACAAGGCCGACAAGGGCGAGCGCCCCAAGACCAAGCCGGTCCCGAAGGACGAAGCGCCGGCATCGGCTGCCGCCGACGGTCCACCGGCCGATCTGGAAACCAAGTCCGACCCGACTGCCGCCACGCATCCGCCGGACGCCGAGAGTGGCGCCGAGCCGGCCGGTGCCGAGGCGCCCCCGGCCGAGCCCAAGGCCACGCCCGACACGTCGCAGGCCGCAGAGGCGACGGCGTCGGACGCCATAACGGGGTCGGACGCTCTGCCGCCGGCCGCGTCCCAGGCGGAACCGACCGACCCACCTCTCTCGGCTCCCCCGGCCTCCCCCGGCGGCGACGTGCCCGTTCCAGCCTCCGAGATGGCGGTCGAGGTCGATCCGGCCGATCCGCCCGTCGAAGAACCGCAGGAGACGCCCCCAGCCCCTCCCGCCGACTTGCCCGATGACGCCCCCGGGGTCCCGCCCGAAACGCCCCCGTCCGAAGCGCCGGGCGGCACCCCCGACGCACCCGAGTCGCTGACCAAGGTCGAGGCCGGCGCATCGGACCCCGAACCTGAGGTGGAGACCTTCTACACCTTCACCTGGGCGCCGCGCCGTCCGAATCGCGGCCCCCGCCGGGACCACGGCGGCCAAGGCGACCGCCCGCAGCGGAAGGGCAAACCCAAGGGCAAGCCGAAGGGGCCCCGCAAGGACTCCGGCCCCCGCACCTTCGAATCCAACCCCAAG
>JBCCCB010000252.1:0-6136 GCA_039033775.1 Pseudomonadota bacterium | reverse complement strand
CGTCCTGCCGGTGCCGATGATGAACATCGTCAACGGGGGCGAACACGCTGACAACCCCATCGACATCCAGGAATTCATGATCATGCCCGTCGCCGCCGAGACCATCGCCGAGGCGGTGCGCATGGGCTCGGAAGTGTTCCACACCCTGAAGGGCGAATTGTCGGCCGCCGGCCTCAGCACCGGGATCGGCGACGAGGGCGGCTTCGCCCCCAACCTGTCGAGCACGCGGGACGCCTTGGATTTCATTCTCAAGGCCATCGAGAAGGCCGGCTACCAGCCCGGCGAAGACATGATGCTGGCCCTGGATTGCGCGGCGACGGAATACTTCAAGAACGGGTCGTATCACCTTGAAGGGGAAAGAAAGACCCTCTCGTCCGATGAAAACGTGGATTACCTCTCCGCCCTGGTCCGCGACTATCCGATCCTCAGCATCGAAGACGGCATGTCGGAAGACGATTGGGACGGCTGGATCGCCTTGACCGAAGCCCTGGGCGAGAAGGTCCAACTGGTGGGCGACGATCTGTTCGTCACCAACCCAGAGCGCCTGGCCGACGGCATCGAAAAGGGCGCGGCCAACTCCCTGCTCGTGAAGGTCAACCAGATCGGCACCCTGTCCGAGACGCTGGAGGCCGTCAGCATGGCCCACCGCGCCCGCATGACCTGCGTGATGTCCCACCGCTCGGGCGAGACCGAAGACGCCACCATCGCCGACCTGGCCGTCGCCACCAATTGCGGGCAGATCAAGACCGGCTCACTGGCGCGGTCGGACCGGCTGGCCAAATACAACCAGCTGATCCGCATCGAAGAGATGCTGGGCGAAACCGCCAGCTATGCCGGACGAGCCATCCTGCGCGGCTAAGCCGTTCCGCGGCAAGCTGTGGATCAGGCTTGTCGCGAAACGCTTTGCGTCACAGTCGAATAAAGTATCCTGACGCGGCAACGGAGGCCGTTGCGCCTCGGTAAATGGGTGGCTACCGTCCGCCCAAAAAAGGGTAACATTATGTCGCGGAACGGCGGCCCAGATAGAGCAAAGTTGCGCTCCAGACTTCGCAGCGTCTCTCTCGTCGAGGAAGAGACCGCGTCCGCGCGGCCGGCAAAGCATGTCATGATCCTCTTCGGCCTGGGATTGATGGCCGTCATGGGAGCCCCGCCGGAGCTTCTGTTGTTTTCGCCGTTCTATGTCGCTTGGGACTATCTGTTCGTCTATCACGTTCGTGCGCTTGCGGCCCGGATCGAGACGGTCACCCCAGCCGATTTCAACCGCCTACTGGTCCATCACGGCGCGAATGTCGCGGGCTTCGCCATCCTGTCGGTCATCATCGCCCGGCTCGACTGGATGCCCGCCGCCGTGGTCGCCCATGTGATGCTGGTGGCCCAGGCCTTTCACAACATGGCGTTCGATTCGCGGTCCCGCGATGCTTTCATGATCAGCGTCGGCATCCTGGCGGCCTTCGCGCAGGTGGTGCTGTATTACGCGGTCACGCAGGACATGCCGTTCCCTCTCATGGCCTCGCTGCATGTGGTCATCCTGACCCTGTCGGCCTTCGCCGCCATGGCGGGATTGCAGGCGAACGGTATCCAAACCCGGTTGGAGGAACTGACGGCCCGGCTTGCGGCCGCCCAAAAGGGCGAGACCGTGGGCCGGCTGACCAGCGGCATCGCCCATGATTTCAGAAACCTGCTGACGGTGATGGGCGGCAACCTGGACCTGCTGTACGAGGTCCCGCCCGAGGAACGTCCCCGCCTGCTGCGCGAAATCCGCGCCGCCACCGAACGGGGCGAACGGCTGACGGCGCGCCTGCTGGCCACCGCGCGGGCCAGCCGGTCCGATCACGGTCCCATCGACCTGGACGGGTTCCTGGGCCGCTTCGTGGCCTTCGCGGAACGGGTGATCCCGGCCAATGTCGCCCTGCGGCTGGGCGCCATCGACCCGGGCCTGACCCTGCGGGCCGACGCCGCCGAACTGGAAGCGGCGCTGTTGAACCTGGTTCTGAACGCCCGCGACGCTATGTCCGGCGGCGGCTCGATCGTCATCGACGCCCGCGCCGCGCCGGGCGAGGACGGCACGGCCCACGCCCTGCTGTCGGTCCGCGACGATGGGCCCGGCATGCCGCCGGACCTGATCGCGCGGGCGTCAGAGCCCTTCGTGACCACGAAAAGCGGCGACAAGGGCACCGGGCTAGGTCTGGCCATGGTCGAGGCCTTCGCCGCCCAGACCGGCGGGTCGATCCGGATCGAAAGCGCGCCCGGCAACGGGACGACGATCCAGCTGAACTTGCCGCTCTGACCCGCTTGCCCCCGTCCGGGCGGGGTCCTAGCGTCGGACGATGAACACCGCCTTGCCTCGCGCAGACCGCCCCGCCCTGGGCATGGTCCTGATGCTCGGCTTCTGTGTCACGGCGCCGCTGTCGGAGGCGTTGGCCAAGCTGCTGGCGGGGACCTTCCCGGTCATGCAACTGGTCGCGATCCGCTTCCTGGTCCAGGCGGCGGTGCTGGTCCCGCTGGTCGCAGCCACCGGGCAATCCTGGCGGATGTCCCGCTTGGGATGGCAACTGACCGCGCTGCGGACGTTTTTGCAGATCGCCGGCATCTACCTGATGGTGACCGGCCTGACCTACCTGCCCCTGGCCGATGCCCTGGCCATCGCCTTCGTGATGCCGTTCCTCGTGCTGCTGATGGGCCACTTCTTCCTGAACGAGGTTGTCGGCCCCCGCCGCCTGACCGCCTGCGCCGTGGGCTTCTGCGGCACGCTGATGGTGATGCAGCCCTCTTTCGCGGCGGTCGGCTGGCCGGTGCTCTACCCCCTGGCGGTGGCCGTCGTCTTCGCCGCCTTCATGCTGGTCACCCGGCGGCTGTCGCGCGAGGCCGATCCCATCGCCATGCAGGCCAGTTCCGGCGTCATGGCCGTGGCCGTCCTGGCCGGGGCCTATGCATTGGCGCCGGGCGACGGCCTCTTCGCCCTGGCCCCGGTGGACGGCTTCCTGATGCTGCTGCTGATCATGGGTCTGCTGGGCACCGGCGGCCACCTGCTGATGACCTGGTCCCTGCGCCATGCCGAGGCGTCGACCCTGGCCCCGATGCAGTACCTGGAAATCCCCGTGGCCGCCGTGATCGGCCTGGCCCTGTTCGGCGACTGGCCCAATCCGCTGGCCCAAGCCGGGATCGCGGTTACCATCGCCACGGGTCTCTACATCCTGTGGCGCGAACGGAGGGTGCCATGACGGCCGACGAGATCATCGGAACGCTCGGCCTGGCCCCGCATCCCGAGGGCGGCTGGTATCGCCAGACCTTCGTGTCGGACGCCGTGCCCGGCACGCGTCCCGCCGGTACGGCGATCCATTTCCTGCTGAAGGCGGGCGAGCGCAGCCATTGGCACCGCGTCGACGCAGACGAGTTGTGGTTCTGGCACACCGGCGCACCGCTGGTCCTGTCGGTGTCGGCCACCGACCAAGGTCCCGCCAAAGACATCACCTTGGGCATCGACCTCACCTTCCAGGGCATTGTCCCCGCCCAGCATTGGCAAGCCGCCCGCACCACCGGCGACTGGTCCTTGGTCAGTTGTACCGTCTCGCCGGGCTTCCAGTTCGAGGGATTCGAGCTGGCACCGCCGGACTTCCGTATCCCCCGCGATGCCTGACGATCCGCATAACCCGATGGCCATCGGCCGCAAGCTGGCCCTATGTCTCGAATGGCAGGTCGAGAAGACCCTCGGCCGTCAGAGGCTTGTGAAGCTTCAATTCCGTCAGCCGTCGAAAGGGCTGTTCGATCGCCGGGTTCCCCCTCTCCAGATCCGGGATCAGCGAAATATCGGTCGGCGGCGGGTCGTCGTCATAGACCCAGCCAAAATCGCCGGGCCCACCCGTCTCGAAGGTGGTCCCTCCGTCGCCATAGAGGATAGTCCCCTCACCGCGACGCATCCGGATAGCCCGTCGCCGTGGATCGCCGACAGCCATCGGCACCGGCCCGTCATGGTTGACCAGCCGATATAGCATGGGCAACGCGAGAAGCGCGACGCCCGGCCCTCCCGCAGCCAGCGGCCCATCGCCCTGGTCACTGGGGACAAGCCGGGTCGCGAATTTGGCGGCAAAGTAGATCGGACAGACGCAGGACAACCCATAGGTCGGATGTGCTCGCGGTCTTAGCGAGCCGACACCCGAAGAGGCGATCCGTCTCGCCGCCAACATCAGATACACGCTGGCCTCGGCGATGATCGAGATCCCGCGGTTCTCCAAGTGCCAGACGCATTGGCCGATCGCCCGGTAGGCTATTTCCTCCATCCCGAGCGACTGCGCGGTGCGCTCGAAAGCCGCCCGCACCTCTTGATATGGCAAACTGATGTCTTGCACAGAGACCTCGCGGGCGATTGATCCGAACGATCAGATGGGCACATCCGCCCATTCGTAAGGCGGAGGCAGGGTAATCCTCGGCCCTACGCGTCCAGTTCCGCATCCCAGTAGAGGAAGTCCATCCAACTTTCGTGCAGGTAGTTCGGCGGGAACTTCCGGCCCAGGTTCATCAATTCGCCCGTCATCGGCCGGCGCGGCGGCTTGCGCAGCGTGAACCCGACCTGTTTCAGCGACCGCGACCCCTTGCGCAGGTTGCACCGCCCGCAGGCCGCAACCACGTTCTCCCACGAGGTGATGCCGCCCCTGGCGCGCGGCACCACGTGGTCGAAGGTCAGATCGCCCTTGGATCCGCAATACTGGCACTGGAACTGATCTCGAAGGAACAGGTTGAACCGCGTGAACGCCACCTGCTTCCGGGGCTTCACGTAATCCTTCAGCACCACGACCGACGGGATCCGGATCTCGGTCGAGGGTGAGCGCACGACCTCCTCGTATTCGCTGACGATGGTGACGCGGTCCAGAAACGCGGCCTTGACCGCATCCTGCCACGGCCACAGTGACAGCGGATAATACGACAGCGGCCGGTAATCCGCGTTCAGCACCAAGGCCGGAAAATGCCGCAACCCGGCTGGGTCACGGGTGAAGGCCGTCCGGAAATCCGGGTCCATCTCGTCATGGCCATGGGCGACAACGTCCATTGCGCGCGCATCCCCTTGTCGTGGGGGCGGCCCGCCCGGTCGTCAGGCGCGTGGCCCCCGTTACGGCGGACTATATATGGCGTCCGCTCGCTGGCAAGGCGCTATTGGCAGAGTCGGGTGAAGGTTTCTTGACGGTTCTCCACAAGGCCGACCTGCACCGGGCTCAGGCCAGCGTCAGGGACGTGCCGTTCAGGCAATGCAACTGCATCCCCTCCACCCGGATATGGTGCCCGATATGGCTGCCGCAGCGGCGGCAGTGGATCTCGGCCATGGCGGTCTGCTGGCTCAGCATCCCGGCCTGGCCATACTCCGGCACCGGCCCGTCCAGCCCGAACATGACCGCATTGGGGATCGCGTGGTGGAAGAACACCCACCCCTTGTCGAGCGGCTGGAACCACTGCCCCTCGTAGATCGGCAGGTCGCAGCCGCGGCACAGATATTGCCCGTCATGGGCCTCGCGCCACAGATCGGTGGTCTTGGGCACCTCGGTCTTGCCGCCGCGCAGGATGCGATAGGCTTCCACGTCGCCGTCCAGGTGGTCGCGCCATTCGGCCTCCGTGCGCTGGATCTCGTAGGGGAAGTCCGATGTCTCGGGCACATAGACGGCGATGGTCTCGCTGCCGACCTGCACCGTCTCCTGAGCCCGCAGAGCGGCGCCCGCCGCGACCGTGGCCGCCGAGGCCAGAAGGGCCCGCCGCGTGAATGTCGTTCCAGTCATGTCGTGTCTCCCGTGTCCTGACTGACTACCTATCGGCCCGAAAGAGCCGACCTTGGCCGATAGATCGCATCTGCGCCCGTCGCAGACAACAAACGCGGGATCACGAGGGGGTCATTGGGCCGTAAGGGGAGAGGCAGGCTGTGCTCGGCGCCTGTGGGCGCCGCCTATCGCGTGCACCTTTGACAGTAGGGGAGGCCGGCCGATAACTGTCGCACCGCGTCCCCGCTCCAAACAGTGCCCTCCGGGCGCCCCACATGAAAACGCTCGAGCTTGCCGCGTATATGCGCCTCACGCCGTTGCCGCCGGACATCTATAGATCGATCTCATTCGATGCCGGGGGCACTCTCCTCCTGTCGACTGGCCCGGCATCCGAT
>JBCCCB010000251.1:0-6136 GCA_039033775.1 Pseudomonadota bacterium | reverse complement strand
CGCCGGCCGGGTCGGTGTTGGCCGGGTCGGCGGATTTGATCGCGCGGGCGCGGCGGTGGCGCAAGATTCTGGGCGGCGGCATGCGGCAGGTCGGTGTGATCGCGGCGGCGGGGCTGCATGCGTTGGAGCATCACGTGGCCGACCTGGCCGAGGATCACGCGCGGGCCGCGCGGTTGCGTGACGGGTTGGCGGAGCTACCTGGGTTGGATGTGGACGCGGCGGCGGGTCAGACCAACATGGTGTGGTTACGCTTCGCGCCCGAGCGGGCGGCCGCGTTGCAAGCGGCGCTGGCGGCCCATGGTGTAACGGTCACGCCGGGGGCGGGCAGCCTGCGGATGGTGCTGCACCGCGACGTGGACGATGCGGGTGTGGATGCCGCGCTGGCCGGGTTCCGCGCCTTCGCGGATGGGGCGGTGGCCGCCTAGGGCAGCGGGTCGGTTTGCCAGAGCCGCACTTTGAGGCCGCCATGGGGAATGATCGGGCCGGGCGGGTGGAACGGCAGGCCGGTTGCGTTGGCCAGCCCCGCGTCGGTCGTCACGATGCCGACGCGCCAGCCCGAGAAGCGCGCGCCAAGCGACGCGCCGAGGGCGCCGTAGAGCGCGTACAGCCCCTTCTTGTCGCCGATCCGGGTGCCGTAGGGCGGGTTCGCCACGACCAGGCCGGGCGGGCCGGGGGGCGGGGCGATCTCGGACACGGTGGCCTTTCGGAAGTCGCAGACCGGGCCGACGCCCGCCCGGTCCGCATTGTCGCGGGCGCGGGCGAAGGCGCCCGCGTCCCGGTCGGAGCCGTGGAAGGCAAGGTCCGACAGGGGCGGGGGCGGCGTGTCGCGGAGCGCGGCCCAGGCGTCCGGGTCGAAGCTGGCCAGGTGTTCGAAGGCGAAGCCGCGCGACCGGCCGGGCCGCAGGCCGGCGGCGATCTCGGCGGCCTCGATCACGAATGTGCCCGAGCCGCACATGGGGTCGAAGACGGGCTCCTGCCCGCGATAGCCGCAGGCGCGCAGGATCAGGGCGGCCAGGGTTTCGCGCAGGGGCGCCTTTCCGACGGCTTCCTTGTAGCCGCGGCGGTGCAGGGGCTCGCCCGAGGTGTCGACGGCGATCGAGACCCAATCGTCGTCGATCCGGACCCGCAGGGTGACCGGCGCCTTGGCGTCGATGGCGATGCCCGCCGCGTCCAGCGCGCCTTCGACGCGCTGCTGGGCCGCGCCCGCGTGGTAGATGCGGGACTTGCGGCTGGACGCCTCGACCCGGACGGGGACGTCGTCGCGCAGGACCGCGCGCCAATCCACCTTGCGGGCGCGCTTGTCGAGTTGTGCCAGATGCATCGCCCGGAACCCGGCAATGGTGGCCGTGATCCGGCCCGCGCCGCGCAGTTCCAGGTTGGCGCGCCAGATGTCCGGCCAGCCGCCCCGGATCGTCACGCCGCCGGGCACCTTGACGGGGTCCGGGAAGCCCGCCGCGCGCATTTCGTCGGCCAGGACCGGTTCCAGGCCTGGGGGGGCCATGGCGAAGATATCCAGTGTTTCCATGGCCCCGCCCTACCGCGCGTCAGGCCAGACCGCACGGGCAATCGGCGGCGCCGGCCCCGACGCCGATGAAATCGGGGCCACCGTCTGGATTTCCCCGCCCGGCGCCCCATTTGCCGATCGACCACAATGCCGGAGTTCCGAATGCAGCCCCACGACCTGACCGACTGGCACCGCGCCGACCTGCAATCCCGCATGGCCCGCGCCCGCGCGGCCCTGGAGGCGGAAGTGGCGGCAGCGCGTGTCCCGACGGCCAGCACGTCCGACGACGACGAACCGGACGCGGATGTGGCGTTGTGGAACCGCATGGGCCGTTACGCTATGTTCGCCTGCATCTGGATGGCGATGATCGCGCCGATCCTGCTGATCATCTCGTTCCGGTTCTGATCCGGGTCAGTCGCCGAAATCGAGACCGGGATAGAGCGGCTCGTAAATCGGTTCCAGCGTGCGCGTGTCGAAGAGACTGCTGACGCTGGTGCCGTTCCAGATGTTCAGGATCGCCTGGGTCAGCATGGGGGCCGTGGGCACGATGCGGATGTTGTCGCAGGCCTTCACGGCCTCGGTCGGCGCGATGGAATCCGTGATGACCAGGCTTTTCAACCGGGACTTTGTGATCCGCTCGACCGCGGGGCCCGACAGGACGCCATGGGTGATGTAGGCGTGGACCTCGGTCGCGCCCGCATCCACCAGGACATCCGCCGCCTTGCAAAGCGTGCCGGCCGTGTCGACCAGGTCGTCCACCACCAGGACCTTCTTGCCCGAGACATCGCCGATGACGGTCATTTCGGCCACTTCGCCCGGTTTCTCGCGGCGCTTGTCCACGATGGAGAGCGGCGCGTTGATCCGCTGCGCCAGTTCGCGGGCGCGGGCCACGCCGCCCACATCGGGCGACACGATGGTGACGTCGTCCATCTTGCCCTTGAAATGGTGCAGGATATCCAGCGCGAAGATCGGGCTGGCATAGAGGTTGTCGACGGGGATGTCGAAGAAGCCCTGGATTTGGGCGGCGTGCAGATCCATGGTCAGCACCCGCTCGATCCCCGCTTGGGCGATCAGATTGGCCACCAGCTTGGCCGAAATCGGCGTGCGTGCCTTGGTCCGGCGGTCCTGGCGGGCATAGCCGAAATAGGGGATGACGGCCGTGATCCGCGCCGCCGACGACCGGCGCAGGGCGTCGGTGATGATCAAGAGCTCCATCAGGTTGTCGTTGGCCGGATTCGACGTGGATTGGACGATGAACATGTCCTCGCCGCGCACGTTTTCGTAGACTTCGACGAAGATTTCCTGGTCGTTGAACCGTTCGACCCGCGCATCCACCAGATCGACCGTCATGCCGCGATGCATCGACATCCGCCGGGCGATCGCCTTGGCCAGGGGGCGGTTCGCGTTTCCGGCGATGATCTTCGGGTCGGGGCTGGACATGGGCGGACCTCTCGAATCGTCGCCGTCGGGGTTGCCGCGTCCCGTAGCACCCGGGGGGCCGGTGGCAAAGCGTGACGGCGCCGGGACGGAAGCGGGTTGGCGTTGGGCTGTGACCGTCCTACCAAGCCGGGGAACCGGAGGAGCCCGCCCATGCAGATCGATTTCTACTTCGCCACCGTCTCGCCCTATACCTACCTGTCGGGAACGCGCCCGGCCGAGGTGGCGGCCAAGCATGGCGCGACGTTGAATTACAAACCCCTGGACGTGATCGCGCTGTTCGGGCGGACCGGAGGGACCGCGCCGAAGGACCGGCATCAGAGCCGCAAGGAATACCGTTTGCAGGAGATGCGGCGGTCGGCGGCCAAATACGGATTGCCGATGAACCTGCATCCCGCCCATTGGCCGACGAACCCGGCGCCGTCCTCCTATGCGTTCATCGCGGCGCAGAAGGACGGGTCGGGCGATCTGATGGCGCTGGTCCATGGGCTGACGCGCGCCTGTTGGGCCGAGGAGCGCGACATCGCCCAGGACGATGTGATCGCCGATTGCCTGGAGGCTGCGGGATTCGACCGGAGCCTGGTCAACAAGGGCATGATGGAGGGCGCCGAGCAATATGCCCGCAACCTGGAGGACGCGGTCGAGGCCGGGGCCTTCGGCGCGCCGTTCTTCATCGCGGGCGAGGAGCGGTTCTGGGGCGCCGACCGGATCGACGATCTGGACGCTTACCTGGCGTCTCTTTGACGGATGTCCTGGCGCTGCATTGCGGTTTGGCATCGGGGGCGGCGTGGCGGGCCCTGGCGGCGGCCTTGCCGGAGCGGCGGCTGATCTGTCCGGACTTGCCGGGCCATGGCAGGGCGCCGGATTGGGACGGGGCGCGGGATTTCCAGGATCAGGCGTTGGACTTGGCCCTGGCGGCGGCGCCGGGTGGGGCGCTCGATGTGGTCGGGCACAGCTTTGGGGGCACGCTGGCCTTGCGGCTGGCGGTGGAGCATCCGGGGCGGGTGCGCCGCCTGGCCCTGGTCGAGCCGGTGATGTTCGCCGCCGCCGACCCGGCCGAGCGAGAGCGGCATGCGGCGGAGATGCACCCGTTCGACGCCGCCTTGGACCGGGGGGACCGGGCGGCGGCAGCGGCGATCTTTCATGGGATCTGGGGTGCGGGGCCGTGGGGAGATGTGCCGGAGCGGGCGCGCGCGCAGATCACGGCGCGCATTCATCTGATCCGGGCCACGGAGCCCGCGATCTTGCGGGATGTGCCTGGAATCCTGCCGCGCTTGCCGGGGGATGTGCCGGTGCTGATCGTCACGCGGCGCGAGCCGCCGGCCATCATGGCGTCCATCGTCGCGGGGCTGCGCGCCCGAATGCCCCAGGCGGAGGCAGCGGCCCTCGGCGAAGGACATATGGTCCCGCAGGCGGTGCCGATCCTGCTTGCGGATCGGCTTCGGGCGTTTTGGAGTTGGGGGTGAAGGGTGGCGGCGGACCACGTCGACCGTCGGGCAATTATTCCCGAGGACCTGTATATACAGGTGGGCACCAGGTAGCATGACCACGGTCATGCCAGAGCCAGCTCCCTCGGATTTGTGTAAGGCCACCGGAATTTTGCCGTGGTGACGCGAAGCGCAGAACCGCCGCCGACGCAACAGGTAGGCGCCCAGCGCGCCCACGGCAAGCGGCATGGGGGCCTTGCGTAATATTCACCTTTCGTTCACTTTCGAGATCCATGCTTGTCCAAGACGCCGCCCGAGACCGAATTTTGCAGCCCGGCCAGCTTTTGGCCCGGGGCGTTTGCCGCGCATTGCGGGACCATGATTTCATGTGTCTGGAGGAATTCGTGCCCGACCGGGGCAAGCGGCTGGACGTCATGGCGTTGGGCCCCAAGGGCGAATTTTGGGCGGTGGAATGCAAGTCGTCGCGCGCCGATTTCAGCTCCGATTGCAAATGGCAGGGCTATCTGGCCTTCGCCGACCGCTTCTTCTGGGCTGTCGACGCGGCGTTCCCGGCCGAGATCCTGCCCGAGGGAAGCGGTCTGATCCTGGCCGATGCCTTCGGGGCCGAGATCGTGCGCATGCCCGAGGCGACGCCGCTGGCCGGGGCGCGGCGCAAGAAGCTGACCCATGGCTTCGCGCGCACCGCCGCTTTGCGCCTGCATGCCGTGCGCGATCCGATGCTGGGGCCGTGAGGGTCGGGGGCTGACTGGGACGTTGTGCAGTCGAGCTTTATCGAGACCGAGAGGTGGCCTGGGTGGCTGAGCCGATGGTTTCATCCCCCGGCCCGCCCATGGCGCCTGGGTCCGCGAGGGCTCATGGCTTGAGATCATTTTGACCGGGTGGCGGCCCGCCAAGCTGGCGGCTTGGCGGGCCGGGATGCGGATATGATATCAGCCGAACGGTCCATAGGGCCGGTCGGGCAGGGGCGGCAGGCCGATATCCCGGCGCAGATGCGCCGAGGCCATCACATGCCGTCCCTTGGGCTTGCGGCGCAGCAGGGCGGCCAGCGCCGCGCGCAGAACGGGCAACGGGCCATGGGCCGCGATTGCGGCCTCGATAAGGGTGCGCCGAGGGCTCGGCGCGGAATGCAGATGGATAATGGTCATGGAACCTGTCCCCGCGCGGGCGGGGTCTCTGATCTGGTCTTGGGAAAAACGGCCGGTGGCCGCGCGGTGCGTCAGGCGGGTCGATGGATCCAACCGAGTCGCACACAGGGAGAGCGATATGCCGTCATCATGAAGCGCCCTCCTTTGATCAGTGTGGTCGCGCAGCCGATGTAACCGATTCCCCGATTTGCCCTAAGCGTCTCGTCGGGCGTGGGCGAAGTGTTGCCGATGGATGGCCGGGGCTTACGGGTGCGGCGCGACGACCCGGGTGACGGCCCATTCGGCACTGGCCTCGGAGGGCCGGGTGGTGAAGGCGGCGGCGGTACCGGCGGGGCCACGATAGATGGCACAGGTCGAAAAAGGCCCGGCACCGGAATGGCCGGCCACGGGTATACCGCGGGCCTTGCCGCACATCAGGCCTAACCCGTAGCGCGCTTCGGACCAGGGGCGACCCGAGATGGCGCCGCCCAACCGCCGCCCGTTGGCCATGGCGGCGCGGGCCGCCGGGCTAAGCAGTCCGCCCAGGATGCCGTCCAGCATCCGCACGGCGTCTTGTGGCGGGCCGATCAGGCAGCCGTGATAGACCCAGCCGAAATCGTAGG
>JBCCCB010000250.1:0-6139 GCA_039033775.1 Pseudomonadota bacterium | reverse complement strand
TGACGGGTTGAAGGGATTCCGGCCCGACGCGGCGATCTACATTCGGCCGATGTATTGGGGCATCCATGGCAGTGAACTGGGCCTGGTCCCATCGAGCGAGGAGACAGGCTTCGCCATCTGTCTGGAAGAGGTCCCGATGTACGGGGCCGACAAGACGACGACGCTGACCACTACCCGCTTCCGCCGTCCCGTGCTGGAGGACAGCGTTTGCGACGCCAAGGCCGGATGCCTTTATCCCAACAACGCCCGCATGCTGGCCGAAGCGCAGGCGAAGGGCTTCGGCAATGCCCTGGTGGCCGATGCCATGGGAAATGTGGCCGAAAGCGCGACCTCCAATGTCTTCATGGTCAAGGACGGCGAGGTGTTCACGCCCATCGCCAATGGCACGTTCCTATCGGGCATCACCCGTGCCCGGCACTTGGCCAACCTGCGGGCGGACGGCTTGACCTGCTACGAAACCGTGCTGACCTTCGACGATTTCCGAAACGCGGATGAAGTGTTCCTGTCCGGCAACTTGACCAAGGTGACGCCGGTCACCGCCTTCGATGACCGGCAATATCAGGTGGGGCCCGTCACCCGCCGGGCGCGCGAAATGTATTGGGATTGGGCGCTGTCGGCCGCCTGACGCCAGACGAGAGCTTCGCAAAGCCGCCCCGATGTGGCATCTTCGCGCCAAGGCCGCACATGACGGTCGGCGCGGAGGCGCGATGGCAGTGATCCTGAAGACGATACGGCTTCTGCCGTTCGGCGCGACTATTGTCGCGTTGATCTGGGCATTATCGACCAATCCGTTGGCGGCGCCGCTCGCGGAACGGACCGGTCGCGATCTGATCCTGGCCCTGGACAGGGAAGTAGCGCGCGTCGCCACCCCCGACTGGATCGAAGCTGCCCTCGCCCGCGCCGTCGCAGCCGGGGACGTCGACCGGGCCGAGATGCTGATCGGGCTGGCCACCGACCTGGGCCATGACGTGGACGCGGCCGCTGCGGAGCGCTTGATTGTCGATAGCGGCGGTTGGCTGGCCAGCGCCTCGGCCTGCACCGCTTGTATGGCGGATGTGGCCACCTGTCCGTCGGTCACGATGTTGGGGGCTTGCGCGGTCCCGTTCGAGTTGTCGCCGCTGGGCGACGCGAATGCGCTGCGCCGCGCCGGCATGGCGTGGTGGCAGAGCGACGACGTCGATGAACTGGACGCCGGATTGGCGTTGCTTGGCTTGGGGGCCACCGGTGCCGCTGTCGCTACGGGCGGGTCCAGCCTGACGGTCAAGGCCGGAACGGGGCTTTTGCGCATTGCACGGCGCATGGGGTCGGTCACGCCGGGCTTGGCACGGATGCTCGACATCCCCGTCGCCTGGTCGCGCCTGCCGGATGTCGCCCAGGGCACCGCCAAGTTGGACGACGTCACCGACCTGGCCCGGCTGGGAGCCCTGCAAGAGGTCGCTGGCGATTTAGGCCGCGTGCGCGCGGCCACCTCAACCGGGGACGCGCTGCGACTGATGCGCTTTGTGGACGGCCCCGAGGATGCCCGCCACCTGGCCCGCATCGCGGATGCGGTGGGCCCCAAGACCAGCCGGACGTTGCATGTGTTGGGCAAGGGGCGGGCGATCCGGGCGTCGATGCGCCTGACCCGCGCGGCGGCCGGCACGCTGGCGCTGATCTGGCTCACCTTGGTTCAGGCGGCCATCCTCGTCGGCACGCGCACCGGCGCCCTTCTGCTGCGGGACGCCGCCAGTCCCCGCCGGGAACCGGTCCTGACGCGGGCCTGACACCGCTTGCCACGCCTGCCCGGCGGGGTCATGCTGCGGCCGGATTCCACGCCCGGAGGCAAGATGCGCAAGTTCCTCGTCGTTTTGGACGATAGCCGCGAATGCCTCAACGCAATGCGCTTCGCTGCGCTGCGCGCCGAGCACACGCGCGCCGGACTCGAGATCCTGTCAGTGATTCCGCCCGACGAGTTCAACCATTGGATCGGCGTCGGCGACATCATGCGCGAAGAGGCGCGGGAACGGATCGTCGCCCATTTCGAGGTCTTTGCGAAATGGATGCGCGACAAGCACGGGCTGGACCCCCATCTGGTAATCCGCGAAGGCGAGCCGGTCGAGGAAATCCTGGCTCAAGTGCGCGAGGACGCGGAAATCGGCGTCCTGGTGCTGGGTGCCGCCGTCGAAGGAAAGGGGCCCGGCCCCTTGGTCACCCAACTGACCAAATCGGCGGGCACCTTGCCGGTGCCGATCACGATCGTGCCAGGGAACCTGTCGAAGGAGCAGTTGGAGGCGATCGCGTGACCGGGTAGGGCCATCGCTGCACAAGACCCAGACCGAAAGTTTGAAGCGGCGGGCCAGCGTGCGGCACCGGGTCGAACCTCCACCGCTGCCTGGGCGGCCTCGATCATCATGTCCGGCGACGTTCGGGCCACGAAAGCGCTGGCACCCCTTTCGGCGACGCTCGGTGCCAGCAAGGTCATGTGACGGTTGGGCACGCGACATGGCCCATCTGCCCCATCCCCCATTTCCAGACTCACCCTGATCTCCGACGCGCTCACCGTCCGACACTCCGAGCACGTCCGAAACGGCGGCGAACCGCGCCGACAGGCCGAAAATCGACCCGCGAACCAGTTTAGAACTGTTCCAAATCTTGACTCGGCTCGGCCCGATCAGCATATCGAAAACAGCCCGAGGAGAGAGCCGATGTTCATCCAGACCGAAACCACGCCAAACCCCGCCACGCTGAAATTTCTACCCGGACAGACTGTTCTGGACGCGGGCACGGCCGATTTTCCGACGGCCGAAGCGGGTGAGAAATCGCCGCTGGCCCGCAGGCTGTTCGCGATCACGGGCGTCACGGGGGTGTTCTTGGGCCATGATTTCGTCACGGTCACCAAGGCTGACGGAACGGAATGGGATCATCTAAAGCCCGCGATCCTGGGCGGCATCATGGAGCATTTCCAATCCGGCGAGCCGGTGATGGAGGGTGAGGCCCAGGCCCAGCATGCGGCCAACCATGACGAAGCCGATTCCGCTGTGGTGGGGCAGATCACCGAATTGCTCGACACCCGGGTGCGGCCCGCCGTGGCCCAGGATGGCGGCGACATCACCTTCCACGGCTACGAGCGCGGCGTGGTCTATTTGCAGATGAAGGGCGCCTGTGCGGGCTGCCCGTCATCGACGATGACCTTGAAGATGGGAATCGAGAACCTGCTGCGTCACTACATTCCCGAAGTGGTCGAGGTCCGCCCTGTCGGGCTCTGATGGTAGACCGGGATGACGAGCATGCGGGGCGCTGCTATTGCGGCGCCTCGACCGTTTCGGGTCGCGGGACGCCGCTGACGGTTGCCTATTGCCATTGCACCGATTGCCGCCGGATCACCGGTGCGCCCGTCACGGCCTTCGCCGCCTGGGCGCCCGACGACCTGACGATATCGACCTCGGATCTGGTGCCCTTCCGGCCCCGCCCTGGGGTCGAACGATTGTCCTGCCCAACCTGCGGCTCGCCGCTGGCGGCGCGGTGGGATTATCTGCCGGGCCAGGTCTACATGCCCGTGGGACTGTTCGACCGGGCGGAAGATCTGGCACCGGTGATACATGCCCATGCCGATGCGGCGCTGCCCTGGCTGCACATCACCGACAACCTGCCCCGCTCGGGCGCCAGCGCGCGCGCAGGCCTTAACGCCATGGCGAGCGGCGATGACAGCGCCTGATCGCCTGACCCTCGGCTTCGACAGCTCGGCCGCCCATTGCGCGGCCGCGCTTGTCTCGGGCGGACGCATCCTGGCGCACCGGGTCGAACCCATGGCAAGGGGCCAGGCCGAACGCCTGATGCCGCTTCTGGAAGACATCTTGGCGGAGGCCGACGCCGCCTGGGCGGATCTGCGGGCGATCGGCGTGGGCACAGGGCCGGGGAACTTCACCGGCACCCGCATCGCGGTCGCCGCGGCGCGGGGCCTGGCCCTGTCGCTGGGCATTCCGGCCGAAGGCGTTAGCCTGCCCGACGCCTATGGCCAAGACCACGCCGTCGTCTGCCTGCCGGCGCCCAGGGGGCAGGTTCACATGGCCTGGCGTGGCGCAATTCGCACGCGGACGCCCACCGATTTCCCGCCGGATTGGCCCAGGACGATCACCGGGCCGGCCGCGGACGCCGTCGCCCACGAGACCCCCGCCAGGCTTGAGGAATCGCCCGCCCTTGCCCCCGCCATCGCGCGGATCGCCGCCACGCGCGCGGCCCCTGGCCGGCCGCGCCCCGCCCCCATCTACTTGCGCCCGGCCGACGCCGCGCCGCCCGCTGATCCTCTGCCGAGCATTCTCCGATAGCTCTTGAGTTTTCGAGATGTTTCCTTACCGTTCGAGCAATGACATCGGACATGACAGACATGGTTTCCGCCGCCGATCTGGCGGCCCTTCACGCGACATGTTTCGATGGGCCAGCCCGCTGGTCCGCCGATGCATTCGCCGAGGCCGCGTCGCAGAAGTGGTGTTTTTTCGTACCTGAAGGTGGCGATCCGTCTGGCTTCGCGCTGGGTCGCGTCATCGCCAACGAATCCGAGCTTCTGACCCTTGTGGTCGCGCCCCATCTTCGCGGGTCGGGCCTGGGGCGGTCGCTGCTCGAACGGTACGAGGCCGAAGCCAGGGAGCGCGGGGCCGCCGCCGCTTTCCTGGAAGTTCGCGCCGACAATAAGCCGGCGCTGGGTCTGTATCGGCGCGCTGGCTGGGCCGTCGTGGGAACGCGGCGTGGTTATTATGACGGCATCGACGCCCTCGCGCTCCGCAAGACGCTCTGACGGGACGGCAAACCGCCCGTACAAGCTGTTGACCTTCCCTTGCCCCTGCGGCCTTATCCCGAGCATCGCAAAAAATGGGCCGGGGGGAACCGGGCCCGTCCAACGGGAGACCGACATGACTATCAAGACAACGCTTCTGGGCGCGGCAGCCGGCATCGCGCTGATCGCCGGAACGGCGGCGGCCGAAGACGTCAGCCCAGGCCTGATCATCGACCTTGGCGGCAAGTTCGACAAATCCTTCAACGAATCCGCCTTCAACGGCGCCCAGCGCTGGGTCGAGGAAACCGGCGGCGAATATGCCGAGACCGAGCTGTCGAACGAAGCCCAGCGCGAACAGACCATGCGCCGCATGGCCGAGCGCGGGGCCAACCCCGTCGTCGTCCTGGGCTTCGCCAACGGCTCGACCCTGGACGTGGTCGCGCCCGATTATCCGGACACCGACTTCGTGATCGTCGACATGGTCGTCGACCAGCCCAACGTGAAATCCGTCGTCTTCTCCGAACACCAGGGCAGCTACCTGGTCGGCATGATGGCCGCCATGGCGTCCGAGACAGGCACCGTCAGCTTCGTCGGCGGCATGGACGTGCCGCTGATCTCGAAGTTCGCCTGCGGCTACGCCCAGGGCGTAAAGGCCGTGAACCCGGACGCCAACGTCATCGTCAACATGACCGGCACCACGCCGTCGGCCTGGAATGACCCCGTAAAGGGCGCCGAGTTGACCCGCAACCAGATCAGCCAGGGCTCCGACGTGGTCTTCGCCGCTGCGGGCGGCACCGGCATCGGCGTGCTGCAGGCCGCGGCCGACGAGGACATCCTGTCCATCGGCGTCGACAGCAACCAGAACTACCTTCACCCCGGTGAAGTGCTCACCTCGATGCTCAAGCGCGTCGACAACGCCGTCTACAACGCCTTCGCAGACGGCCCGGGCCTCGAAACCGGCTTCAACGTGATGGGCTTGGCCAACGAGGGCGTGGGCTACGCAGTGGACGAGCACAACGCGGCGCTGATCACGGACGAGATGCAGGCCGTGGTGGAAGCCGCTTCCGCCGCGATCATCTCCGGTGAGACCATGGTGCACGACTACACCAGCGACGAGACCTGCCCGGCGCTGTCGTTCTAAACGGCGCACTTAAGGGGGGCCGCTTTTGCGCGGCCCTCTTTCCGAAAGGCGACCATGTAATCGGCAGTGGTGCGCGGCTGCGCGCCAGCCCCGGGGGCCATCAACGCCGTGATACCAAGACGCCCGCCCCTTACCGTGGGCGGGCGCCCAACAAGACAGCTGCGAGCGGCCCGCGTGACGGGCAGTGCGCGGACCCGCTTTGGCGAGAGGCGTCGCATGACCACCCATCCCGCGATCGAACTGAAGGG
>JBCCCB010000249.1:0-6147 GCA_039033775.1 Pseudomonadota bacterium | reverse complement strand
GCCCAAATTCGATCTGACGACGCTGGCGCCGTCGACCGATGGCCATGCCGACCCCATAAGCACGCGCCGCGTGCATTTCGGCGAGACTTGGCACGACACCGCCATCTACGACCGCCTCTCACTGCCGGTCGGCACACTCATCCATGGCCCCGCCATCCTGACCCAGCCCGACACGACAGTCCTGATCGAACCGGGGCTGACGGGCCGCGTCGACCGGTTCGGCAACACGATCATCGCCCCGTCGGAGGGAGAGACATGAGCGACCCGACAAGCTGGGACCTGAGGCGCACGGCGCTTCTGACCATCGACCTGCAAAACGACTTCATCCACCCCGACGGCGCCTATGGCCGGGCCGGGCAATCCGCCGCCAGCATCGCCGCCCTGCCCGACCGCGTCGCCCCACTGATCGCCGCCCTTCGGGTCCGGGGCGGGCACTACATCTCGGCCCAGTTCACCTTGGTGCCCGACAGCCGGGGCGAGCCGCTGATCGCACCTCACCTGAAAACCCTGCGCCCGTTCCTGGGCAAGGGCGATTTCGCGCCCGGCGGGTTCGGCCACGCCCTGGTCGACACGCTGGCCCCGGCGGATTTCACCATCGAGAAGGTCGCCTATTCCGCCTTCTACCAGACCCGGCTGGAATACGTCATGCGCGCCATCGGGGCCGATCACCTGATCGTCGGCGGCATCGTCACCAATGGCGGCGTCGCCTCGACCCTGCGCGACGCGCATCTGCGCAACATCGAGACGGTGATGCTGACCGACGGTTGCGCCGCCTTCAAGCCTCAGGTGCATGACGCCACGATCCTGTCGCTGGGCACCGTGACCCACCAGATGACCTGCGCCGCCGCGCTGGCCTGGCTGGAGGGCGCGGCATGAGCCTGAAGGCACGCCTCGCCCAGAGCAACATCCTGATGGCCCCCGGCATCTATGATGGCCTGACGGCGTCCCTGGCCGAGGCGGCGGGATTCGAGGCGCTCTATCTCAGCGGCGCCGCCGTCGCTTATACCCGGCTCGGCCGTCCCGATATCGGGCTGACGACGGCATCGGAAATGGCCGACACCATGGCCCTGATCGCCGACCGCACCGCGCTGCCGGTGATCATCGACGCCGATACCGGCTTCGGCAATGCGCTCAACGCGCAACGCACCATGCGGATTTACGAACGCAGCGGGGCGTCGGCCCTGCAAATCGAAGACCAGACCTATCCCAAACGCTGCGGCCACCTGGCCGACAAGTCGCTGATCCCGACATCCGAGATGGTGGGCAAGATCGCCGCCATGGCCGATGCCCGCGCCTCGGACGAGACGCTGATCGTCGCGCGCACCGATGCGATCGCCGTCGACGGCTTCGACGCGGCGACAGATCGCGCCGAAGCCTATCTGGAGGCTGGGGCGGACATCCTTTTCGTCGAGGCTCCCCAAAGCCGTGAACAGCTCGACAGCATCGGAACCCGCTTCGGCGACCGCGTGCCGCTGCTGGCGAACATGGTGGAAGGGGGCGCCACGCCGATCACCGGCGCGGATCAGTTGCAGGCGTTCGGCTTCTCGCTCGTCATCTTCCCCGGCGGCATCGTGCGCGCGCTCGCCCGCACGGCGCGGGATTATTACCGCAGCCTCCACGCCCATGGCAGCAACCGCCCCTTCGCCGACCGGATGTTCGATTTCGGCGGGCTGAACGCCGTGATCGGAACCGAGGAAATGCTTGCCGAAGGCGCACGTTATGACCCCGACAAAAGTTGACGCCGCCCCGCCCCCGCCCGCCTTCGACATCCCTTGCGAAACGTTGATCGTCGGCGCTGGCGCCTGCGGCCTGGTCGCGGCCTTGGCCGCGCGCGAACAGGGCCAGGGGGTCCTGGTCGTGGAAGCCGAGCCGGTCCCCAGCGGATCCACCGCGCTTTCGGCCGGACTGATCCCGGCGGCGGGGACCGCCATCCAACGCGCGGCCGGGATCGAAGACAGCGCGGATCTCTTTGCCGCCGACATCCAGCGGAAGGCGAAGGGCGAAAACGACCAGGCGCTTGTCGATCTGCTCGCCCGCCATTCGGCTCAGGTCATCGACTGGCTGCACGCGACCCATGGCCTGCCGTTCTCGGTCGTGCAAGACTTCGACTACCCCGGACACAGCCGCCGACGCATGCACGGCTTGCCGACCCGCTCCGGTGCGGAACTGGTCAATGCCCTGCGCGCGGCCTGCGAAGGCGCCGGGGTCGACATCGTGTGCGACCGGCGGGCGACGGTGCTCTATCATGATGGCCCCACGATGCGCGGCATCGCCGTCGAGAGCCCCAGCGGCCCCGAGACCATCGGCTGCGACAAGCTCGTGCTGGCCTGCAACGGCTTCGGCGGCAACCGCGCCCTGGTCGCGGACCACATGCCCGAGATCGCGCAAGCCATCTGGTTCGGCCACGACGCCAACCGGGGCGAAGCCGTGCTCTGGGCCGATAAGATCGGCGCCGCGACCCGCCATCTGGGGGCCTATCAGGGGCACGGCAATGTCGCCCATCCCCATGGCATCCTGATCACCTGGGCGGTCATCACCGAAGGCGGCGTCCAGGTGAACCGCAACGGCGAAAGGTTCTGGAACGAGGCCCAGGGCTATTCCGAAGCCGCCCGCGCCGTCCTGGCCCAGCCGGGCGGCGAAGCCTTCGCCATCTTCGATCACCGCATCGCGGGGGTCGCGCGCCAGTTCGAGGATTTCAAACGGGCCGAGGCCGCCGGGGCAATCCGGCAAGCCGAGACCCCCGATGCCCTGGCCGATGCCCTGGGCCTGCCGGCCGCGCCGTTCTGCCAGACGTTGCGCGGGATCCCATGGGGCGGCACCGACGATTTCGGCCGCTCCTTCCCGGGTCGATCGCTTGCCGCGCCCTATTGCGGCGTCCGCGTCACCGGCGCCCTGTTCCATACCCAAGGCGGTCTTCTGGTCAACGACACCGCCCAGGTCCTGCGCGCGGGCGGCACGCCCTTCCCGAACCTCCATGCCGGCGGCGGCGCCGCTTGCGGCGTGTCCGGGACGGGCGATAGCGGATATCTGTCGGGCAACGGATTGCTAAGCGCCGTGGTCCTTGGCTGGCTCGCCGGTCGCGCGTGACGCAAAGCAAGGCAGTCTGGCGAGACCGGCGATGGCGCACGCCGGCAGCGCGGGACAAGACCGTCCGGGGCATGTCGATGCATCGCCAGAACCGGCCCATTCCCCTTCGTCAGACAAAGGCGCCATTGGGCAAATCGAGCGCCAGAGACGTCCCGGAAGGTCCCGTCCGCACCAATCGAAGCGTTCCGTCCATGCGGTCGGCCAAGTCGACCACCTTCGACAGGCCGCCCGTCGCGGGCAGCAATGCCCGGGATCGCAAGGCATCGCGCCACGCGTCGGGCAGCCCGGCGCCATCGTCGGTGATCGTGATGCAGACTTCGCCGAAGACGGCCTTGGCATCGACGGCAACGCGGCCACCGCCACCATGCAAAACCGCGTCGAACGCGTTCTCGACCAGGATCATCATGGACCGGAACAGGGATGGCCGATGGACCATGAAGACCAGCGACGGATCGACCTGCGTCGAAAAACGGACGTCATGGGCTGCGGTCGACGACGCGAAGCGCGACAACTCCTCCACCCGGTGCAGCAGGCGCGTCAGCGTCTCGGCCCTTAGACAAACGGGCGGTTCATCGCAGGGCTGATTTCTCAAGAAGGCTTCCAATGTGACCCGGCCGACCATGGCCTCGATCCGGTTCCGATCGCGCATGCGATTGCTCAGCGGCATGTCCATCCTCCCAGACAGCGCGAACCTCCCGTTCGCCGGACACTCGGTATCACGGCCCTGGATCACCCGCTTTCAAAGATCTGCGTGGAAAGGTCACCTGGCCGTGACCTGCCGATGTGTCGCACGGCCCGTGATCAGTGGCCCGCCACGCCGCTCCGCCGTTCCAGCATCACGACGTCGCGCCATTGCCGGGCCATCGGTCCATAGGTCATCCGGCCCAGCCCCGCGCGGGTGCCCAGCACCCGGAACCCCGCGCGCCGATGCAAAGCCAGGCTTGCCGGGTTCTCCGGGAAGATCTGAGCGACCAGGGTCCACCATCCGGCGGCTTCGCTGTCGGCGACCAATCGGTCCAGCAATGCGCGTCCCACACCGCGGCCCAAGAAAGCGGCCGCCACATAGGTGCTGACCTCGCCCACACCGGCATAGACCGACCGGCCGGACGTGGCCGACAGGCCCGACCATCCGGCCAAAACGCCGCCGCTTTCGGCCACCAGCGCCAGCGCATGGGAATCCTCGAATTCTGGCCAGCCATAGGGCGCGTCGCGAAACGAGGCATGGCCGGTCGCCAGCCCCTCGGCATGGATGGCGGTGATCTCCATCCCGTCGCCGGGCCTTGGTGGTCGGAGCGTCAGGGCGCCGGTCATCGGCCCTTGAACAACCCGCCCAGCACACCGCGAACCAAGGTCCGTCCGGCGCGGGTGCCCAGACTGCGCGCGAAGGATTTGGCGAAGGCCTGGCCCACGCTGTCCCCCCGCCGTGACGGCTTGGCGCTGGACCGGCTGACCCCGCCCCCGGAATAGCGCCGCGCGGCCCGAAATTCCCGCTCCCGAAGCTCCGCGGTTTCTTCCGCCGCTTCGGCCCGTTCGGCGGCCTCGGCCGCCTCCTCGGCACGGCGGGTCAGGACCTCGAACGCGCTCTCCCGGTCGACGGCGGTCTCGTATTTGCCCATCAGCCCCGAGGCCGCCATGGCCTGCCGCCGCTGATCCATCGTGATCGGTCCCAGCTGGGACGATGGCGGCCGGATCAATGTCCGGTCCGCCACGCCGGGTATCCCCTTGCGTTCTAGGAACGACGTCACCGCCTCGCCTACGCCGACCTCGCGGATGGCGTCCTCGATATCGAAGCGCGGATTTTCGCGGTAATTCTGCGCGGCCTGCCGCAAGGCGGCGCGATCCTTCGCCGTGAAGGCGCGCAGGGCATGCTGCACCCGGTTGCCCAACTGGCCCAGGATGTCCTCGGGCACGTCCTCCGGGTTCTGCGTCACAAAGAACACGCCGACCCCCTTCGACCGGATAAGACGGGCCACTTGTTCGACCTTGTCGACCAGGGCCTTGGGCGCGTTGTCGAACAGCAGATGGGCCTCGTCGAAGAAGAAGACCAGCTTCGGCTTGTCCGGGTCCCCGACCTCCGGCAGGTCCTCGAACAGCTCGCTGAGCAGCCAGAGAAGGAACGTCGCATAAAGACGCGGCGACGCCATCAGCTTGTCGGCGGCCAGGATGTTGACCATGCCCCGGCCCTCCGCATCCGTGCGGAACAGGTCGGCCAACTCAAGCGCGGGTTCCCCGAACAGAGCCTCCCCGCCCTGCCCCTCCAATTGCAACAACCGCCGCTGAATGGCGCCGACGCTGGCCGTCGACACGTTGCCATAGCGCAGGGACAGGGTCTTCCGGTTCTCGCCCACCCAGACCAGCAGCGATTGCAGGTCCTTCAGGTCCAGCAGCGGCAAGCCTTCCTCGTCGGACACTCGAAACGCGATGTTCAGCACGCCTTCCTGCGCATCCGTCAGGTCCATCAGACGGGCCAGCAGAAGCGGCCCCATCTCAGTCACCGTAGTGCGGACGGGATGGCCCTGCTCGCCCAGCAGATCCCAGAACGTGACGGGCGCGGCGGCATAGTCAAGATCCAGCCCGATCGTCTCGGCCCGGTCCTGGAAGGGCCCGTGCAGCTTATGCGTCTCGCTACCGGCCACGGCCATCCCCGACAGGTCGCCCTTCACATCCGACAGGAAGACCGGCACGCCCGCCTCGGCGAACCCCTGGGCAAGCACCTGCAACGTCACGGTCTTGCCCGTGCCCGTGGCGCCCGCGATCAGGCCGTGCCGATTGGCATAATCCAGGCGCAGGTATTGCGGCGCCGCGTAACCCTCGCCGCCGCCGCCCACGAACAGCCCCGTCTTGTCGTCCGTCATTCCCGGCCCCCCGTCATTCAAGCCCCCGTCCCCTAGCATTGGCCGTCGATGTGGCCCAGTCCGCACATCGAAGGGCAGTTTGTCCACAAATCCACGTTGACGCCGCCGGAACGCGCTCCTAATGTCCGCTCACAACAAGTCGGCCAGTCCGACGGGGAGAACCAAAAGACGGAAAAAGGGTCTGATCTCAGACCCTTTTTTCTGT
>JBCCCB010000248.1:0-6151 GCA_039033775.1 Pseudomonadota bacterium | reverse complement strand
CGGCATGGGCCATGGCCATGGACAGCTCGACCCCCGCGATGCCGCCGCCGATGATGGCGATGTCCTTCGCGATCTCGCCCGCATTGGCGGCCTCGCGATAGGCGCGCCATTCGCGGGCGAAGCGGTCCAGGGGTTTGGCGCCGATGGCGTGGTCGGTGAAGCCGGGCAGATCGGGCATCTCGGAATGGATGCCGATGTCGATCGAGGCCACGTCCCACGGGATCGGGTCTCGACCGGGGACCGACACAGTCTTGGCGTCCAGGTCGATCCCGTCCACCGCGCCGTCGATCAGGCGGGCGCTGGCGAAGCGGGCGACGCGGACCAGGTCGATATCCAGCTCGTCCCGGGTGTAGTGACCGGCGACATGGCCGGGCAGCATGCCGCTATAGGGGGCGGTCGGGCCGGGATTGATGACGGTCACGCGCACGCCGGGCAGCGGGTTCATGCCCCAGAGGCGCAGGACCAGGGCATGGGCATGGCCCCCGCCGATCAGGAGGAGGTCGCGGGTCAGGGGGATCTGGGTCTTCATGGCGTCTCCTTGCGGAGATCGGCTATCCGCTTGGCCGGGCCGGGGCCAGGGCGGGTGCCCTCAAAACCGCATCAAAGGCGGACGACCTGACCCTCCTGCCCGCCTTGGAAGCCGTCCAGCAGCAACCGGCGGCGGGCGGCGAAGCTGTCGGGCAGGACGTAGCCGGTCGCCGCCTGGAAAAGCCCGTCATAGCGGCCGAAATAGGCGGCGCGGCTGCGGGCCAGGGGGGCCAGGTCGAGCTGTCGTCCGAAGCTGTGTCCCAAGCCCGCCACGCGGAATCCAGGCGCGGCGGAGACAGGCTCTAGATAGCCTTCGACCGACAATTGCCGGAGCGAGGCCGCACCGGTCACAAAGCGCCCGCGGCGGGTGATCGAGGCGGTCAGGACGCCATCGGAATAGCGGCCACGGGCGGCCACATAATCGCCCGACGCGGCGACGCCGTCGGGCAGCTGGACGGGTTGTCCGCCCAGGATGCGGCCTGTCGGGCCGCCCGTGCCGGCGACGCCAGCGACAATGTCGGGGGCGGCCGCATCGAGGGGATCGGCAAGGGTGTCGGCAGGGTCGATCCGGCTGGCCGAGACGCCGACCCCCGCCCAAAGCCCGCTGATCGCGACCCGCTGGCCCGGGATCAGACGGCCGACCGCCCCCGCTTCGGGCCGGACGGGCACGCCATTGACGGTCAGATCCGGCGCCACGGTCCCGACCAGCGCGTGGTCGATGCGCACATGGCGCGCCACCAGGCGGTCGGCACTGCGATTGGCCACGATGGTCAGGGCCTGACCGGGGACCAGGGCGCCCTCGGTCACGCGTCCGAAGGGCGTCGCGATCGTCGTCCCGGTCGTCAGTTCCACCCGCAGGCCGTTGACGATCAGGCTGCCGAAATCGGTCAAGACGCCGACGATGCCGGTGCCGCCGATGCCGCCTTCGAAGGGGTCGGGGGCATCGCGGGTGACGACGACGGGGGCGGTGGGCTGGCAGGCGGCGAGGGCGCTGCCGGCCAAAAGGGTCAAGACGCTGCGGCGGGTGGTCACCTGTTATCCGCCCCCTCGCGGTAGAAATACAGGCCGAACCGATAGCGTTCCGTATTGGCGGGGTCCATCTTCCCGGCCTCCTGCGCGACCCGGCTTTCGGCGTCGAGCGTGACCAGCAGATCCTGCCCCAATTCCCGGGCGCGGGCTTCCAGCGCGTCGACCGCTTCGGGGGTGAGGCGGGTGTAGAAGACCGCGCGTTCCAGATAGGGCGGGTCTTCGGCCAGCAGGTTTTCGGCCGCCGCGGCCAGATGGTCGCCCAGATTGGCGGCGAAGAAGACCAGACGATGGTCGTCGGCGCGGGGACCGGCCAGGGCCGCATCCGTCAGGCGCAAGAGATCGCCATCGGCTACAATCAGACCCTGCCGCAGCAATTCGTCCAGGACGGTGCGGGGGCGGATGTCCGTGCTGACATCAATCACCAGCGTGTCGAAGGCGGCGCGGGGCAGCGGGTCGGACCCTGCGGCGCGCCACCGGCTGAGCACGGTGGCAAAGGCGGCGGACTTGGCGCGGGCGGCTTCCCAGCCGTCGTCGCCGGCGGCCCGCAAGATCTTGACATCCCGGCGATGAACGCCGGTCAAGAGACTGATGCGGCTGTCGGTCGGGGCCCCGTCTTCCAGGCGGAACGATTGGTCGGCGACGTCCACATAGACGGATTTCAGAAGGCGATAGAACGCCGGTGCCGTCACGCCACGGGCGATCAGAACCCGCACAAGGGGTCTGATCAGGCCGCGGAGAACGCGCAGAAAACGGTCTGAATCATCGGATGCCATCAGCGGTATTTGGCAGATGTGTGATTTTTTTCCACCCTTCATATTGACGAAACGACCTGTCAGGCCACTTTGCCACATGTGGAAAATTTACACACACCTCAACGGGAGACCTGACATGACAACCTTCACCCGCCGCTCGCTTCTGAAAACCGGTGCCGGCTTCGCCGCTGCGGGCGCCACGCTGGGCCTGGCCGCACCGTCCCTGGCCCAATCGGGCGATATCGTCGACGTGGCCGTCGGCGCGGGCACCTTCACCACCTTGGTCGCGGCCGTGCAGGCCGCCGGCCTGGTGGATGCCTTGAAGGCCCCCGGCCCGCTGACCGTCTTCGCCCCGACCGACGATGCCTTTGCCGCCTTGCCGGCAGGCACGGTCGAATCCCTGCTGGAGCCGGGAAACCGCGACCAGTTGGTCAACATCCTGACCTATCACGTGGCGGGCAACAGCTATCCGGCGTCCCAGATCCTGGGCAATCGGGGCACGATCCCGACCCTGCAAGGGTCGAACCTGATCGTCGACGGGACCGGCAGCGGCGTGACCGTCGGCGGGGCGAATGTCATCACCCCGGACGTGGTCGCCACCAACGGCGTGATCCACGTCATCGACGCGGTCCTGCTGCCCTGATGCGGCACGGCCCGGTCGCGTGCGACCGGGCCCCCGTCCGTGGCCGGGCCCCGGACCTGCCGCATTGGCACATCAGGATCGTCCGGACTCGCACCAAGCGGCGCCGATCCTGGCGCCGTTTGACCGCATTCACGCGATCCGTCATCCCTGCCGGTGCATCAGGGAGGGATTGCAATGCGGGATTTCGAGATCATCGACCCGGTCTTCGGGACCTATGTGTTGGGCAATGCGCCGCTAAAGCAGCTGGCCACCGGGTTCGATTGGGTCGAGGGCCCGGTCTGGTTCGGTGATGCGGGCTGCCTGCTGTTTTCTGACATCCCGAACAATCGGATCCTGCGGTGGACGCCCGGTGAGGGGATCACCACCTATCGCGGCGACAGCAAGTATTCGAACGGGCATACCCGCGACCGGCAGGGGCGGCTGATATCCTGCGAGCATCTCGGCCGGCGGGTCACGCGAACCGAATGGGATGGCACGATCACCGTTCTGGCCGACAGCTTCGACGGGAAGCCTTTGAATTCGCCCAACGACGTCATCGTCGCCTCGGATGGGGCGGTGTGGTTCAGCGACCCGCATTATGGGATCATGATGGATTACGAAGGGGCGCGACGCGAGCAGGAGAATGCCTGTGTCGTGTACCGACTGGACCCGGATGGATCGTTGGAGCAGGTCGTCACGGATATGAATTGCCCCAACGGTCTGGCGTTTTCACCGGACGAAAGCTTGCTTTACGTGGCCGATACAGGCCGGATCTGGTCGGACGACCCGCAGCATATTCGGGTCTATGACATGGTCGATGGTCGGCCGACGGGCGGACGGCTCTTTGCGAAGCCGGATGTGGGGATCGCCGATGGTTTTCGGATCGACGAGGACGGGAACCTGTGGACCTCCGCCGGCGACGGCGTGCATTGCTTCGCGCCGGATGGGCGGCTTCTGGGAAAAGTTCGGGTGCCCGAGACGGTGAGCAATGTGTGCTTCGGCGGGCGGGCGAAGCATGTGCTGTACATCACGGCGACGACCTCGGTGTATTCGGTCGCGCTGACGCGGCGGGGGGTGCAGTGGCCTTGAGGTTGGGAAGGGAGGGGCTGGCTCCCTAAAAAATCCCCGAAGGCAATTCCGGCCAGAGGACGGGATCAAATGGCGCGGACGGTTTCGCCGGGGATCAACGTGCAGGGAAGGGTTGTGACCGGCGGCGGAGAGAGGCCGTTCAGACGGGCCAGCAGGTGGCGGGCGGCGATCTCGCCGATTTGGCGGCGCGGGGTTTCGATCGTGGTCAGCGGGCGGGGCAGGACGCGGGTCAGGTCCAGGCGATTGAAGCCGACGATGCCGATATCATCGGGGACGTCCAGGCCCGCCGCCTGTGCTGCCATCAGGCCCCCGAACGCGGTGTTGTCGTTGTGGAAGAAGACGACGTCGAAGGCACCTTTCGGCAGCGCTTCGAAGCCACGGGCCCCGACGCCATAGGCATGGTCGCCCTTGGCGGGCTCGCGGTGGAGCGTTTGGGCACCCACATCGGCGAAGGCTTGGCCAATGCCGGCGACGCGGGCTTCGGCGCGGGGGTCGAGGCCCTCGGGCGGGCCGACGAAGGCGGGGCGGCGATAGCCGAGGGCGGCGACGTGCCGGGCGAGGGCGAGGCCCGCCGCCTGGTGGTCGCAGCCGACGCAGAGGTCGATGGGGGTGTCGGTGACGTCCCATATCTCGACCACCGGCAGGGGCGTGCGGGTCAGGTGGCGGCGCAGGTCTTCGGCATGGGCGCAGCCGGTTAGGACCAGGGCGGCGGGACGCCAGATCGTCATCCGTTCGAACCAGTCGAGTTCGCGGGCGGGGTCGTAATCGGTCGTGTCGATGACGGTCGAATAGCCCGCGCTGTGCAGGGTGCGGCGCATGCCTTCCAGGATGTCGGCGAAGACGTCGTTGAAAAGATTGGGCAGGCTGAGGCCGATCAGCTTGGAATTGGTCTCGGCCAGGGCGCGGGCATTGCCGTTGGGGATATAGCCCATGTCGCGCGCGATGGCGGCGATGCGGGTTCGCGTCGCCTCCGACACGCCGTCGATGCCGCGCAGCGCGCGGCTGACGGTCATCATGGACACGCCCGCCGCATCGGCGACGTGGCGGATCGAGGAGCGCCGGCTGGGTGCCCGCTGGATTTCCCGTTCGCTCTCCAAGCCTTACTCCGAATACGTTAACGTTAACGTGGTTGGCGAAACGTGGCACCTTCCCGGATTCGTGTCCAGCGGACAGGATGGTGAGGCCGGGGGAGGTCCGCATCGCGGGGCCGGCATCGGGAGGGCTTATGCCGCAAATCGTCTTCGATCAGGTCGAGAAGTCCTATGGGACGACCCGGGTCCTGCCACCGCTGGACCTGAACCTGGACGACGGGGAATTCACCGTGCTGGTCGGGCCGTCGGGCTGCGGCAAGTCGACGACGCTGCGCCTGCTGGCCGGGTTGGAGACGCTATCGGGCGGCGAGATCTATTTCGGCGACCGGGCCATCGGCAAGCTGGAACCGAAGGAGCGGGACGTGGCGATGGTCTTCCAGGACTACGCGCTCTACCCGCATATGTCGGTCGCCAAGAACATGAGCTTTGCCCTGCGCCTGGCGCGGGAATCCAAGTCTGAGATCGACAGGCGGGTGCGCACGGCGGCCGAGATGCTGAACATCGACCATCTGCTGGACCGGAAGCCCGCAGCCTTGTCCGGGGGTCAGCGGCAGCGGGTCGCCATGGGGCGCGCGCTGGTGCGGGATGCGGGGGTGTTCCTGTTCGACGAGCCCTTGTCGAACCTGGACGCCAAGCTGCGCGCCCGGATGCGGACTGAGCTGGCCGAGATGCGGGGCCGGATCGACAAGAACATGGTCTACGTGACCCACGACCAGGTCGAGGCGATGACGCTGGGCGACCGGATCGTGGTGATGAATGCCGGTGTGGTGCAGCAGCAGGGCACGGCGGAGGAGTTGTTCGCCAACCCCGTCAATCGCTTCGTAGCTGGGTTTATCGGATCGCCGTCGATGAATTTCCTGGACGGCGAGATTGAAGGCGACCGGGTGAGGGGCGACGGCTACGACCTGCCTTTGACGCCTGAATTGGTGGCCGGGGCGACCAAGGCACCGGGGCGGCAGGTGGAAATCGGCATTCGGCCATCCTCCATCGGGCTAGACGGCGGCGCGCCGCTTCAGATGAAGGTCGTCGTGTCAGAATAT
>JBCCCB010000247.1:0-6157 GCA_039033775.1 Pseudomonadota bacterium | reverse complement strand
GGGTGGCGACCTGGATCCCGCCCAACTGGAACGCGCCATGCGCGACGCAGCAGAAGCGGCGGGCGCCACCATCCTGTCCAGCCATTTCCACCCGTTCGAGGGCGGCGGCGTCACCGGCGTGTTGCTGCTGGCCGAAAGCCATATCACCGTCCACACGTGGCCCGAGCATGGCTATGCCGCGTTCGATCTGTTCCTTTGCGGAAACGCGGATGTGGACCGCGCGGCCGACGTCCTCGACGCCGCCCTCAGACCAGACCGCACCGACCGCCGCACGCTTCCCCGGGGTCAACGATACCAGGCATCCCAACCCGCCTGATAGGCGCGTGGCAGCGGGTGATCTGACAACGTATTCACCGGCACCTCGCGCGGCCCTGTCTGCGCATCGAAGACCTGCGACGCCTTCCAGACCTCCGGCGTCAGATAGGACAACCCCTCGGGATAGGCCGCCTGGCGCGGGCGCATCCTGGCGGGCCGGCCCAGCACGAAACCCCAGAGACCGAAGCTCGGGACATAGGAATGGTAGGGCGTCACTTCCCACCCGGTCCCGACCGTTTCCGCGACGATCCAGAACGCGTCCGGGGCGAACATCGGCGATCCCGCCTGTGTCGCGATCACACCTTGGGCCGACATTCGGCGAGACAATTGTCGCATGAACTCCACGCTATAGAGTCTTGATAGGGATAAGTTCTTAGGATCTGGAAGGTCGAGGATCGCCACATCGAACGCGCCCTCGCCTTGTCCGATCCAGACAAACGCATCCGCATTCACGACTTCGACCCGCGGATCCCGCAACGCGCCGGAATTCAGCGCCGCGAAATCGTCCCGGTCCCGGAACAGCCCCGTCACCACAGGATCCAGATCGACCAGCACGACCTCCTCCGGCGCCCAGCGCAGCACCTCGCGCACCGCCATCCCGTCGCCGCCGCCCAGCACCAGCACCCGCGCGCGTTGCGGCGCCTGGGCCATGGCGGGATGGACCAATGCCTCGTGATACCGCATCTCGTCGGCGGTATCGAACTGCACCGCATTGTCCAGATAGAGGCGCGTCCGATCCCGATACCGGGTCACCACGACTTGCTGGTAGGCCGTCCGCTCGGACCAGACGATCTCGTCCTCATAGAGCCGCGCATCCAAGGCCGCCGCCACCGGCCCGGACCAGACCAGCAGCCCCGCGACCAGAACGACGGCCCCGGCCCAGGCCCCCGCATCCCCCCGCCCCAGCCGGTCGCGGAACAGCCAGAGCGTGCCGCCCGCCACGACCAGGTTCAGCAGCCCGAAGAGAAGCCCGCCCGCGATCAGGCCCAGCTGCGGCACGATCAGCACCGGAAAGGCCAGGGCGGCGACCAGGGCGCCCAGATAATCGAAGGACAGCACATTCTCGAACCGGAAGCGGCCTGCCCCGATCTCCTTTAGGATGCGGGCCAACAGCGGAATCTCCATCCCCGACAGCACGCCCACTGCAATCAGCGCGGCGTAGAGCGGCAATGCCACGACGCCGACCGTCGCATAGGCATAGAACGTCACAAGCGCCGCCAGCCCGCCGGTCACCCCCAAACCCACCTGCGCCCGCACGAAGCCCACAACGGGGTCGTGAACGAACCGCGAGACCCAAGCGCCCACCCCCATGGCCGACAGGAACACGCCGATCACGAAGGAGAACTGCCGGACGGAATCGCCCAGCAAGTACGATGACACCGTCGCCGCGATCAGCTCGTAGATCAGGCCCGCCACCGCGACGACCAGCGTGGTCGCCAGCAGCCATATCTCGGTGCCCCGTCGGGCGGGGGTCAAGACAGGATGACCGCCGCGATGATGGTGGCCAGCGCGATGAACATCGCGCCCATGACGATGGCGATGGCGATGTTCTGGTCCTCTTCCAGTTCCCGTCGCAGCGAGAACGGCGTGACCGCTTCGATCAGCCACCAGCAGGCCAGCATCAGGCCCAAGCCAAAGAAGGTGTAGAACACCATCGAGACGATCTCGGACAGCAGGATGCCTTCTAGCATATGAATTCCCCTCTCATTTCACGCGCACCCTGCGCACGCCCGTGGCGCCCACGGACCCGGACCGGACGCTCGATGCGCCCACGGCGGCGCCCCGCACGGCCGCGGCGCCGGTGTCCCGGCTGACCGTCCCGATCCCATACCAGGAGGCGTAGCCCGCCCCGCCCAGCACCGCCAGAGACAGGACGACGACAACGACCCGCATCAATCGTCCTCCTCTGTCCAGTCGCTGCCCGACCAGCGCGCCGCCTTATGGCGTAGCTTGGTCGAGGCGGACCACAGAAAGGCCAGCATGAACAGCCCCGCCGCCATCCACAGCCAAAGCGGCCGGGACCGGCCGTCACGGACCATCACGCGCAAGGCGCTGTCGGCGACGCGGCCCGAGCTGGACTCCTCAAGCTCTAGCGTCAACTGATGCGCCCCGGCAACTTGCGGCTGAAAGCCCAGCGACGCGAAGCGGCTGCCTTCCGACCAATCAGACCCGGAATAGTAGCTGATGTCCCGGAACGTCTCGGCCAGCGAAGTGCCATCCGGCCCCGTCAGCGTGACGGCGAACGCCGACCACTCGTTGCGGATGTTGTGGCGCAGCCGGATCAGGGCCGGGCGGCTGGTGTCATCGACCTCAAAGACCAACGCCTCGGGC
The DNA here is from genome assembly GCA_039033775.1 of Pseudomonadota bacterium. Classification (GTDB taxonomy): domain Bacteria; phylum Pseudomonadota; class Alphaproteobacteria; order Rhodobacterales; family Rhodobacteraceae; genus Jannaschia. Next base: position 3,511 of record JBCCCB010000247.1, on the reverse strand, counting down.
ATGTCCCGAACCGGTCCATCCCACAGCGTGGTCGTCGCCGCTCCGATGGTCGACAGGGCCACGGCCCCTGCAACGGCGATCGCCAGAACTCCGCCGAACCACCGGCGATAGAAGGCCGACCTAGCCTTGGGTTGATAGGGCTGTAGCGGATGCGTGCCCTGGGGCACGGACGGCCTGGCCCCGAACGCCTCGGCGGCGCCGGCGAAGTACCGCGTCACCTCCACCTCGCGCTCGGACCCGTTATCGGCATAGGCCAGCATCTCGGGCGCGCCGCTGTTGCACATCAGCGAAACCGTCACACCTCGCGCGCCGCGCGCCGGCCGCCAGGTGAACTCGCCCTCGACGAAGTCGATCTTCCACGAGGACGTAGAATAGTACCGGAACAGGCTTCGTCGCCAGTTCCGCGACGGCCGCGCCTCGGCCGCCTCGACCATGCGTGACGTCAGGAATGGCCCAACCGGCCAATCCCGGATCTTTCGGGTCAGCAGCGTGTGCCCATCTTCGACCGTCAGCCAGGCATAGCCATGAGTGGGCGAATAGAGCTGGTGGTCGACCCAGGTCCAGGTCTTGCCGCCATAGCGCTCGATCTTCCCGATGGTCCCGACGATGGTGAACTCGACCCCCTGCACCCGCCCTGTCATCCCCAGCCGAAACGGCGAAGCGGGTCGCTGCATCCCGGCGAACACGTCCAGCACCTTATAGTTCTCATTCGCATCCAGCGCCGCGCCGCAATAGCCGCAGACCTGGGTGGTCACGCGCCCGCCGCCCAGCACCTCCAGCCCGGCCCCGCAATTGGTGCAGTCGATGGATCGCACATTGCCCGTCATAGGGGCGTCACCTCGAACGGGTCGATCCAATGGCCCTGGAACCAGGACACCCCCTCGTCCCAAATCTCGCCCGAGAGGATCGCGCCCTTATACCCCGCGAAATTCGCGAACAGGTGCAGGTCGCCGATTTCCACCGGATCGGGCAATTGCCCCCGGAAGGCCACGGCTTTGGCGTTGTCAACCTCGGTGCAGGTATAGGTCATGCTTTCGACGGTGATCTCCGCCCCGATCCGGAACAACCGCCGCCCACCTTCCGGCACCGCGCGCGGCGCCACCGGCCGTTGCAGCACCACGTCGCCCTCATCCACTGAGACCCAAACAAGCTCGCCATCGAACGAGCCATGATATTCATCCCAATGCCCGCGCCCGTAATCGTAGCGCACATGCCCGAATGCCTCGAACACGCCGCCGGGCAGCGCCGTCGCATGGCCCAACCGGATCAGCTCCGGGGCGTCCAGCATCTCGCCCGCCTCGCCGGCCTTGCGCACCACGTCGTCCTCCAACACCACCGAGGACCCGCAGAACGCGCAATTCACCATCCGCGCATGGCGCAACAGATTCGGCAGGGCCGCACCGCAATTGGGACAGGAACGCTCGCTCATCGCCGCGACCATAGCGCCGTCAGGCCGGGACGGAAGCCCCCGCTTCCAGCATCTCGAACGCCTCGCCGAAGAACTCTTCGCTCCCGAAATTCCCAGACTTCAACGCCAGCGCCAGTCCGCCCTCGGCAAAGCACCAAGGCACGCCTGGCGCGATCTCCGGCCCGATGCGCAACGCGGTCACGCCCAGCGCGCGCGTCACCGCGCCCGAGGTCTCGCCCCCCGCCACCACGATGCGGGAAATCCCCAGATCGCGCGCATCCTGGGCCAGTCGCGCCAACGCTTCCTCGACCAGTGCGCCCGCCCGCGCGACGCCCAACGCCTCCTGCGCGGCGGCGACGGTCTTCGGGTCCGCCGTGGCGAAGATGATCTTGTCCTCATCCGCCGCACGGCCCCTCAACCAGGTCCGCGCGTCTTCCGCCCCGCCGGAGGCCAGTTCCAGCGGGTCCAGCCGGTAGCCCACCCCGCGCTCCAGATAGGCCCCCACCTGCGCCCGCGTCATCGCCGAGCAGGAACCCGACAGGATCAGCCGCCCGCCCCCGATCTCCGGCAACGGGTCGGCCGCCCCGGCCATCGCCCCGCCCGCCCGCCAGAGCGCGGGCAAGGGTTCGGCCATGGCCGACCCGCCGCAGATCAGGGCCATGTCCTGGATCGCTTCGGCGATCACGGCCAGATCGGCCTCCTCGACCGCGTCCAGGACAACGTGGCCGGACATCCCTTCGACCGCCTCGCGAAGGGCCGCCGCACCCGACCGGACGACCGGCAGCGTCACGCGCCCGACCTGCCGCTGGACCTGGGGCGCCAGCAGCCGGGTCAGGTCGCTGTCGCGCATGGGCGTCAGCGGGTGGTCCTTCATCGGGCTCTCGTGCAGCGGCTGCTCGCCCACGAACAGATGGCCCATGAAGACCCGCCGCCCGTTCTCGGGGAAGGCCGGGCAATGCACCGTGCGCTCGACGCCCAGATCACCCATCAGCGCCTCGGCCACCGGACCGATATTGCCCCGCGGCGTGGAATCGAAGGTCGAGCAATACTTCCAGGCGACCCGCCGCACCCCCTGCCCAATCAGCCAGCGCAGCGCGGCCCGGGCCTCTGCCACGGCGTCTTCGACCGGGCTGGTGCGGATCTTCAGGGCGACCACCTCGAACCCCGTGGCGGGTGGCGCCTCGGCTCCCGGCACGCCGATCCGCAAGGTCACCGGCACACCGCCGCGGGCCAGCATCGCGGCCAGGTCGGTCGCCCCGGTGAAATCGTCGGCGATGGCGCCGAAGAATGCATTGCTCATTGAAATCTCTCCCCTCCATCACCTTGCCCGGCCCCGCCGCGGCGACGAAGCCCCGCGCGAAGAATTCCGCCCCAGGTGATGCATGGACGCCGCATCCGGCGGGGGATAGCGTGTGCCCAACTCAGCGGTGGAGCGACCGAGATGCCCGACGACCTGCCCAAGTCCTGGAACGCGCGCGCCAAGGCGCACAGCTTCTTCGGCTTCACCGACCTGCCCTCGATTGCCGAGCGGGGGACCATCGTCGTCACCCATGGCGACGGCCCCTACATCGTCGACACAGACGGCAACCGCTACCTGGACGCCAATTCCGGCCTCTGGAACATGATCGCCGGGTTCGACCACCCGTCGCTGACCAAGGTGGCCCAAGACCAATATGCCCGCTTCCCCGGCTATCACGCCTTCTTCGGCCGCATGGCCGACACGACGGTCGAACTTTCCGAAACCCTGGCCCGCGTGGCCCCCTTCGACGGGGCCAAGACGTTCTACACCAATTCAGGGTCCGAGGCGAACGACACCATGGTCAAGATGCTGTGGTTCCTCCACGGCGCCGAAGGCCATCCCGAACGCCGCAAGATCCTCACCCGCGGCAACGCCTATCACGGGGTCACCGCCGTCTCGGCCTCGATGACGGGCAAGCCGTACAATTCGGTCTTCGGCCTGCCCCTGCCCGGCTTCCTGCACCTTACCTGCCCCCACTTATACAAGGAAGGACGCGACGGCGAGACCGAGGCCGACTTCCTGGCCCGCCTGGTCGACGAGCTGGAAGAGCTGATCGCACGCGAAGGCGCCGACACCATCGCCGG
>JBCCCB010000246.1:0-6167 GCA_039033775.1 Pseudomonadota bacterium | reverse complement strand
TGTCGGCCATCCGCCCCGGAGCGGCGGCAATCCCGTCCCGAGATGACTACGCCGCATCCTCGGGCGTCGGCGGCTGTTCGGCCGCGCCCTCTTCCTCGGTCTTCGGGGCCTTCTTGCGGGTTCGGGTGCGCTTGGGCTTCTCGGCCTTCGGCGCCTCCTCGGCCCGCGCCTCGGGCGTCTCGATGGGGCCGGCCTCGGCCTCGGGCACGTCGATCACCTCAGCGTCGGGCTTGCGGTCCTCCCGGCTGCGGTCGCGGCGGCGGTTGCCGCCATCGCCATTGCCGCCGCCTTGACCGTCGGCCGGCTGATCCGTCTGCTGACCGCCCTGACCTTGATTGCCTTGGTTGCCTTGGTTGCCCTGACCGCCCTGGTTGCCCTGCCCCCCTTGGCCGTTGCCCTGCTGATGGCCCGGCTGCCCACCACCCTGTTGGTGATGCTGGCCGCCTTGCTGCTGGTTCTGCTGCTGACGGGCATCCATTTCCTTCTGCGCCGCGGCCAGCAGACGGGTATAGTGCTCGGCATGCTGCTGGAAGTTCTCCAGCGCGACGCGGTCGCCCGACAATTGCGCATCGCGGGCCAGTTGGTTGTATTTCTCGATGATCTGCTGCGGCGTGCCGCGCACCTTGCCCTCGGGCCCCGAGCTGTCGAAAACCCGGTTGATGATGTTTCCGCCGCCTTGGCTGCGGTTGCGGTTCTTATTCCGCGAACGGGACTTGCTGCTTCTCATACGTGGGGTGTTTCCGCTGATTTGCCGTGGACCCTGCCCGCTTGGCGGGTCGGTGAATCCGGATTACTCGGGCGTTGCGACCGGGGCGCGGGCTGCGCGTCATCCGCTGGTTGCCCGAGATATGTGACAGCCCGCCCCGACAGTTACAAGCGGATTCCGCGTCAACGCGCCGCTTTTTGCCCAGAAACCACACGATCGCGGCCGTTCAGGTCCCGTGTGACCCCGATCCGGGTCAAACCAGCCTGCCGCCAGAGCGCGGTGACCGCCGCCGCCTGGCGGTGACCGATCTCGGCCATCAGCCAGCCACCGGGGCCCAGATGGGCGGGCGCGTCCCGCGCCAGGATGCGATAGGCGGCCAGGCCGTCGCCGCCTGGGGTCAGGGCCAGATGCGGCTCCCAGTCGCGGACCTCGGGTTGCAGATCGGCCATCTCGGCCTCGGCGATATAGGGCGGATTGCTGACGATCAGATCGAAACGGCCCGCGACGCCCCGAAGCCAGTCGGCCTGCCCGAACGTCACGCGATCCGCGACGCCCACGCGGTCGGCATTGCGCCAGGCCACGTCCAGCGCGGCAGAGGAGATGTCGGTGCCGATCCCCGTCGCCCCCGGCAGTTCATGCAGCAGGGACAGAAGGATGCACCCCGACCCCGTCCCCAGATCCAAGAGACGCGGCGCGCCTGCGTCCCGCAACACATCCCGCGCCGTCTCGACCAGGGTCTCCGTATCGGGGCGCGGATCCAGCACGTCCGGGGTCACGATGAAATCGTGCATCCAGAAGGCCCGGCGGCCGGTCAGATGGGAAACCGGTTCCCGCCGGACCCGGCGCGCCACCAGATGCTCGAACCGCGCGGCCACGTCGGGGGGCAGGCGATCCGCGGCCCCCGCCCCCGCCGCCTCCAGCAAGGCCGACGCATCGCGCGCCGGATCTGAAACGCCCGCCAGGTCCAACCGCCGCCGCGCGTCCTGCAACGCCCGCCGCGCATCCCGTTCGGTCACGCGGACATCTCGGCCAGTTGCTGGGCTTGCAGATCGGCGGTCAGGGCGTCGATCACGTCGTCCAGATCGCCCTGCATCACCTGGTCCAGCTTATAGAGCGTCAGGTTGATGCGATGGTCGGTCATGCGGCCCTGGGGGAAGTTATAGGTGCGGATCCGCTCGGACCGATCCCCCGACCCGACCTGCGCCTTGCGGTCCGCCGACCGTTCGGCATCGGCGGCGGCCCGCTGGGCATCGTAGAGCCGGGCGCGCAGGACGTTCATGGCGATCTCGCGGTTGCGATGCTGGGATTTTTCGGAGCTGGTCACGACGATCCCGGTGGGCAGATGGGTGATGCGCACCGCCGAATCGGTCGTGTTCACATGCTGCCCCCCGGCCCCACTGGCGCGCATCGTGTCGATGCGGATATCGGTGGCGGGAATGTCGATATCGACGGCCTCCGCCTCGGGCAGGACGGCGACGGTGGCGGCCGAGGTGTGGATGCGGCCGCCGCTCTCGGTCGTCGGCACGCGCTGAACGCGGTGCACGCCGCTTTCGAACTTGAGGCGGGCGAAGACGTTGTCGCCCTCCACCCGCGCCACCAATTCCTTGATGCCGCCCAGATCGGTCTCCTGCCGCTCGATCACCTCCATCCGCCAGCCCCGCGCCTCGGCATAGCGGCGATACATCCCCTCCAGGTCGCCCGCGAACAGGGCGGCCTCCTCGCCCCCCGTGCCCGGCCGGATCTCCAGGATGGCGGGGCGGGCATCGGCGGCGTCGCGGGGCAGCAGGGCGATCTGCAGATCGGCCTCGGCGCGCTCGATGGCGGCGCGCAGGTCGGGCAGCTCCGCCTCGGCCAATTCCCGCATCTCCGGATCGTCGAGCATCGCCTGGGCCTCCGCCATCTGCCCTTGCAACGCCCGGTAGGCCCGCACCTGCTCGGCCACGGGCTTGGCCTCGGCATAATCGCGGGTCAGGCGGGCGATCTCGTCCCCCGACGGCCCGGCATTCAACTGCGCCTCAAGATACTCGAAGCGCGACAGGATCTGGTCGAGGCGGTCGTCGGGGATCATCGGGGCGTCATGTCGCGGGCGCTCGGTCTGGTCAAGGTCGGGATTTGTTGCATCCTTCGGTTCAGGAGGGCTTACGATGTTTCGATTGACAGCCGTCATCATCATCTTCGCGCTGCCTGCGGCCGGCGCGGTGGATTGCTATTGCCGGGACGGTCATGGCGGACAGGTCCAAGTCGGCGACGCGACTTGCCTGACGGTGGACGGGCGCACGTTCCTGGCGGTCTGCGACATGTCGCTGAACGTGCCGATCTGGCGGGATCGCGGGGCCTGCCCCGTCGGGTAAGCGATGGGGTGAAACCCCATCCTACGCACGCCGGTAACGGGTGAGGGCGCGGTAATCCTTGCGCGGTCCGATGACGCGCCATCGGACCGACCAGCCGGGCCACACGCTGAAGTCGTAATGCAGGTCGTAGAGGTCGGGCGGGCAATCGTGCCGATCCCGTCCGGTCGCGTCGAGGCGGTGGAACGGTCGGCCATCGGCGAAGCGGATGTCGATGGCATCCGGCGTCGCGATCCAGATCGTCTCGCGCCCGGCCTCGAAGGATCGGTCGCCTTGGGTCAGCGTTCCGGTCTCGGTGCAACGCGTTAGGGTCCCGTCCGGCTGCCAGATCGTCTCGCCCTCGAACCGGACCACTGACCCGTCTCCGTGACGGATCACCCGCTGCGTCCGCCACGGGCCGATCAGCGCCGCCAGCCTGTCCTCGGGGCTCACAGGAGCGCGTGGCCCACGACCCAAAGCGCGTGGCCACCGAAAACGATCAACGCGCAGAAGACCGCGAAGCTGCCCAAATCCTTGGCGTGCTTGGCGTAATCGCTGATTTCGGGCGACAGGCGATCGACGGTCAACTCGATCGCGGTGTTCAGCGCCTCGACCCCCAGCCCCATTAGGAACAGCGCCGCCATGATCCCCCATTGCGCCGCCCCCGCCCCGACCAGCGCGAAGGCCAGCACGGCGGCGGCCATCATGGCGCATTGCAGCTGCGCCGCCCGCTGGGTCAGCAGGAACCGCAGCCCGGCCATCGAGAACCCAAAGGCCGCCAGCGGATGCGCCCAGATCGGCCGCGCGGTCTTCGGCGGCGGGCGGAGCGGGTCGTCGGTCACGCACGCGCCTCCGGTCGACCGCAGGGGGACCGCGGGTCGACCCGCGGTCCGGTTCCCGCGGCTCTGTCGGTCGGTCCTCGCTCGGGCACGGCGCGTCTCCTCGTTCCTTCCCTTCGGGTCCGCGCCACCCTAGGAGAAGCCGCAAAGACCCGAAAGGCCCGCCCATGATTCCCCGCTATTCCCGCCCCGACATGGTGGCCATCTGGTCACCCGAGACGAAGTTCCGCATCTGGTTCGAGATCGAGGCCCATGCCTGCGACGCCATGGCCGACCTGGGCGTGATCCCGCGGGCGAATGCCGAGGCGGTGTGGAAGGCCCGCGACGTCGAGTTCGACGTGGCCCGCATCGACGAGATCGAGGCGGTCACCAAGCACGACGTCATCGCCTTCCTGACCCACCTGGCCGAGATCGTGGGCAGCGACGAGGCCCGCTTCGTCCACCAGGGCATGACCTCCTCGGACGTCCTGGACACCACGTTCAACGTTCAACTGACCCGCGCCGCCGATATCCTGATCACCGATGTCGAGGCCCTGCTGGCCGCCCTGAAGCGCCGCGCCTTCGAGCATAAGGACACGATCCGCATCGGCCGATCCCACGGGATCCATGCCGAGCCCACGACCATGGGCCTGACCTTCGCGCGCTTCTACGCCGAGATGGACCGGAACCTGCGCCGCCTGCGCACCGCGAAGGAGGAGATCGCCACCGGCGCCATCTCGGGCGCGGTCGGCACCTTCGCCAATATCGACCCGGCCGTGGAAGCCCATGTCTGCGCCAAACTGGGCCTCACGCCCGAGCCGATCAGCACCCAAGTCATCCCTCGCGACCGCCATGCCGCCTTCTTCGCGACCCTGGGCGTGGTGGCCAGCAGCGTGGAAAACATCGCCACCGAAATCCGCCACATGCAGCGCACCGAAGTCCTGGAGGCGGAGGAGTTCTTCTCTGCCGGCCAAAAGGGCTCCTCCGCCATGCCCCACAAGCGCAATCCGGTCCTGACCGAGAACCTGACCGGCCTCGCCCGCCTCGTCCGCTCCGCCGTGACGCCTGCGTTGGAGAACGTGGCCCTCTGGCACGAGCGCGACATCTCCCATTCCTCGGTCGAGCGCATGATCGGGCCCGACGCCACGATCACCCTGGACTTCGCCCTGGCCCGCCTGACCGGCGTGATCGACAAGCTGGTCGTCTATCCCGACAACATGCTGGCCAACATGAACAAGTTTCGCGGCCTGGTCATGTCCCAACGCGTCCTTCTGGCCCTGACCCAAGCCGGCGTCAGCCGCGAGGACAGCTACAAGCTGGTCCAGCGCAATGCCATGAAGGTCTGGGAAGAGGGGGCCGATTTCCAGACGGAATTGCTGGCCGACCCTGACGTGCGCGCGGCCTTGTCGGAGGACGACATCGCCGAGAAGTTCGACCTCGGCTACCACACGAAGCACGTGGATACGATCTTCGCGCGGGTTTTCGGCGACCCGGCGGGCTGATCTCAAAAACGAAGCATCGAGACCCCCTTGCTAGACCTCGGGCGCCCCAACCGCCCCGAGGTCCGCCATGCGCATCGCTGCCCTGCTCTTCCTCCTCGCCACCGCGCCCGCCGCCGCCCAGGACAAGGCGATCCTGCACACCACCCCGTCCGGCATCGGGACCTACCGGATCGAGATCCGGGGCCTCGACCGGTTCGAGGTGGAAACCGTCGGCGACGATCACGCGGTGGGCGAATTGCACGCCATCGAAGTCACGCTGCACGCCCGGCAGGGCGTCGCGCTGGTGCCGGCCGAGCAATATCACCGCGTCACCGAACGCGGCCCCTTCCTGCACAATCTCAGCCGCGACGGGGCCGACAAATTCAACACGGTCGAGATCCGCCAGGGCGACATCGTCCAGATGCGCCGCCGCGGGGATCCGCAGGATTATCACCTCTGGATCCACGACCGGCGCGTGCCCGAGACCGACCGCATCCTGTCCATGGATTTCGAACTGGCGATCCGGGCGTGGGACCTGGATTGCTCCGCCGATCTGGTCTGCAACCGGGGCGATAACGGCTGGCTGCGGATGGGGATGCATGTGGTCCTGCCCCGCGCCCGCATCCGGTCGACCTGCGGCCGCAGCAACACCTTCCCGATCCAACCGATCGACGGCCACCCCTCCGTCCTGGGCGGCAACGTTCTGGTCGTGGCCGCCATCGACCGGTTCTCGGACGAAGCCACCACCGATTTCCAGGGGCTCGGGCCCCATCTCATGCCACTGAACGGCGAGATCTGCATCGCGACCTCGACCGACTCGGACGCCTGGGCCCGC
>JBCCCB010000245.1:0-6200 GCA_039033775.1 Pseudomonadota bacterium | reverse complement strand
GCCCGGCGACGTGATCATGACCGGCACGCCCGCCGGTGTCGGGCCGGTGCGGCCTGGGGACCGGCTGGTCGGGTCGGTCGAGGGTCTGGCGGATGTGGAGTTGAAGATCGACACGCCGGTTTAGAGCGTCTCGCGTTTGACCGGATTCCGGTGAATTCGATTGAACGCGACACGCCCTAGAAGCTGCCGGGGGCCAGCCGGTCGGTCACGTCGCGCGGGGGCGCGATGCCGAGGCTGCCCGTCAGGATGGCCGCCGCCACGCGCGGCTGGCGGCGGAGCAGGGCCTGCGCTGCCTTGCCGACGGAATAAATCACGGCGCCGGGCAGGGCCGTCGGCAAGTGACGCCGCACGAAGCGCAGGCGGGCGCGGTGCAGGAACCAGGCCGAAAAGGGCGACGGGCCGCGCGTCTGCGTCTGGGAGCCGATGGCGGTCCCGGCCCGGTGGCGCACGATCGCCTGGGGGTCGTGATGGATCGCCAGATCGCCGCGCCGCCAGGCCCAGGCGACTTCCTCGTAGTAGAGGAAATACGCCTCGGGCATGGGGCCGACCTGGTCCAGGAAGGTGCGGGACACGACGAGGCTGGCCCCGGTGACGAAGTCCGGCACCCGGTTCGCCGGGGGCGCATCGGCGGAAGCGCCGCGATTCAGGTTCGAGGTCACACCCGTCCAACGGTCGATGACGCCGCCGTCGATCTGGATATGGCCGGGCGGGTCGGCATAGACGACCCGGCCCCCCAGCAGGCCGAAAGGGGCGTTGAAGGTGGCGAAACGGCGGGCGGTGTCCGGTGGGGCCAAGGTGTCGGGGTTCAGGATCCAGAAGCGGTCCAGCTCCGGCTCCGCCGCCAAAACGGCCAGGCCGGCATTGACGCCGGCGGCATAGCCGCCGTTGCGCCCGGTCTCGATCACCCGCAGCCGGTGCGGTCCGGAATCGGCGGCGCGGGCGATAGCGGGGCCGTCATCGGCGGAGGCGTTGTCGACCACGGCGATGTCGAGCGTCACGCCCTCGGAGGCGAGCAAGGTGGCCAAGCACCCGGCGATGACGTCGCCCGACCCGTGCAGGACGATGACGACCCCGAGCGTCGGATTCATGCCTTGGCCCGGGCATGCCCGGGCGCGGCGCCCTCGGGGAAGCGGGTGAAGCGGGGCGCGCGCGGCTCTGGCTCGGCTCGGGTGGCCTTGGCCTCCTCCGAATGGTCGATCATCCAGGCGCCCGCGCCCAGAAGGAAGAAGACGAAGGCATAGATGTTGACCCAGATATGCACGGTGCAGAGCGTCAGGGTCAGCCCGATGAAGGTGAAGACATAGGCCCGCCGCACCCGGCCCGTGACGCTGTCGCGCGCGAAGGGGCGGCGCATGACCGACACCAGCATGGCAAACCAGCCGAGGCCCAGAAGGATCACGCCCGGAAAGCCGTAGCGCATGGCCGTCAGCAGCCAGAAATTGTCCACGCTGTCGCCATGCAGGAAGGCCGGGCGGAACCAGTCGTTCAGGCCGATGCCGAAGATCGGGCTCTGCACGACGTTCTGGAAGCCCCATTCGAAGATGATGCTTCGGATATAGGCGTTGTGGGGCGAGAAGGTCGCGTAGCTCATCATCACGCGCAGGGGATCGCGATTGGACAGCAGGTCGATGGTGATCCAGGCCAGAGCGAAGAGACCGACCAGAAGGCGCCAGCGCCATTCGGCCCGCGAGAAGACGGCCGCCCAAGCGATCAGCCCGCATTGCAGCGCCACGGCCAGCAGCGCACCCGACGACAGGGCCAGGAACCCGGCGCCGCCGACCAGCGCGGAGGAGATCCAGCGCCAGGTCGACCCCGAAATGTCCTTCAGGGCCACGAAGGCCATGGAAAAGGCCACCGAACAGAACAGCCCGAAATGGATGGGATGGGCGAAGACGCCCTGCACCCGCTCCAGGCCCAGACGGCCCTGGGTGTCGATGATGCCGACGGAGGTCACGCCCGGCAGACCGGCGATGAAGCGGATGATCGGCGGGTTGCCCGTCAACGTTTCATACAGCGCGAAGGGGATCAGCAGCAGCACCAGGCCGACGATCCAGCGGCAGAGCCGCAGGAACATCTCGGGCGTCCGGATCGTGGCGCGGGCCAGCAGGTAGCTGCCGAGGAATTCGATGATGACCGACGGGGCCTGTTGCACCACCCGGTCCGGGTTGTTGACGGCCAGGGCGGCCACGATCCAGGCGGCGTGCCCCAGGAACAGCCAATCGGTGGGCAGCATCCGGCCATAGCGCCCCGACAACAGCCCCGCCAGCAGCGGCAGGATCAGCACCAGGAGCATCAGGCGCAAGCCCGTCAGGGCCAGGGGCCCGACGATCATCGTCACCGGAACCACCACGGCCAGCATGTAAAGTGCGGCCATCGGCGCCAAGGGCGGCAGCGCGGGGCCGGGGGTCACGGCCGGAATCCCGCCGCCTGGTGGCGCGGATGGCGGACATGGACCTCGAATTCGGTCAGGCGGCCCTGAAAGGATGGGCGGTCGCCGAACGGGTTGCCGATGCTCAGCCCCCAGCTTTCGGCCGGTTTCAGGCGGCCCTCGGTCCAGCCGCGGCCGATCTCGGCGCCATCGGCATCATGGATGGACAGGACACCGCTTCCGGCCTCGTACCGGATCTCGACAATGACCGGCGCCTCGGGCGACATCGGCAGGCGGCGGCTGCGCACGCGGATCCATTTGGCCGAATCGGTCTGCAAGGCGACCTCCAGGATGCCGCGATCCGACAGGGTCACCAGAAGCGCTTCGTGAATCCGCAGCACCTCGCCCGCCGGCCTGCGGCCGGACGCGTCGGGTTGCAGGCCCAGGACGAGACGGAGCGCCTCGGCCCCATAGATCGGAGCGGTCATCTCGCGGTCGATCTGCACGGCATTGGCATCTTGACCGACGGCGATATCGGGCCCGGTCAGCGCCAGTGACAGCGCATCCCGCCCGGCGCCCGTGCGTGCCTTCAGGCGCCCGTCCTGGGAATCCAGCCAGATCGCCCGCCAAAGCGGACCGTCCCGCAGGGGGGCGGGGGCGATCACCGCTTCGGGCACGATGTCGGCCAGGATCGGCGCGCCCAGCGGTTGGCCGTCGAGCGGTCCGCCGGGTCGCGGGGCGTAATCGGTCAGACGCGGCGGGCGGCTCGGCGTGACGGCGTGGAAGACGTCGTCGTAGAAGTTGGGCGCGCTCAGGATCCGGTCCTGGACCAGCAGGTTGCCCGCGACGACCCAATCGTCCTGCCAGGTCGGACGGGGCAGGACATGGGCCACGTTGCCCAGCACGGCGACGCCGCGGGCCGTCTCGGCGACGCGGACGGCCGGGGTCCAGCGGGGCGGATCGCTTTGGTCGTCGGCGGCATGGGCGGCCCGCAGAACGCTATTGCGGCGGATGGTCAGCCCGTCGACTTCGTCCACGACGATGCCGTCGATATGGGCGTTCAGAATCACGTTCTCTTCGATCAGCACGTCCTGGAAATAGGCCGCCAATCCGCCCGCATCGTCGCGCACCGCGTGGTTGCGGAACACCATCGAGCGGGTCCAGGGACCGCCGTCGACCGACAGGACATTGCCCCGCACCGTAATCCCGGCCGAGGTCCGGTCGCCTTGGCCGGTTTCGACCAGCAGCATGACCGGCGCGTCCTGGGTGCCCGTCTCCGGCGAGAAGCCGGAGAACTCGTTGCCCTCGACCAGCGTGTCGGTCACCGACATCAGTTTCAGGCCGGTGCTGCGGATGCGGTGGAAGCGGTTGCCCACGATCCGCAGCGCGGTCGCGCCATCGGCCACCAGACCCCGGAATTGGTCCACGAAGACGCTGTCTTCGATCCGGATGTTGTCGGCATTCTCCAGGTAGAGGCCGACGGAGACCGGCAGGTTCAGGCCCCCGGCCTCGTCGACGCGATCCCCCAGGAACCGCAGATCCCGCAGGACGATGTTCGAGACGTCGAGCATCTGGAACGGGCGGTTGAGCGGCTCGTCCCGGGCGGCCTGGTCATAGTCCAGATTGAGGTCGCGCAGCGTCAGGCCCGCCACGCCGCGCAGCAACAGGCTGCGGATCACCGGCCGGTCGGTGGGATCGGCGGCGGCCAGGGTCAGGTCGGGCGGCAGGCCGCCTTGCAGATCCAACCGCCCGTGATCGCCCGGGGCCAACAGGATCACGTCGCCCGCCTGGGCCGTGGCCAGGACCTCCGTCAGGCCGCCAGGCTCGGCCAAGCGGTCGCGCGCGGCGGCGGCCAGGGTCTGGCCGAGGGTGAACGCCACGACCAACAGGGCGGCCAGGGGCCGCTTGGCACGGGATGGGGTCATCGCCTGCTCCGTCCTGCGGGTCTCAGCCCGCCACTGCTCCGCGATCCTCTGACGGGACCGTCGGGATCCAATCTGGCCGGTCGGCGGCTTGGGGGCCAAGGGAAAACCATGGCGGCGGGGCCTATGCGCCCGGCCCTGTGGCCGGGATGCCGATGGACCGCGGCCCCTTCAGGCAGGCCAGGGTCGCGATGACGGCGAGACACAGCGCGGCCCAGACGGGAACCGCCAGCAGCGGAACCGCCAGGGCCGAGGCGATTGCCGCCGCCGTCCACAGGAACGGCCCGACCGGCATGCCGCCGGCCCATCCCCCGGCGCGCGTCACCCGGAGCATCGCGACCGGGACGCCCGCGGCCTCGCCCAGGCAGGCGATCCAGATCAGGGTGTGCAGCGATGCCCCGTTCGTCACCGCCCAAGCGCCCACCGCCAGGGCGATCAGCCGCGGGATGTTGGAGATGATTGCCGTGCTGGTCTGACCCAGGGCCAGGGCCACCAGGGTGACCGCCGCCTTGGCCATCCGGAGGGCCTGCAACACGCCGAGCGGCAGCAGAAGCGATGCCAGCGCCGCATATCCCGTCCCGGCGACGAAGGGCGTCACGGCGGGGCCGGCGACGATGGCCAGCGTCGCGGCCAGCCCGCCGGCGGCACAGGACGCGGCGATGGCGGGCCGGATGGCGGCGGACAGGGTGCCCGCGTCGCGGGCGCGGGACAGGCGGGGCAGCAGCACCGTTTGCAGCGCCGCCGCGATCACCAGGGCCGGGGTCAGGGTCAGGGTGGTGGCCAGGGCGAAGACGCCCAAGGCGTCCATCCCCAGGACCCGGCCGACGATCAACTTGTCGCCCTGCAGCACAACGAACAGGATCACGCCGTTGACCAGAAGCGGGACCCCGAAGGCCAGGACCCGCCGCCAAGTGGCCGCATCGGCGCGCAGGCGCCAGGGCCGGTCGGCCAGCACATGGGTGATCACGACGAGGCAGGTCGCCTGAAACAGCAGCGACCACAGCATCGCCCGCCAATCGCCCAGCAGCCAGGCCAGCATCCCGGCCAGGGTCAGCGCAAGCAGGTTCGGGACAACGCCGGACAGCGCGACCGGCAGGAACCGCTCGTCGCGGCTGAACCGATAGATGTCCAGGTGCTGGAAGGATTGGATCAGCGGCACCGCGGCCAGGACGGCATAGGCCCAAGCGACCTCGGGGATGCCCAGGAACCGGGCCAGCGGGCCGGACATGGCCACCAGGATGGCCGCCGCGAACACGCCCCGCAGGATCTGGAAGCCGTGCAGCGCCGCTTGCAGCTTCGGGTCGTCGCCGTCGCGGGCCTGGACGATCTGTTGCTGGACGCCCAGGGCCGAGGCCATCTCGATCGCGGCCATGGCGATGGCGAAGGTGGCGGCGATCCCGTAATCGCCCACCGGCAGCATCGCCGCCAGCAACAGGTTGCGCGCGAAGATCGTCGCCGAGGCGGTGGCGTTGCCGGACAGTGTCAGGAGCAGGGGGCGCAGCATGGTCGCTTCCGCAAGGGGCTTGCGGGTGTCTGGCGGCGCGACCATGGTCCGGTCAAGCCGCGACATGACGGCACTCCAGGATCGGGTTTCCATGCGGGCCAGCATCGTCATCCCCCACCACGACGACCTGCCGCGCCTGCGCCGCTGCCTGTCGGCGCTGGTGCCGCAGATATCCGATGGGGTGGAGGTCGTGGTGGTCGACAACGCCTCTCCCGCCGATCCGGGTCCGGTCCTGGCGGCCGAATTCCCGTCCATCCGTGTCCTGTCCGAGCCGGAGGCGGGCGCCGCCCATGCCTCGCGACGACCAAAACCCCCTCACGACCGATTCTAAAAAACCGGTAGCGGGTCTCCTCGTCCTCGGCGAGAAGAGGGCTGTCCCGAAGCAGCAGCGATTCGGCCTCGCTCG
>JBCCCB010000244.1:0-6215 GCA_039033775.1 Pseudomonadota bacterium | reverse complement strand
TTCGGCGATCCACGTGCATGGCTCGGACGCGCAGAAGCAAAAGTGGCTGCCGAAGCTGACCACCTGCGAATGGACCGGCACCATGAACCTGACCGAGCCCCATGCCGGCACCGATCTGGGCATGATGCGCACCAAGGCCGTCCCGCAAGACGACGGCAGCTACAAGATCACCGGCCAGAAGATCTTCATCTCGGCCGGCGACCACGACATGGCCGACAACATCGTCCACCTGGTCCTGGCCAAGATCCAGGGCGGGCCGGAGGGCATCAAGGGCGTGTCGCTGTTTATCGTGCCGAAGTTCCTGGTCGATGAGGACGGCAATGTCGGCGCTCGCAACGGCGTCTCGGTCGGCAAGATCGAGGAGAAGATGGGGATCCACGGGAACTCCACCTGCGTGATGAATTACGACGAGGCCGAGGGCTACCTGCTGGGGCAGGAGCACAAGGGCATGCGCGCCATGTTCACCATGATGAACGAGGCGCGGCTGGGCGTCGGCCTGCAAGGTTACGCCCAGGCCGAGATCGCCTATCAGAACGCGCTGGCCTATGCGCTCGACCGGCTCCAGGGCCGCGACGTGACCGGCGCCAAGAACCCCGACGGCCCGGCCGATCCGCTGATCGTCCACCCGGATATCCGCCGGAACCTGATGGACCAGAAGAGCTTCGTCGAAGGGGCCCGCGCCTTCACCTTCTGGGGCGCCAACCTGATCGATCGGGCCCACCGCAACGAGGATGCCGAGGCCGACGGCCTGATCTCGCTGATGACGCCGGTCATCAAGGGCTTCCTGACCGACAAGGGCTTCGAGTTCGCCACCAATGCCCAGCAGGTCTATGGCGGCCATGGCTATATCGAAGAATGGGGCATGTCCCAATTCGTCCGCGACGCCCGCATCGCCCAGATCTATGAAGGCGCCAACGGCGTCCAAGCGCTCGACCTGGTGGGCCGCAAGCTGGCCCAGGATGGCGGCAAGCATGTCATGGCCTTCTTCGAGATGGTGAAGAGCTTCTGCAAGGAGCACGGTGACGACGAAGAGATGAAAGGATTCATCGAGCCCCTGAAGGCCGCGTCGAAGGACCTGCAAACGGCGGGGATGTACTTCATGCAGCAAGGCATGAAGAACCCGAATGCGGCGCTCTCGGGCAGCTACGACTTCATGCATATGATGGGCCATGTCTGCCTGGGCCTGATGTGGGCCCGCATGGCCAAGGCCGCGCAAGAGGCGCTTAAGCAAGACGGCGCCGATCGCGATTTCCTGGAAGCCAAGATCGCCACGGGCCGGTACTACATGGCCCGTCAGCTGCCCGCCACGGCAATGCATCTGGCCCGGATCGAAACCGGTCCGGAGACGGTCATGGGCCTGGAAGCCACCGCCTTCTGAGCCTCTTCGGTCGGGGCCCATCGGGCCCCGCCCTCATCGGGAGATGCCATGCCCAGGCCCCAACGCCTCACCCGCCGCTTTCCGGCGCAGATGTCCGAACTGGGATATCGCCGCCTCAGGAAGTTCGCGGAGGAGGCGGGCCTGGACGAAGGCGAGGCGCTGTCGTTCCTGTTCGAGAACTTCGAAAGCGTCACACATTCCGAAAACCTGCCCCACCGATTGGGGCTGCATAAGGCCATGTTGGAGAAGAGAAAGGCGAAAGACAGCGCGCGTTGAGAGGGCGGATGCCTCCGGCGGGGATATTTCCAAAGGGAAGAAGACCCCAGCGCGGGACGCCAAGCGAAGCCGCGCTGGGGCCAGAGAAGGTCACCCTTCTCCCCTTGCGGTCATCGGCGTCCCCGCCTGTACCGCGCAGTCAAGATGGGGTCGAAAGGTTGCGTTAAGGTTAACGCCCCCTTCTTCCCTTTGGAAATATCCCACGGGGGTCCGGGGGTGTGAAACCCCCGGTCCTGCCCTCGGCCAAAAGACCCGGACCTCAGGGAGGAGGCGCCGACATGACCATCCAACTCCATTGCTTCGGCGAGAGCGGCAACAGCTACAAGGCGGCCCTCGCGCTCGAACTCTCCGGCCTCGATTGGGAGCCGGTCTTCGTCGATTTCTTCGGCGGCCAGTCCCGCACGCCGGAATGGCGCGCCGAAAACCCCATGGGCGAGGCGCCGCTTCTGGTCGACGGCGACATGAAACTCAGCCAATCCGGTGCGATCCAGCAATGGATCGCCGACAAGACCGGCAAGTTCGGGGGCACCGGTGACGACCGCTATCAGGTCCTCCGCTGGGTCCTCTGGGACAACCACAAGCTCAGTTCTAATGCCGGGATGACCCGGTTCCTGATGAACTTCCTGCCCGAGGCCAAGCGCCCGCAGCCCGTCATCGACTTCCAACTCGGCCGCCTGAAGGCCGCCTACGAGGTTCTGAATGCCCATCTGACGGGGCGCGACTGGATCGTGGGCGACGGGCTCACCAATGCCGACATCTCGTGCTGCGGCTATCTGTTCTATCCGGAACCCTTCGGCTTCGTTCGCGCCGAGTGGCCCGAGATCGACCGCTGGCTGACCAACATCCAGTCGATCCCAGGGTGGAAGGCCCCCTACGACCTGATGCCCGGCCGTCCGGAGGACCGAACGTGACCACAGGCTCGCCCCATTTCGCGGCTAAAGCGCCGCCATGTTCAGCCAGGCGGCCCTTGCGGGCATCGAGTTCTACCAGCACCGCATCAGCCCTCGGAAGGGCTTCCGCTGTGCCCATTCCGTCCTCCATGGCGGCACCGGCTGCTCCGGCTTCGCCAAACACGCCATCCGGGAGGCAGGCCTCTGGTACGCGCTTCCCGCCATTCGTCAGCGGTTCCGAGATTGCGGCCTGGCCTACGACGCGCTCCGACAGGATCGGCAGGATGATCGAACCAAGCACCGCCAAAGGACTGGGAAGCGGCGCGAAAGATGCGTCGAGACCGCCTGCTGCGGCGCCGAAGGATGTGTGTATCTTCCCGGCGCGTGTGGCACTGCCGGACGCGCGAAAGCCGGTGCCGCCTCGAAAATCTGCGATGTCAATCCCTGCGACGGCGATATGGGGTGCTGCGGCTTCGACGTCTGCTCCTGCGGATAACGCCCGAGAACGTCACGGCAAACTGATCACATCACCAGTCCCACCGGCTGGTCACACGCGCATTCGGCGGGCAGTGTCCGCCGGGAAGAGGAGTCTCCCATGACCGAAGCCTATATCTACGACGCCGTCCGCACGCCGCGCGGCAAGGGCCGCAAGGACGGCTCGCTGCACGAAGTCACTGCCGCCCGGCTGTCGGCCCAGGTGCTCGACGGCCTGAAGGATCGCAACGGCTTCGAGGGCCATGCGGTCGAGGACGTGATCTGGGGCAATGCCACGCAAGTCGCCGAACAGGGTGGCTGTCTGGCGCGGACGGCCGTCCTCGGCTCCACACTCGACGAACGCATCCCGGGCCTGTCGATCAACCGCTTCTGCGCCTCCGGCATGGAGGCGGTGAACCTGGCCGCCAACCAGGTGCGCGGCGGCGCGGGCGAGGCCTATATCGCCGGCGGCGTGGAATGCATGTCGCGCGTGCCCATGGGCTCGGACGGGGCGGCCATCGCCGTCGACCCCTCTATCGCCATGGACACCTATTTCGTGCCCCAGGGCATCTCGGCCGACATCATTGCCACCGAATACGGCTTCAGCCGGGACGACGTGGACGAATACGCCGTCGAGAGCCAGACGCGCGCCGCCGCCGCCTGGGACGAGGAGCGGTTCGCGCGTTCGATCCTCACCGTGCGCGACGTGAACGGCTTAGCCATTCTCGACCACGACGAATACATCCGCCGCGGCACCGACATGCAGAGCCTCGGCGCGCTCAACCCCGCCTTCCAGGCCATGGGCGAGGTCATGCCCGGCTTCGACAAGGTCGCGCTGATGAAGTATCCGCACCTGGAGGCCATCAACCACGTCCACACCGCCGGCAATTCCTCGGGCATCGTGGACGGCGCGGCTGGCGTGCTAGTGGGATCGAATGAATTCGGTGAGAAATGGGGCCTGACGCCCCGCGCCCGCATCAGGGCAACGGCGAAGATCGGCACCGACCCGACCATCATGCTGACCGGCCCGGTCCCCGCGACGCGGAAGATCCTCGAAGACAGCGGCATGTCGATTTCCGACATCGACCTGTTCGAAGTGAACGAGGCATTCTCCTCGGTCGTTCTGCGTTTCATGCAAGCCTTCGACGTGGATCATTCCAAGCTCAACGTGAATGGCGGCGCCATCGCCATGGGCCACCCGCTGGGCGCATCGGGCGCGATCATCATCGGCACCCTGCTGGATGAGATGGAGCGGACCGGCCAGGGCACCGGCCTCGCCACGCTCTGCGTCGCCTCGGGCATGGGGGCGGCCACCATCATCGAGCGCGTCTGATCCATGGACCCCGTGGCGATCTACCAAGCGCATCTCGATCGCGTGTCCCAGGCCATCTGGGACGGCGATTTCCGATGCGCGGCGGACGCCATGCTTTACCCCCATGTCATGAAGACCCGCGACGCGGCCCGCGAAGTCCACACCCCGGAGGAGTTGATGGCGATTGCCGAGAACTTCTGCGCGCACCTTCGGGGCTTCGGGGCCACGGCCTATCATCGCGTCGCCGACCGCGCGGCCTTCGTCGGCGACGGCCAGGATCGCATCGACGGGGTTCACCACGTCTACGTCCTCAACGGCGGCAGCTACGTCGTCGATCCCTACATGGGCGAGATGACCTTGATCCGCCGCGGCGATGTCTGGTTGGGCGGGGGGATCCGGGCCGATATCCGGAACTCGCACATGAAGATGCTTTCGTCCGGCGACCATCCCCTACACGTCCGCGCCACCTAATCCGGGGCCCATCCGGCCCCGACCGACCTTCCGATCTGGAGTTGAACAGATGACCGATTTCACCCTCGCCAAGGACGCCGACGGCGTCGCCACCATCACCTGGGACGTGAAGGGCAAGTCCATGAACGTGCTCAGCCTGGAAGGTTGGAACGACCTTGAAGCCTGCGTGGACGACGCCCTGGCGGACGACGCGGTAAAGGGCATCGTCATCACGTCGGCCAAGGACAGCTTCGCCGGCGGCATGGACCTGAACGTCATTGCCAAGATGAAGGCCAGCGCGGGCGACGAGCCGGCCAAGGGCCTGATGGACGGCCTGATGCGCTGCCACGGCATCCTGCGCAAGATCGAGCGGGCGGGCATGGACCCCAAGAAGCTGACCGGCGGCAAACCCATCGCCGCCGCCCTGCCCGGCACTGCGCTGGGCATCGGGTTCGAGATCCCGCTGGCCTGCCACCGCATCTTCGCGGCCGACAACCCCAAGGCCAAGATCGGCTTGCCCGAGATCATGGTCGGCATCTTTCCGGGCATGGGCGGCACCACGCGCCTGGCCCGCAAGATGGGCGCCATGGCCGCCTCGCCGTTCCTGCTGGAAGGCAAGTTGAGCGATCCGAAGAAGGCCAAATCCGCCGGTCTGGTCGACGAGGTGGTCGACGACCCCGTGGCCGCCGCCCGCGCCTGGGTGTTGGAGGCCACCGACAAGGACATCGTCAAGCCGTGGGACGCCAAGGGCTATAAGATGCCCGGCGGCGCGCCCTATCACCCGGCGGGCTTCCCGACCTTCGTGGGCGCCTCGGCCATGGTGAATGGCAAGACGCAAGGCGTATACCCGGCGGCCAAGGCGCTGCTGTCCGCCGTCTATGAAGGCGCGCTCGTCCCCTTCGACACCGCCATCAAGATCGAGGCCCGGTGGTTCACCCACGTCCTGATGAACCCCTCGTCCGAGGCCATGATCCGTTCGCTCTTCATCAACAAGGAAGCTCTCGAAAAGGGCGCGAATCGGCCGGACGTCGATGACCAGAAGGTCAAGAAAATCGGCGTCCTGGGCGCCGGCATGATGGGCGCGGGCATCGCCTATGTCTCGGCCAATGCGGGGATCGAAGTCGTCCTGATCGACCAGGCGCAGGAGGCGGCGGACAAGGGCAAAGCCTATTCCGAGGGCCTCCTGGACAAGGGCATCTCCCGCAAGAAAGTCACCCAAGACAAGAAGGTCGAGGTCTTGGGCCGCATCCACGCCACCACCGATCTGGACGCGCTGAAAGGCTGCGATCTGATCGTGGAGGCCGTCTTCGAAGATGTCGGCGTCAAGGCCGAGATGACCAAGAAGGTCGAAGCCATCGTCGGCCCCGACTGCATCTTCGCAACCAACACCTCCACCCTGCCGATCACCGAACTGGCCAAGGCCAGCCAGCGCCCC
>JBCCCB010000243.1:0-6223 GCA_039033775.1 Pseudomonadota bacterium | reverse complement strand
GGTGACCAGGGTGCGGCCCAGCATCGCCTTGGCGTGGCCCTCTGCCTCTTCCACCGACTTGGCGATGCGCACGCCGCCCTTGTCGCCGGCATCGGCTTCCTTGAACTTGCCCTTGCCGCGCCCGCCGGCATGGATTTGGGCTTTCACCACCCAAAGCGGGCCGTCCAACTGGCTGGCGGCGTCCTTGGCATCGGCCGATTTCATGACCGGAACGCCGTCGCTGACCGGGGCACCGTAATCGCGCAAGAGGGCCTTGGCCTGGTATTCGTGGATGTTCATGAATCGTGTTCCCGGACGTTCGTGGTGGGTCAAGCTTCGGCTTGACACGGGCGATACCCCTGGGGGAACCGAAAACAGTCCGATTTGATGGAAAGAGGGAGGAAAAAGCGGCGAGTGTGATCACACATCTTTCGTATGTGATCACATTGGGGCGGGAAGGCCGAGGCCAGGCCCGATGCACAACGGAATTTGAATTGTCTCTCCGCCGCGTCGAGGCGATTTTCCGGTGCCATGGATTTCGCTAAAGATTGGAGCGGAGACATGACCGAAACGGCTTCTTCCCGCCAGCGCGCCATCAACAGATCGTGGCTCGTGCGTCTCGGCAAGCGGCTGAGAAAGCGCATCAACCCCTATCTGAAACATCACTCCAAAGTCGGTGATACGGCGATCCTCGACCGGCGGTATTTTCCTTGGATCGACGATTTGGAGAACGATTGGACGGCGATCCGCGACGAGGCGCTCGCCGTCCTTCGCCACCGGGCCGCGATCCCGCCACTGGCCGACCTTTCGCCGGATCACAGAGGCTTGGACGATCAGCGCAAGTGGCGCTCGTTCTTTCTGTGGGGTTATGGCTTCCGCGTGGACGAGAATTGCGCGCGATGCCCAGCGACCGCAGAGCGTGTCGAACGCATTCCCGGGCTGAAGACCGCCCTCTTTTCGATCCACGAACCGGGCATGGCGATCCCGCCCCATCGGGGGGTGACCGCCAGCATGTGCATCCTCCATCTCGGACTGAAAGTGCCGCGCGATCGGGCGAATTGCGCCATCCGCGTCGATGCGGAGATACGGTATTGGAAGGAGGGTGAGGCGTTTGTCTTCGACGATACGCGAGACCACGAGACCTGGAACCGGACCGGCGAGGATCGGGTAATCCTGCTCGTGCAATTCGACCGGCCGCTCCGCTTCCCCGCCTCGCTGGTCGCCTGGATCTTCATGCAAGCCATTCGCCGCAGCGCGTTTGTCGGAGACGCCCGAAAACGCCTTGGCAGCTGGGACGCGGCATTTAGGAGGTTGGAGAAAGCGGACGAGTGAGGCCCGAAACGCAACGGCACGCTCGGGTGGTGTCTCACGGGTCTCGGATGCTTATATCTTATATCCGCCGGATGCCCGCTTGCGGCGCTGATGCGCCGCAAGCCGTTGGTCGCCAGATATCCTCCGGCGATTCAGGCCAGGCTGGAATCGATTCCCTTGCAAGCCTCCACCAGGCCCTTCACCGCATCGACGGATTTGTCGAACATGGCCTGCTCGTCCTTGTTGAGGCTGATATCGACGATGCGTTCGATTCCGCCCGCACCGATCACCGTGGGCACGCCCACATACATGCCGCTGAGGCCTAGGGCGCCGTCCACGTAAGCGGCACACGGCAGAAGGCGCTTCTGGTCCTTCAGGTAGGCTTCGGCCATTTCGATGGCCGAGGTGGCGGGCGCGTAGAAGGCGGAACCGGTCTTGAGCAGGCCCACGATCTCGGCGCCGCCGTCGCGCGTGCGCTGGACAATGGCGTCGAGGCTTTCCTGGCTCGTCCACCCCATGGAGACAAGGTCGGGCAAGGGGATGCCGCCGACGGCGGAGTAGCGGACCAGCGGCACCATCGTGTCGCCGTGGCCGCCGAGGACGAAGGCGGTGACGTCGCGCATGGAGACGTTGAATTCCTCGGCCAGGAAGTGGCGGAAGCGGGCGCTGTCCAGGACGCCGGCCATGCCCACGACCTTCTCGTGCGGCAGGCCCGAGAATTCGCGCAGGGCCCAGACCATGGCGTCCAGCGGATTGGTGATGCAGATCACGAAAGCGTCCGGCGCGTTGTCGCGGATGCCTTCGCCGACGGCCTTCATGACCTTGAGGTTGATGCCCAGCAGGTCGTCGCGGGACATGCCCGGCTTGCGCGGCACGCCGGCGGTGACGATGCAGACATCCGCCCCGGCGATGTCGGCATAGTCGGATGAACCCTTCAGGGCGACGTCGAAGCCTTCCACCGGGCCCGATTCGGCAATGTCGAGCGCCTTGCCCTGGGGCACGCCGTCGGCGATGTCGAAGAGGACGACGTCCCCCAGTTCCTTGATCGCGGCGAGGTGGGCGAGCGTGCCGCCGATCTGTCCTGCGCCGATGAGGGCGATCTTGGGTCTGGCCATGTCGTATCTCCGGTCTATGGCGGTCAGTCGGGCGTCAGCTAGCGGATGGGCGCGGGCCTTCGCAAGTGCCGTCCACGTCCCGGCGCCACACGGCCGATGCTGGCTGGTGCTTCGACAGGACGGACGACACGGCCGCTGTCCAGGCAGTCGGCCCTGGGCCCGCTCGCCCGATCTCGTCCGATTGGAGCGTGTCGCGTTGGATCGAATACCCCGGGACATCTGACCGCGTTGCGCGATGCAAACGCGGCCTCAGCCTGTCCGATGCGTGCATGACTGGGGTGAAGCACGACACGCCTCAGATAGGAAAGGCGCCCCGGTCGGAGCGCCTTTTCGGTCGATCTCGGGATGTCCGGGCCGTCAAGCGTCGGCGTCGGCCAGATGGGCCAGATCGTCCATCCGGTCTTCCCAGGCTTGGCCCGAAGCGATCATGCACATCCGCCCGTCGGGCAGCGTCACGGTGACCGTCCAGGTCCCGCTGTCGTCGGAGGCGAAGACCTCCAGGATGCGGTTGCCGGTGCCCAGGCCGATGCCCCGGCGGGTTTCGCCGAAGCGGGTCGACAGGCGTTCCACCACGTCGGACCGGGGTCCGCAATTCTGACCGGCGGCGCGGGCCGGCAACGCCATCAGCGTCAGCGCGAGCGCTGTCAGGGTCGCCAGGAAGGCGTTGAGCAATTGGGTCTTCTTCGTCATGGCACATGTCCTTTCCCGAGATACGGACCGGCCACGCCACGGGAGATCGGGGGAACCGGTCTCTCCCGCCAGCGGACCCGTCTGTGACGGACCGAAGCGATGTCGCCCACATTGCGACACAGAGATGGAGAAACCGTTAACCGCGCCTGCAACCGTTCGCGCCGCAGCGCAGAAGGTGCGCGCGCAAGATTCTGTCGCGCAGGGGCTCGACAGGGGTCGAAAAGGGCGCGATGAGGGCGCGATTGCCGCCGGAGACCCGTCCATGACCCTTGCCGACCGCCCCTTTCGTTCCGTGCTCTACATCCCCGGCTCAAAGCCCCGGGCCATTGAAAAGGCCCGGGGGCTGCCGGTGGATGCGATCATTCTTGACCTGGAGGACGCGGTCGCGCCGGATGAAAAGGTGGCCGCCCGGGGCATCCTGTTGGAGGAATTGGCCAAGGGCGGCTTCGGCGCGCGCTATCTGTTGGTCCGAATCAATGGCGCCGATACCGAATGGGGCGGCGACGATCTGGCCGCCTTCGCACCGGTCGCGCCCGATGCGATCTTGCTGCCTAAGGTCGATGACCGGGGGATGATGGAGGCGGCGGCCGTCTCCCTGACCGGCGAGACGACGCTCTGGGCGATGATGGAGACGCCAGCGGGAATCTTGCACGCGCCCAACATCCTGGCGGCGCCCCGGGCCGGCGGGCTGGTGATGGGGACCAACGACCTGGCCAAGGATCTGCATTGCGAGCCGGGTGCGGATCGGATGCCGCTGATGACGGCGTTGCAGGCGTGTCTTCTGGCCGCCCGCGCCGCGGGCGCGCCGTGCATCGACGGGGTCTACAACGCCTTCAAGGACGAGGACGGGTTGCGCGCCGAATGCGAGCAGGGGCGCAGCTTGGGCATGGATGGCAAAACCCTGATCCATCCGGCGCAGGTGGCCATCGCGAACGAAGTCTTCGCGCCGTCCGAGGCCGCCATCGACCTGGCCCGGCGGCAGATCGCCGCCTACGAGGCCGCGATTGCCGAGGGGCAGGGGGTCGCGGTGCTCGACGGGAAGATCGTCGAGAACCTGCATGTGGACACCGCCCGCCGGACGCTGGCAAAGCTGGACGCGATCGCCAAGCTGGAGGGTTGAGCCATGGCACTATTGATCGCGGGCGTCTTGCTGTGGTGGGGCGCGCACCTGTTCAAGCGGATCGCACCCGATACACGGGCCAAGCTAGGGGACCCTGGCAAGGGGCTGGTGGCCGTGCTGCTGGTCGCGTCCATCGTGATGATGGTCTACGGCTATGGCCGCGCGGGCGGCGCGTTCTTCTGGGGCCGGTCGGGCGCGTTGGTCGGCATCAACAACCTGCTGATGCTGGTGGCCTTCTACCTCTTCGCCGTCTCAGGGCCCAAGGGTGCCAAGGTCTGGCTGGGCACCAAGATGCGGCACCCGCAGCTGACCTCGGTCATCGTCTTCGCCGTCGCCCACTTGCTGGTGAACGGCGACACCCGGTCGTTCATCTTGTTCGGCGGGCTGCTGCTTTGGGCCGTGGTCGAGATCATCGTCATCAACACGGCCGAGGGCGCGTGGACCCCGCCGCCCCGCGCGCCCATGGCCAAGGAGATCACGACCCCGATCATCGCCGTCGTGGCCATGGTCGTCGTCATGCTGATCCATAACTGGTTGGGCATCGTGCCCTGGGGGGCGTGATGACCACGCTCTACCGCTTGCTGACCGGGGAGGATTCGTCGGCCTTCTGCCACAAGGTCTCGGAGGCTTTGGCCAAGGGCTGGGTCCTGCATGGGTCGCCCAGCTACGCCTTCGACCCCGCGGCCAACGTGATGCGCTGCGCCCAGGCGGTGACCAAGGATGTGGAGGCCGCCTATTCCCCCGATCTGAAATTGGGTGACCAATGACCAAGACCAATCCCGGCCGCTTCTTCGAGGATTACCGGATCGGCGAAGTGATCCGCCATGCGGTGCCGCGCACCGTGGCCGAGGGGGAGCGGGCGCTGTATCACGCGCTCTACCCCCAGCGGTTCGCTTTGCATTCCTCGGATGCGTTCGCTTTGGATTGCGGGTTGGATGGCGCGCCGTTGGACGATCTGCTGGTGTTCCACACGGTCTTCGGGAAGACGGTGCCGGATATCTCCCTGAATGCGGTCGCCAATCTGGGCTATGCCGAGGGCCGGTTCCTGAAACCGGTCTTCGCGGGCGACACGCTGCGATCCGAGAGCGAGGTGATTGGGCTGAAGCAGAATTCCAACGGGAAGTCTGGCGTGGTCTGGGTGCGGACGACGGGGTTGGATCAAAATGGCGAGCCGGTGCTGAGCTATGTCCGCTGGGTCATGGTCCGCAAGCGCGACGCGGACGCCCCGGCGCCCGAGACGGTGATCCCCGACCTGGCGGACCACGTGCCCGCCGATGCGCTGCAAGTGCCGACCGATCTGACCTTCGACAGCTACGATTTCGACCTGGCGGGGGAGCCGCACCGGGCGTCCGATTACGAGATCGGCGAGCGGATCGACCATGTCGACGGCACGACGATCGAGGAAGCCGAGCACATGCTGGCCACGCGCCTGTGGCAGAACACGGCGAAGGTGCATTTCGACGCCACCAACCGCGAGGACGGCAAGCAGCTGATCTATGGCGGCCACGTCATCAGCCTGGCCCGCGCCCTGTCGTTCAACGGGTTGGCCAACGCCCAGATGATCCTGGCGATCAACGGCGGCGCCCATGCCAACCCGTGCTTCGCGGGCGACACGGTGCGCGCCTGGTCCGAAGTGCTGGATCGCGCCGACCTGGCCCCGGGACTGGCCGCGTTGCGCTTGCGCCTGGTGGCCCATCGCGGGGCGACGGAACTGCGCGGGGCGGATGGGAAATACGATCCGAATGTCTTGCTCGACTTGGATTACTGGGCCTTGCTGCCGGCATGATCGCACGTGGATTGCAGGCGTTGCACGCCCGCAAGGCGGCCGGGATCCTGACCGATGCGCTGGCCGATTGGCGGGCCGGGCGCCTGACGCGCCCGCGCACCGGACATTGGGTCGCGATGGCCTTGGCGATGGCCGTGCTGGCCGTACCGCCGGCGTTTCTGCTGGGGGCGGCCATCCTCGCCGTGGCCGGCTGGCCGTCGATCCCGGTGCTGGTGGTCGCGG
>JBCCCB010000242.1:0-6278 GCA_039033775.1 Pseudomonadota bacterium | reverse complement strand
GAGGCGCCCGGCAGGGTCATGCCCATGGCCTCGGTTGTCGCAGTCATGGTGCTGGCCGTACCCATGGTCATGCAATGGCCGTAGCTGCGGGCGATCCCGGCCTCGACGGCTTGCCATTCCGCCTGGCCGATCTGGCCCGCCCGGCGCTCGTCCCAGTATTTCCAGGTGTCCGAACCGGAGCCCAGCGCCTCGCCCCGGTAGTTCCCGCGCAGCATGGGCCCGGCGGGCAGATAGATCGACGGCAGGTCCATGCTGATCGCGCCCATCAGAAGGCCCGGCGTGGTCTTGTCGCAGCCGCCCATGAGGACCGCACCGTCCACGGGGTGGGATCGCAGCAGCTCCTCCACTTCCATGGCCAGCATGTTGCGGTAGAGCATGGCCGAAGGCTTCACGAATTGCTCGGCCAGGGACAGGGCGGGCAGTTCGATGGGGAAGCCACCCGCCTGCAAGACGCCACGCTTCACGTCCTCGGCTCGGTGACGGAAATGGGCGTGGCAGGGATTGATATCCGACCACGTGTTGACGATGGCGATGAACGGCTTGCCGGACCAATCCTCGGCCCCATAGCCCATCTGCATGATCCGCGAGCGATGGCCGAACGACCGCACATCATCAGGATCGAACCAGCGGGCGCTGCGCAGGCGGCGGGACATCCCGCTAGACCATCAGCCGATCGAAATCGGGATGGGTCTGGAAGCGCCATTGGCGGCGGGGGCCGGCCATGACGTTCAGGTAATACATCTCGACCCCGTGGGGCGCGGCGCAGGGGTGGTGGCCTTTGGGCACCAGGACCACGTCGTGATCCGACACGGCCATGGTCTCGTCCAAGCTTCCATCTTCGGTGAAGACCCGCTGGATGCCGAAGCCGGAGGCGGGGTTCAGGCGGTGGTAATAGGTCTCTTCCAGGTAGGTGATCCGCGGGAAGTCGTCTTCGTCGTGGCGGTGCGGCGGGTAAGAGGACCAGTGACCGGCGGGCGTGTAGACCTCGGTCACCAGCAGGCTGTCGGCCACGTCGCGGCCCTCCATCGCGATGTTCTGGATGTAGCGCAGGTTGGTGCCGGTGCCGCGCGCTTCGATTTGCAAGCCATCGGGGCCGAGCAACTGGGCCGGGTGATCGCCTTTCCCCGGCGCGCTGCAGACGGCCAGCAGGCAATCGGTGACGGTGTCGACCTGCCAATCCGTGCCTGGGGGCACATAGACACAATGGGGCGGCGTCTTCTGGAAGACGTTCATCCGCTCGCCGAGTTCGCCGAACTCGGTCGGCCCAACCTGAACCCGCCCTTTCCCTTCGACGAAGACCAGGATCGCCTCGCGCCCGCCCATCTGCTCGGCCGTCCGGTCGCCGGGGCTAAGACGCCAGAGATCGAAGCCTACATGGCCCCAGCTTGCGGATTCGGGCGTGATCGCGTGGATCTTCCCGTGACTGCCCGTCGGCTTTCGCAAAAGGCCCATCAGACGGTCCCGCCCAACGAGCCCTCCAGCGCGACCAATTCTTGGCCGCCCGCCATCAGGTCCTGCAACTCCTCGGGCGTGATCTGTCCGCGCTCCGCCGTGCCCAAAGTCTTGCCGCGGTTCAGGACGGTGAAGCGGTCGCCGACGGCCATGGCGTGGCGCACGTTGTGAGTGATGAAAACCACGGCGATGCCCTGCTTGCGGACCTTGTCGACCGTGGCCAACACATTGGCGGTTTGGCGCACGCCGAGGGCAGAGGTCGGTTCGTCCAGGATCAGGACCTTGGCGCCGAAATGGACGGCGCGGGCGATGGCCACGGTCTGGCGTTCCCCGCCCGATAGGGTGCCCACCGCCTGGTCCGGGCCGCGCAGGTTGATGCCCATCTTGCCCATCTCCTCCATTGTCACGCGGTTGGCGTGCTCATGGTCGAAGAACTTGAACGGCCCGATGGATTTGATCGGCTCGTTGCCCATAAAGAAGTTCCGGGACACCGACATGAGCGGGATCATCGCCAGGTCCTGGTAGACCGTCGCGATCCCGGCCGAGATCGCGTCGCGCGGGTCGGCGAAGTCGAGGGGCTGGCCTTCGAAGACGATCTCGCCCGCGGTGGGCTTGTGGACGCCGGACATGGTCTTGATGAAGGTCGACTTGCCCGCGCCGTTATCGCCCAGCAGGCAATGGCACTCGCCCGGATAAACCTGCAGCGACACCCCGGCCAGCGCGATGACGCTGCCGAAATGCTTCTCGATATTCTTCATCTCGATGATGGGGGCGGTCATCTCAGCGCTCCCCCGTGATGATACGGCGGATATAGGTGTTCAGGATCACCGCAAACAGCAGGATCACTCCCAGGAACACCCGGAACAGGCTGGATTCGACGCCCGCGAAGAAGAGGCCCTGTTGCACCACCCCGAAGATCAGCGCGCCAAGGGCTGCGCCGACCACCGAGCCATAGCCGCCCGTCAGAAGCGCGCCGCCGATGACCACGGCGATGATCGCCTCGAATTCCTTCAACAGCCCCCGGTCGGCCCCGGCCGATCCGAACTCCATTACCTGACACGTGGCGAAGACGCAGGCGCAGAAGGCGGTGAACATGAACATGGTGATCTTCACGCGGTTCACGGGGACCCCCACATAGCGGGCCGCTTGCGGGTCGCCCCCCGCCGCGAAGACCCAATTGCCGAACCGGGTGCGGGTCAGGACGATATGGGCCACGATGACCAGGACTATGGCCCAGACGATCAGCATAGGGATCCCATCGACGACCGGTTGGCCGGCGCGCGTGCCCCGCTCGAACACGCCGATCAGGCCGGCATCACCCAGCCAGGTGAAGACGTTGCCGAGGATCTTGCCGCCAAAGACCGGTGCCAGCCAGTCGCCCTCGGCCGCCGTGTCGATGCCGCCGATGATGGTCCGGCGCTCGATCATCTGGGGGAAGTAGATGGTGAAGCCGCGCAGGATGAACAACGCGGCCAGCGTCACGATGAAGCTGGGCAGACCGGTGCGGATGACGATGAAGCCGTTCACGGCGCCCACGGCCATGCACAGAAGGAAGGTCGTGATGATCGCCAGCCAGGCGGGCCAGCCCAAGGTCACCGACAGGATCGCGATGGACATGCCCGCGAAGCCGATCATGGAGCCCACGCTCAGGTCGAATTCACCGGCGATCATCAGCATGCAGGCGCCGACGGCGATGATCATGAATTGGGCCGACACGGTGGACCAGTTCAGGATGCCCTGGCTGTTGAACATGCCGCTGTCGGACGCGAACAGGATGAAGAAGGTGAAGACGGCGATAGTCCCGACGATGCCGCCCAATTCGGGCCGGATCAGCCATTTTCGCAGGCCGGAGATTTCCTTGACCCGCTCGTCCTGCGGCGGCTGGGCTGCTTCGGACATGTCGTTCCTCCCTAAACGTCAGTGTCGGCAGTCAGGTTGGCTCGGGCGCGGCGGCTCTCCCATGCCGCTGCGCCCGAGCCTGGCGTTAGGTCAGCGGTACTCGCCCGCGAACTCTTCCACCATTTCCAGCGCATCGGCGGTGATGAAGCCGGGACCGGAATTGATGTTGTTGCCGGGCAGAACGCCGTAGCGGTGGTAGTTGGCCAGAACCACGATCGGCAGATAGGCCTGCAGGAAGGGCTGCTGGTCGATGCCCCACTGGATGATACCGTCGCGGATGCCCTGGACGATGTTCTCACCCAGATCGAAGGTCCCGAAATAGATGTCGCCCGCCAGGCCCATCTGCTCCAGCGCGAGGATCGTCGGATCTGCCGAGGTCGGCCCCAGGGTCAGAACCGCTTCCGTCTCGGGGTTGGCATTCAGATAGGCCATCACCCGGTTCTGGATCTCGGCCGGGTCTTGGCCCGCATCGATCATCGAGTCGCCCAGATCCACGCCCAAGCCATCGGCGAAGCCCTGGCAGCGCTCGGCCACGATGGGGTTCGAGATGACGTGGTTCACGCAGAGGAACGAGCCGATGCCGTCGCCCTTGGCCCGGATGCCAGCGGCCAGACCCGCATCGTATTCGGGCTGACCCACATACATCAGCGCGCCCACTTCGCGGGCTTGCTCGGGCGTGCCGGAATTCATGATGATCACATCCACGCCGCTGTCGACGGCCGACTGGATGGGCTCTTTCAACACGTCGTAATCGGCCAGGGTCGTGATGATCCCGTCCGGACCGCTGGCGGCGGCCTGTTCGATGATCCGGGCCATGTCGGCGATGTCGCCGGTGGGCGGGTTCCGGTACTCGACTTCGACGCCCATTTGGTCGCCCGCCAGGGCCAGCGCGTTGCGGATCGTGTTCCACCAGCTGTCGCTGTCGGGCGCATGGCTGACCAGCACATAGCGCTCGCCCTCGGCCTGGGCATTGGTGCCTGCGAATAGCGCGGCCGCTGCCACGGCGGTCACCGCCATGGACTTGAAGAATGCGTTCATGATGTCCTCCCATACATGTCGCCGGGCGGTCGGTTGATCATGGACCGCCTCACGTATCGAAGCGTAGTCGGGATAGGATATTCTTGCAACCGGTTGCAAAAAGCCTGGTTCCCACTCACCTTGGAACCGGTGCGGTCATCACTGTAAGACCGCGGCGGGCTTATAGGATTGGCGATTGTGGCAGTGACCTTGAAAGACGTGGCGGCTCGGGCGGGCGTGTCCCGCTCGGCGGTGTCGCGAACATTCACCGAAGGCGCATCGGTGTCGTCGAAGACCCGCGCCAAGGTCCAACGCGCGGCCGATGAGCTGGGCTATCACCCCAACGCCCTGGCATCATCGCTGACCACGGGCCGAACCAAGCTGATCGGTCTGGTCTCAAACAACTTTCACAATCCCGTCTTCCTGGAAGTCTTCGACCTGTTCACGCGGGGCCTGCAAGATCGCGGCCTGCGTCCCCTGTTGGTCAATCTGAGTGACGAGACGGACCCGGCCGCCTCGGTCCGGATGCTCCGGCAATACTCGGTGGATGGCGTGATCGTCGCGTCCTCCACTTTGCCGCCCAGCTTTGCCGAGGCGTTCAAGCAGGCCGGGATGCCCGTCGTCCATTCCTTTGGTCGCCATTCCCGCGCGCCCCATGTCCATGTGGTCGGGATCGACAATGCCGCCTGCGGGCGCATGGCGGCCGAGGAGCTGATCCGGCGGGACTACCGCCGCGTCGCCTTCCTGGGCGGGCCGGAAAGCGCGACCTCGACCCAGGACCGGGCCCGGGGCTTCCTGACGGCGCTGCAAACCCAGCCGCAGATTCAGGTCGGGTTCAGCTATGCCAGCGCTTATTCCTTCGAAGCCGGGCGAGCTGAAATGCAAAATCTGCTGCGCGCAGGCCCGGCTGAGGCCTATTTCTGCGGCGATGACGTATTGTCCGTCGGGGCGCTAAGCGCGGTTCAAGAGGCCGGGCTGTCGGTGCCGGGCGATATCGGGCTGATCGGGCTGAACGACATGGAAATGGCCGGTTGGCAAAATATCGACCTGACCACGATCCGACAACCGCTGGCGGCGATCATCGGGGCGTCTATCGACCTGGTGGTCGACACTGTCGACCATGGCGCGCGGGCGCCCGAAGCCCGGCTGTTTCCCTGCGAGGTGGTGGAGCGGGGGACGCTGCGCCCCCCGGCCTAGCGGAACATCGGAGGGCGGGCATCGACCCATTTGCCGTCGGTCTTCCCGCTTTCCGCCACCGCGAAGACGGCGGCCATGGAGCGGAGGCCATCTTCGGCCCGGGGATAGAGATCGGCAGCCGGGTTGGGCGCGCGGCTATCCTTTGCCGCGTGAATGGCCTCGGCCAAATCCTTGTAGATATTGGCGAACGCGAGCGGCATCCCTTCGGCATGGCCGATCGTGACCCGGCTGGTCCGGTGGGCTTCGGGGCTGAGCCCCGACTCGCCACGCTCTATGACCTGCAGACGTCCGTCCAGGGGCATCCAATGGAGCTGGTTCGGCTGCTCCTGCGCCCAGCGGAGCCCGCCTCGTTCCCCGAAGACCTGCAAAGTCAAACCATGCTGTCGTCCCAAGGCGATGGAACTGGTCCAGAGCCGTCCCACCGTGCCGCCGTCGAACCGCAGATTCACCTGGGCATCGTCCTCTAAGACCCGGCTGGGAATGGTCGACACGATATCTGCCGATAGCCGGGTCACCTGCTGACCCAGCACGAAGGACGCCATGTGCAGCGCATGGATCCCGCAATCGGCGAACTGCGCCGATACGCCCGCCTGTGCGGGATCGTAGCGCCATCGAACGCGCGGATTGTCGGCATCTGCGGCATCGGCATGGTGGCCATGGGCGAATTCGGCCACGACCATGCGGATCCGGCCCAGATCTCCCCGGGCCACCAT
>JBCCCB010000241.1:0-6284 GCA_039033775.1 Pseudomonadota bacterium | reverse complement strand
CCCCCCGTCGTGACGGTCGCGGTGACGCCGAAATCGCGGTGCCCCCAGCCGGCCTCCAGGGCGGCCAGCGGGGTCGCGTCGCGCTTGCCGGTCGTCGGATTGGCCTCGGTCGCGCGGCAGCGGTCGAGGCGGTCGGTCACGCGCAGGGCGACGGGGCCGATCCGGATGTCCCGGTCGATCCAATCGAACTCCGCCCAGGGGGGCAGGCCGTCCAGGATCAAGTTGCCCCGAAAGCGTTCGACCTCCAACGGGCGGCCCGTCTTCTGGGACAGGGCGCGCAGCGATGCGAGGTTCAGGAGCGAGACCTGCGCCGCGCCGTTATCGGCCATGCCTTCGGGCGGCGCCTTCTCGAGCCGTTTGGGCGTCGGCCGCTCCTCGGGCCAGAGCGGGGCGAACCAGGTCAGAAAGGCGTCGGCCTCGCTTTCTGGATCGAAGTCCAGCGGCTCGCGGTCGGGATGGGTCAGGCGCAGTTTGCCGCCCCGCGTCTCCGCCTCCACCTGCGCCAGTCGCGGCCCCCCGGCGACGCGCAGGAAGTTGCGGCACGGCCGCCAG
Organism: Pseudomonadota bacterium; assembly: GCA_039033775.1. Lineage (GTDB taxonomy): Bacteria > Pseudomonadota > Alphaproteobacteria > Rhodobacterales > Rhodobacteraceae > Jannaschia. The sequence goes on along the minus strand of JBCCCB010000241.1, from coordinate 5,732 downwards.
CCGGACCCGTCCTCGCCCGCCGCGTGCAGCACGGCCCAGGCCCGGTCGCCCGGCATCGGCGCCCCGTGGGACAGGTCGACCGCCTCCAACCGCTCCCGCCCGACCGACTTGATCGGGTGGCGGAAGATCGCGGCCAGATGGGGCGTCACTTGCCGCCCTTCTTGGGTGGCTTGGCGTCGTTGGCAGCAGCCGGCTTCTTCTGGAAGCTGGATTTGATGTTGCCGAACAGATCCGGCTTGGACCCGTGCGACCGCATGATCAGATATTGCTGCGCGAAGGTGATGGTGTTGTTGGCGATCCAGTAGACGATCAGACCGCTGGCGAAGCCGCCCAGCATGAACATGAAGACCCAGGGCAGCCAGGCGAAGATCATCGCCTGGGTCGGGTCGGTGGGCGCCGGGTTCAGCTTCTGCTGGAACCACATGGAGATGCCCAGCAGGATCGGCAGGATGCCGATGAAGATCAGCGAGATGATCGAGCCGGGATCGGGCGCCGCCCAGGGCAACAGGCCGAACAAGTTCACGATCGAGGTCGGGTCGGGCGCGCTCAGGTCCTGGAAGGGGCCGAAGAACGGCGCATGGCGCAGCTCGAGCGTGACGAAGATCACCTTGTAGAGACTGAAGAAGATCGGGATCTGCAACAGGATCGGCAGACAGCCCGCGGCCGGGTTCACCTTGTTCTTCTTATAAAGCTCCATCATCCCCTGCTGGAGCTTCTGGCGGTCGTCGCCGGCCTTTTCCTTCAGCTTCTCCATCTCGGGCTGAAGTTCCTTCATCCGCGCCATGGAGACGTAGGATTTATAGGCCAGCGGCAGCAGCACGGCCTTGATGCCCAGGGTCAGCACGATGATGGCGATGCCCATATTGCCGATCAGCGCGTTCAGCCAATGCAGGACCGCGAAGATCGGCTTCGTCAGGAAGTAGAACCAGCCCCAGTCGATGCTGTCGATGAACCCCGCCACTTGCAGCGGCCCGTTCTGATATTCGCGGATCGTGGCCCATTCCTTGGCGCCGGCAAACAGGCGGCTCTCAGAGCTGTGGGTCTGGCCGGCCTCAACGGTTCGGGCCGGCAGGCGGGTCTCGGTCTGGTAGATATCGGCGCGGTCGACATATTTGACGACCTCGGTGAAGGGCGTGCCGGCCGAGGGGATCAGCGTCGTCATCCAGTACTTGTCGGTGAAGCCGATCCAGCCGTCTTCGCTGGCCTCGGTCAGTTGCACGCGGCCGCCTTCGGCCGCGACCGGATCCAGATCGGTCATGTCGTCATAGGCGATTTCCGCCAGTTCGCCGTCCGAGCGGGCGACGACACCCTCGTGCAGGATGAAGAAGTTGATGATGTCCGGCTCGCCATGGCGCGCGATCAGGCCATAGGGCGCCAGGCGCACGGGCGCGCCGGTGGTGTTTTCGACCGATTGCGAGACGGTGAACATGAAATCCGCATCGACCGCGATGGTCTTGCGGAAGATCAAACCGGCCCCATTGTCCCAGGTCAGCGTGACCGGTGTCTCCGGGGTCAGCGTGGCGCCCTCGGGCGCGGTCCAGTCGGTGGTTGCCGTGGGCACCTCTTCGAAGGTCAGGTCGCCGCCCGGGACCCAGCCGTGCAGGGCATAATACGCGCCCGGCCCGCCCGCGGGCGTCAGCAGCGTGACGATGGGCGAGTCGTCGTCCAGCGTTTCCCGGTAATCCTTCAGCGACAGGTCGTCGATGCGCCCGCCCGTCAGTGAGATCGAGCCCGTCAGGCGCGGGGTCTCGACAGGCACGCGGGCCGAGGCCTCCAGCGCGGCTTCGCGGCTTTCCTCGGGCGTTGCCACGACCGCGCCCGGGGTCGCGGCCAAAGGCGTGTCGGGCGCGGCCGGCGGCGTCAGCGCGCCGGTTCCATCGGTCTGGGTGCTGCCGGGCAGGCCGGTATCGGTCACGCCGGGGGCCTGCTGTTCGGGCGGAAACAAGAGGAACCAGATCAGGAGCACCAGCGCCGAAAGCACCGTGGCGAGGATGAGGTTCTTATTCTGTTCGTCCATGGGACCTGTCCGCGGGGATGTCGGAATTGCAGGCCGTTCAACAGACCGCGCTCCGGAAGGTCAAGGCGAAAGGGGCCCTGGGCGCGGGCCTGACGGAGCGTCTGCGACCATGGGTCCGGCCGGGCCCTGGCGTGCCGGCCCGCGGTGCCGTCGGTCGCGGTCGAAACCCGAAACGCCCCCTCGCGCCCGGGCGCCGGCGCAGCCCGTGGCCCACGGGCCGGCCCGACGGCGCCTGTCGGGTCACGGCCCGCGGCGCCTGCGGCCTGCGGCCGCGCAGGGGGACAGGCTTCCGGCCCTGGCGCGCCTGCGGCCCGTGGCCGCCCGACCCGGTCAGGCGGTGCCGCGGACGGCCATGCGGTCCAGGGGCCGGTGCTGGGTGCGGCTGCGATGCAGCAGCCAACGGCCCACATCATCCCTGGGCATCGGGCGCGCGATCCCGAAGCCCTGCAACTGACCGCAGCCCATGCGGGACAGCAAGGCCTGTTGCTCGGCCGTCTCGACGCCTTCGGCGAGCGTGGCGATGTCGAGCTCGCCGGCCAGGCTCAGGATGGCCGCGATCACGCGCTGACGGCCGTGATCTTCCAGGAGATCATGGACGAAGCTGCGGTCGATCTTGATGCGGTGGACGCCGAATTCGGCGATATGGGCGATCGAAGCCGCGCCGGTGCCGAAATCGTCCAGGTCCAGGCGGAACCCGGCCTGCCGCAAGGCCCGGATGTTGCGAATGACGGTTTCGTCCCCGTCGCGCAGGGTGACGGTTTCCAGGATCTCGACCGAGATGCGATGCGGGCTCAGGTTGTAGCGGTCCACCTGGAAGGCGATCCGGTCGGCCAGGCGGGGGTCGCTAAGCTCCTCCAGCGAGAGGTTCACGCCGATGCAAGGCACCTCGATCCCGTCCCGGTCCCAATCGACCAGGGCCTGCAGCGTGGCATCCAGGATCGTGTCGCCCAGTTCGGCGGACAGGCCCGCCGCCGACAGCGCGGTCAGAAACCGGTCCGGCGTCAGCACGCCCAGATCGGGATGATGCCAGCGGGCCAGCGCCTCCAGCCCGGTGACCAGGCCGGTCGTGGCGTCGATCTGGGGTTGGAACCAGGGGCGGATCTGTCCGTCGCGCAGGGCCTCGCCCACCTGCGAGGCCAGGCGATGGCCGGTTTCGACCTCGACCTGCATGTCGGCGTTGAAGGACCGGACGGCATCGTCGCCGGCCCGCCGCGCGATCCGCAAGGCGCATTCCGCCGCCGTCAGAAGCGCCTCGCCACCGGGTTCCGGGGCGGCGCTACGGGTGCAGAGACCGATACACGATCGGGCATGGACCGTCCGGCCGTTCAGGGGGATCCCCTCGGAAATGGCGCCCTGGACGCGGTCCACCACTTGCATGACCACATCCAGATCGGTCCGTGGCGTGGGGCCGAGCACCACCGCCAGACCGTCTTCCGCATACCGAAACACGCCATCCTGGCCCCGCAAGGTGCCCGCGACCCGGCTGGCCAGCAATTGCATCACCTGGCCGCCCACATCGTCGCTCCATTGGCCTTCGGTCACGGGCAGATCGTGCACATGGATCAGCATCAGCGCCGTTCCCTTGTCCCGGGCGGCACAGGTGGCCAGCACGTCGTCCAGAACCGCCCGGAATCCCGCCCGTTCCAGGACACGCCCCGCCCGGCCGGCCTGGCCGACCGCGCGGCCGGCATCGAAGACGCGCCGGCGCGGCGCGTTCAGGGCCAGGAAGATCGGCAGGACCACCACCAGCACCATGGCCACGGCATCCTGACCGAAGCCCCAGGCCAGGGCGGCGGCGGCGGGAAACAGCATCATCCAGTCGATCCGGGCCGACCACCGTCGGAAACGGGTCGTGAGCTTTGGGGCCTGCGGACGCGGGGCGGCGTGGTCGCTCATATCTCTCTCCGGCACTCTGACCGGCAAAGGGCTAGCGCCCGTCCCCCTCACGGAGTCTTAATGTCACAACCCGAAGTTGCGAAAATTTTCACGATCCGTTCCGGTTTCCGTCAATCCGGGACATTGTCGATGCCCGATCCGCCCAGCGGATGGCAACGGACGATCCGCCGGATTGCCAGCCAGCCGCCGCGCAAGCCGCCATGTTTTTCAAGGGCTTCCAACGCGTAGACCGAGCAGGTCGGCTGGAACCGGCAATTATGCCCGACCGTCGGAGAGAAGGTCGCACGGTAAAGATGCACCGGCCAGGACAGAAGACGGGCGAAGGGCGTCATGCCTGCACTTTTGCCAGAGCCGCGCGCAGGTCGTCCAGCAGGGCCTCGAACGGACGGTCCGCCGTCCGGTCCCGCCGCCCGATCAGCGCGTAATCCCAGCCGGGGCGCCCGTGGGTCGGCAGGACCAGCCGCGCGGCTTCGCGCAGGCGCCGCTTGGCCCGGTTGCGGGCCACGGCGTTGCCGACCTTCTTGGAACAGGTGAACCCCACGCCGATGGCCGGATCGCCGTCGGCCCGGTCGCGGGCTTGCAGCAGAAAGGCGCCGGCCGGCACGCGGTGGCCGTGGTTCAGGGCCAGGAACTGGGGCCGCGTCTTGAGGATCCGCAGGACGGCAGACGCCGAAGGCGGCAGGGCCTTCGGCGTCGAATCGTCCATCGCGGTGTCGATCAGGCCGACAGCGACTTCCGGCCGCGGGCGCGGCGGGCATTCAGGATCTTGCGTCCGGCCTTGGTGGCCATGCGGGCGCGGAAGCCGTGGCGCCGCTTGCGGACGAGATTCGAGGGCTGGAAGGTGCGCTTCATGGCCGTCTCTCCGAAAAAGGGGCCGGGCGTCCGGGGGACGCCACCGACCGTGAAAACTGGAAACCGCCCTTTAGGTCAGGCCGCCGGGCCTGTCAACGCCGGTGCCGGGCGGTTTCGGGCGCCTCCGGCGGCGGCTGGCGGATCGGGGCGGGCAGGGGCACCGGGGGGGCGGACGTCCGCGACACGCCAGCCGCGCCCGTGTTTCACTTGCACCGTCAAACGATGCCCGTTCTGTAACAAGGGGACCATTCCGGCACGGTTCGCATAACGCCCCCTCAAGTGCCCGTGAGGAGGGATGTCCGGGCGCCCTCCCTTGGGTCATCTGTGCCGCAATCGGCGCGCCAAGCGGCAGCGCCACCCTGGACATATGAGATGAAACCATGACCGATCATTCGATGACCCAACCGGATCAGAAAACCGGCATCGGCCGCTATCTTCCACTGGCCGCGATCCTCGTGGCGGCGGGGGCGGGGGCCTTCTTCCTGCGCGATTACCTCAGCTTTCAGACGCTGGCCGACAACCGCGAGGCGCTGATCGCCTTCCGGGACGCCAATTACCTGATCACGGCGCTGACCTTCATCGCCGCCTATATCCTGATCGTGGCGTTTTCCCTGCCGGGCGCGGCCATCGCCACGCTGACGGGCGGCTTCCTGTTCGGCGTCTTCCCCGGCGTGCTGTTCAATGCGGGCGCCGCGACCATCGGCGCCATGTTCATCTTCCTGGCCGCCAAGTTCGGCCTGGGCGACAGGCTGGCCGCCAAGATGGACGCCTCGGGCGGGGCCGTGAAGAAGATCAAGGACGGCATCCGCGAGGATGAGACGTCCTACCTCCTGATCATGCGCCTGGTCCCGGCCGTGCCGTTCTTCGTGGCCAACCTGATCCCGGCCTTCGTGGGCGTCACCCTGCGCAAGTTCATGTGGACGACCTTCTTCGGCATCCTGCCCGGCGGCCTGGTCTACACCTGGGT
>JBCCCB010000240.1:0-6312 GCA_039033775.1 Pseudomonadota bacterium | reverse complement strand
CTTCCGCCAAGGCGCTTTGGAACAGACCAACGGCACCTATGACCTGGCCATCGAAGGCGACGGCTACTTCTTGGTCGGCGTCGACGGCGTACCCCACCTGACCCGCGCCGGCGCATTCCTGTCGGGCCCCGATGGCGGCCTTCAGACGATGGAAGGCAACCCGGTGCTCGACGAAGGCGGCGCCCCCGTCTTCGTCCCACCCGGATCGGACAGCATCCGCATCGCGCCCGACGGCACCTTGTCGGCCGACGGCCAGCCGGTGGGCCGGATCGCGGTCGTCGTGCCCGAGGATCCAGGCGCCATGTCCCGCCACGCGGGCACCATGTTCGCCACCGACGCCTACGTCCCGGTGGAAAATCCGAAGGTCGCGCAAGGCTTCCTGGAAGCCTCGAACGTGGACCCCGTCCTGCAGATCGCCCGGATGGTCGCCGTGCAGAACGCCTATGAGATGGGCCAGGGCTTCATGGACCGCGAGGACGAGCGCATGCGCGCCATGTTCCGCCTGATGGACAGACAATGAGGAGACGCAGAACATGCGAGCCCTAAGCATCGCGGCCACCGGAATGGCGGCCCAACAGACGCGGGTCGAGGTCATCTCGAACAACCTCGCGAACATGAACACCACGGGCTACAACGCCCGCCGCGCCGAATTCGCGGACCTGCATTACCAGCAGGCCACGCGGGCCGGGTCGATCAATTCGGCCACCGGCGCCATCGTCCCCGCCGGCGTCCAGATCGGCCTGGGCGTGCGCCCCACGGCGGTCGCCATGGAGGTGGCGCAAGGCACCCTGCAAGCCACCGGCGGCGACCTGGACATCGCCATCGAGGGCCGCGGCTACCTGGAGATCACGCTGCCCTCGGGCGGCGCGGCCTATACCCGTGACGGCGCCATGAAGCGCACCGGCGACGGCCTGCTGGTCACGTCGGACGGCCACACCATCGTGCCCGACATCACCGTTCCGGACGATGCCCGCTCCATCACCATCAACCCCGAGGGCGAGGTCTATGCCTATTTCATCGACCAGGTGGAGCCCGAGCAGATCGGCCAACTGACCCTGGTGGGCTTCTCCAATGAGAAGGGCCTCGAAGCGCTCGGATCCAATCTCTACGCCGAAACCGGCGCCTCCGGCGCGCCCCTGGTCGGCTTCGCGGGCGAGGACGGGTTGGGCTTCTTCCGCCAGGGCTATCTGGAAGACAGTTCCGTCGATGCCGTGCGCGAGATCACCGACCTGATCGAAGCCCAGCGTGGCTACGAGATGAACGCCAAGGTCATCACCGCGGCCGATCAGATGATGTCGGCAACGACGCAGATCCGATGATCCGGCTCGCGCTCCTCCTGATCTTGATCGGCGAGCCGATCTATGCCGACGCGGTCACCGTGCTGCGCCCCATCCGGGCCGGCACCGCGCTGACGGCCGACGACCTGGCCTTCGCCGATACCGACGCCGAAGACGGCTTCGCCGATCCGCGCGACCTGATCGGGCTGGAAGCGCGGGTGAACCTTTATCCCGGCCGCCCCGTGCTGACCCGCGACGTCGGCCTGCCCACCGTGGTGCAACGCAACGCCGTCGTGCCGCTGATCTTCCGGCGCGGCGGGCTGACCATCACGCTGGAAGGCCGCGCGCTCAGCCGCGCCGGCGACGGCGAACCGGTGCGCGTCATGAACCTCTCCTCCCGCCAGACCGTCACCGGGATCGCCACGGCGTCCGGCGCGGTCGTCGTCAACTAGATCGGACCCGCCATGCGTTTCACGCTCCTGCTCCTCGCGCTCCTCGCCTCGGCCTGCGGCCGGGTCGACCATCTCGGCCGGGCGCCGACCTTCACCCCGGTCGATCGCGGCCAAGAGGCCACGGCCCTCGCCTCGCTGCCCCCGGCCCAGCCGATCCCGATCCGGGTCTATGCCGATCCCGAACCGCTGGTCGGCGCCTCGCTCTGGACCCAGGGCCGCGCCTCGCTGCTGGGCGATCGGCGGGCCGAGGCCCAGGGCGACATCCTGACCGTCGTGGTCGAAATCGACGAGAAGGCCGAGATCAACAACAGCACCAATCGGGGCCGCAGCGGATCGGAATCCCTCTCGGTGCCGGATCTTTTCGGCCTGCCCCAGCGGATCAACGAACGGCTGCCCGAAGGCGCCTCGCTGGACCCCGCCGTCACCGCCGATTCCCAGAGCTCGTCTTCCGGCAACGGCGCCGTGCGCCGGAAAGAAAAGCTGACCCTGCGCATCGCGGCCACGGTGACCGGCGTGCAACCCAACGGCGTGCTGCGCATCGAAGGACGGCAGGAGGTTCGGGTGAACTTCGAGCTGCGCGAGATGCTGGTGACCGGCTATGTCCGCCCCGAAGACATCTCGCGCCAGAACGAGATCACCTACGACAAGATCGCGTCGGCCCGCATCTCCTATGGCGGCCGCGGCCAGATCACCGACGTCCAGCAGCCGCGCTATGGCCAGCAGGTCGCCGACATCCTGCTGCCGTTCTGAACCATGGCCAAGATCCTCGCCCTTCTGGTCCTGTTGATCGCCCTCGGTGGCGGCGGCGCGGCGGGCTATGTCCTGCGTCCGCCCCCGCCCGAGGCGGATGCCGACGCCCAGCCGCCGGAGCCGGAGGCGGTCACCCCATCCACGGTCGTGACCTTCGACCGAACCTTCGTCGTGCCGGTCTTGCGTGGCGGCCGCGCCTGGAGCCATGTCGTCCTGGCCTTGGGGATCGAATCCGACCGCCTCCCGAGCGAGGTCGTCCACAACCGCGAACCCGTCCTGCGCGACAGCCTGAACGAAGCGCTGTTCCTCCATGGCAGCCTGGGCGATTTCGACGGCGATTTCACCGAGCCCATGGCCATGAGCCGCCTTCGGACCCGGTTGAATGAGGCGGCGTCCAGGGCCCTGGATGACGACACGGCGCGGGTCCTGATCGTGTCGGTGGTCCGCCAGCAGAGCTGACCGCGGATCGTCACCGCGACACGAAACTGTTCTCGGAAAAGCCGACGGCTCGGGGCGTTCGAGAGCCGCTCTGGCGCTCGGTGCGGCGTCATTCTCGGGCTCGACCCGAGAACCGCCCGAGATCCTCGGGTGGGGCGCCAGGGACGGCGATCCGCTTCGCACCGGATCCATATGCGTGTGGACGCTCCGGGGCCTCGGTCGAGTTCTGGTCCACGGGCCGGCAGTTGACAGGGCCAAGGCCACTGCGCCCCGCACGATCCGTTCGGAGGTGTGCCATCCCGGTCCCGATCACGCTGGGACAGGGAACCAGCCATCCGCGAAACCTTAATCCAGCCGGACGGTCTCGGGCGAGGATTGCTGCTCGGAAGACGAGAAGCCCAATCGGTTCAAACCGATATCGGCGATCACGGCGATCACGATGCAGGTCGCGAAGGCGATGAGCATGGCTTTCATTCCATCACTCCGCCCCGTCACTCCGCCGGTGTCCCGTCGGGCGCCCCGCGCCGGCGGTCCCGGTCGGCGATGGCCTCCTCGGCCCAGATGGAATGGTGTTCCATCGCCCAGCGCTCCTCGACCTCGCCGTCGCCCATGGCGGCATATGCGCCCTCCATCCCGACCGATCCGATATACATATGGGCCAACGCCACGGCGATCAGGCCAATGGCGACCACCGCATGGATGATCTGGGCCAGTTGCATGTCCTCCTGCGGGGACAAGGTGACGGGCAGCGGGCCATAGCCGGTGGCCTGGGGCAAGCCCGTGGCATTCACAATGTCGAACAGGCCCGCATACATCGGCAATTGGAACGGGAACAGCAGCGACACGCCGGTGACCGACAAGATCACACCGCCCAGAATCACCGACCAGAAGATGAGTTTCTGACCCGCATTGAACTTACGCGCGGGCACGTGGCCCCCGCCGAACAGACCGCCCCCGCGCAGCAACCACCGCAAGTCTTCCAGACGCGGAATGTTGTGCACGACCCACATCACGAAGATCAGGACCAGGGCGAGCATGAAGGCCCAGGACACGTTGTTGTGTATCCATTTCGAGGCGACCGCGATGGGCGCGAACGCCTCGTGCCCCAACAGCGGAATGATCGCGATCCGGCCGAACAGGACCAGCAAGCCGGTGACGGCCAGAGCCAGGAAGCTGCCCGCCAGCAGCCAATGTCCAAACCGCTCCACGGCTTTGAACCGTGTGACGGTGCGGCCCGTCGGCGCGCCGTGCAGCCGGATCCTGCCGCGCACCAGATAGAACAGCGCCAGAGCCAGGATCGTGCCGCCCAGGAACCAAGCGCTCCAGAGCTTCAGCGGCCCGTTGCGGAATTGCAGCCAGACCATGCCGCCATCCTGGATCAGGGTCGTCGCGGCGGGCCCGCGATTGGCACTGGTCGCATCCGTGTCGTCGAACCGGATACCACGCCACAGATGCGGGTCGGAGGCACCGCCCCGCGCGCCCAATTCACCGCCCACTTCCGGCGCCGGACCGCCCGTCACGTCGGCGCGGCGCGCGGAATCGTCGATGCGCAACGCCTCCTGCCGGGCCAGGATATCCTCCAATGTCGGTGCCCCGCCCGTGGCGGATCGGTCGATCACCAACGGATCCGTCAAGCCCCCCGTGGGGGCGTCAGGGGCCGTCGATGGGGCGGCGGCCTCCTGCGCGACGGCCGGAACGGCCAGAGCAAGCATCAGCAACAGGGCGCGCAGCATCGGGACACCTCGGATTAACTTCGAAGACCGGACCGCGCCGACAGAACCCTGCCGCGCGGTCCGGGATCAGGTCAAAGCTCGCGCTCGGACCCGTAGGCCGATCCCCAGCCCCAAGCACCGGAGCCGAACCCGCGCGCCACCACACGCTCGCGGTAGATCGACGAGACCTCGTTCGCATCGCCGGCCAGCAGCGCCTTGGTCGCGCACATCTCGGCGCAGACGGGCAGCTTGCCCTCGGCGATGCGGTTGCGCCCGTACTTGGCGAACTCGGCGTCCGAGAAATCCTCCTCGGGGCCGCCGGCGCAGAAGGTGCACTTGTCCATCTTGCCGCGCGATCCGAAATTGCCGGCCGCCGGGAATTGCGGGGCGCCGAACGGACAGGCGTAGAAGCAATAGCCACAGCCGATGCACAAATCCTTGGAGTGCAGGACGATGCCGTCCGCCGTCTGGTAGAAGCAATCGGTCGGGCAGACCGCCATGCAGGGCGCATCCGAACAATGCATGCATGCGACCGAAATCGACCGCTCGCCCGGTTGGCCGTCCTGGATCGTCACCACCTTGCGGCGGTTGATGCCCCAGGGGACCTCATGCTCGTTCTTGCAGGCCGTGACGCAGGCATTGCATTCGATGCAGCGCTCGGCGTCGACGAGGAACTTCGCTCTTGCAGCCATGATGATCTCCTCCCTTACGCCGCGACGATTTTGCAGAGGGTCGCTTTGGACTCCTGCATCTGGGTCACGCTGTCATATCCGTAGGTCTGCGCCGTGTTGCACGACTCGCCCAACACATAGGGGTCGGCCCCCTCGGGGTAATTCTCCCTCAGATCCCGGCCCTCGAAGATGCCGCCGAAGTGGAACGGCATGAACGCCACCCCATCGCCGACCCGCCGGGTCACCATGGCCGCCACGCGAACCTTGCCGCCCTCGGGGCCCTCGACCCAGACCATCTGGCCGTCGCGGACCCCCAGGTCGTTGGCGGTGCGGGGACTGATTTCCACGAACATGTCCTGCTGCAATTCGGCCAGCCACGGGTTCGACCGCGTCTCATCGCCGCCGCCCTCGTATTCGACCAGACGGCCGGAGGTCAGGATGATCGGATAATCCTTCGAGAAGTCCTGGGCCTGGATCGACGCATAAAGGGTCGGCAGGCGGTAGGCCTGCTTGTCCTCGTAGGTCGGATAGTCGGCGACCAAGTCCCGCCGCTCGGTATAGAGCGGTTCGCGGTGCAGCGGTACCGGATCCGGGAAGGTCCAGACCACCGCGCGGGCCTTGGCGTTGCCGAAGGGCGCGCAACCATGGGCGATGGCGACCCGCTGGATGCCGCCCGACAGGTCGGTCTTCCAATTGGTCGCCGGCCCGGCCACGGCGTCGATGGCGGCCTTTTCGTCGGCCGTCAGATCGCCGTCCCAACCCAGATCCATCAGCATCTGCATGGTGAATTCGGGATAGCCGTCCTCGATCTCGGAGCCCTTGGAATAGACCCCCTCGGCCAGCAGGTTGTCGCCATCCCGCTCGACCCCGAAGCGCGCCCGGAAGGTCAGACCCCCATCCGCGACCGACTTCGACATGTCGTAGAGGTTCGGCGTGCCCGGATGCCGCATCTCGGCGGTGCCCCAGCAAGGCCAGGGCATTCCGTAATAGTCGCCGTCGACCGGGCCGCCCT
>JBCCCB010000239.1:0-6352 GCA_039033775.1 Pseudomonadota bacterium | reverse complement strand
GGCAACGTTCTGGTCGTGGCCGCCATCGACCGGTTCTCGGACGAAGCCACCACCGATTTCCAGGGGCTCGGGCCCCATCTCATGCCACTGAACGGCGAGATCTGCATCGCGACCTCGACCGACTCGGACGCCTGGGCCCGCCTGATGGAAGATCGGGGCTTGAACGGTGACCGGCGGACCAACGTGCTGCGACGCGATTTCTCATCCGATTGACGCCCGGCGGCTTCGCGCCGATCACGGCCAAGTCATTGGACGCAAACCGGACTTCACCGCTCACTGACCGCGACCGACCAGGAGATCGCGCCGATGCTCCGCCCGCTCGTCCCCCTGATCCTCCTCGCCGGGGCCAGTATGGCCCAGGCCCAGGACCGCCTTGCCCCCTTCACCGAAAACGTCCTGCTCCACGTCATCACCCACGAGATGGGCCATGCCGTCATTCGCGAATTCGACCTGCCGATCCTCGCCCAGGAGGAGGTCGCCGCCGATCAGTTCGCCACCTACTACCTGCACGCCACGATACCCGACCGGGCTGGCGAGATCATCCGGGCGAGGGTCGCGTCCTGGATGCTCGAAGCTGACGAGGAGAGCATCTTCTCGGACTACGAAGACGATGCCCGGCGGGCGGGCTATACGCTCTGTCTGCTGCACGGGCTCGACCCCGACCGGTACGAGGGCTTGCCCGCAGAAGTCGGCATGACCGACCGGGAGTCTGCCGCCTGCCGCGACGCCGCGCCCGAGATCGCCCGGTCCTGGCGGCGGATCCTGGCGCCCCTGGCCATGCCCGAGGACGCGCGCGTCACCGAAGTGACCGTCGATGCCGATGAAAGCCGCTGGCGCGCGGCGTTGCAGGCCAGCGAGGCGGGCCAGCTCATGGTCGACACGCTCACCTCCATTGACTGGCATTCGCGGATCACCCTGCGGGTCGCGCCCTGCGACGGCGGCGCCCAATGGCAGCGCAACGGCCGCACGATCCTGGTCTGCGATGCCCTGATCGACCGGTTCGAGGGCCAGGCCGCCCGCGCCGGGCCATAGCCGCTGCCCGACAAGAGCGGCGAGAAGGTCATTCCGTGTCGGAAACCGGGCCACTGTGGCGCCCCCACCACGGCACGGCTGCGGCAGATTTGGTTAACCGGGGCGGGCGGTCGACCGATTCACCCCCGGACGTCAGGATGATAGAACCAGACGTTCAATGTGATAGCTTTTATGACCTGTACCCCCCAGACCCGCGGCCCCCTGAAATCCTTCGCGCTCGACAGCCTGATCTTCACGGTCGCCGCCTTCCTGCCCTTCGTCGGCACCCCCGCCATCGTCCACGCGCAGGAGACCACCTTCACCCCTTTGCCAATCACCGGCGGGCTGAACGTATCGCGCGGCCAGTACACGCCGGAGAACCAGGGCGCCTTCACCCTGGCGGCTGAGGACTATTGCGACCTGCTGATCAACGGCTGGGGCTGGCCCGATTGCGACGGCATCGACGCCTTCGTCTTCGATTCGACCGAAGCCACCGACAGCCTGATCCTCTATACCCCCGACAGCAGCGGCTACGTCACCTTCGAGGATTGGACCCCCGACGCGGCCGAGGCCCTGGTCGGTGAGATCGAGACGGCCCTCCTGGCCTCGGCCCGGGACCAATCGGCCCGCACCGGCACCGATATCCGCTTCCTGGGCTGGCGCGTGCCGCCGACCTTGGACCGCGAGGCGCAGACCATGTTCTACGCCACCGATTGGAGCTTCGACGGCGACGTCTCGATCAACGTCTCCGCCACGCTCTTCGACCGGCGCGGCTATGTGGAAGCGTCGATGATCCCCTTCTCGACCGATCTGGACGCCGCCCAGGTCCAGGCCCTGATCCGCGAGAACGTGGCGGGCTACGTCCCGACCCAGGGCCAGGATTACGCGTCCTTCGTGACCGGCGACAAGGTCGCGGCCGTGGGCGCGCTGGGCCTGCTGGGCGGGTTCTTCGGCGTGAAATACGGCAAGGCGGCGGCGGGCGGCCTGATGGCCGCGCTGCTGGCGGGCAAGAAGTTCATCGGCATCGCCCTGATCGCCCTGCTGGCCGCGGGCGGCGCGATCCTGCGCGGCCTCGTCGGCCTGTTCGGCCGGCGGGATCCCGAAGCCTGACACACGGGGGCGGGTGACACCGCCCGCCCCCTGCCCTAAGCCTTGGGCCCATGAAGATTGCCACGTTCAACATCAACGGCATCAAGGCGCGGTACGAGACCGTCCATGCCTGGCTGCGCGCCGACGAAACGCCGGACGTCATCGTCCTGCAAGAGATCAAATCCACCGACGAGACCTTCCCCCGCGACCTGGTCGACGGCACCGGCTACGCCCTGCACACCCACGGGCAAAAAGGCTTCAACGGCGTGGCGCTCCTGTCCAAGCTGCCGCTGGAAGACGTCACCACCGGCCTGCCCGGCGACGATGCGGACGACCAGGCCCGCTACATCGAAGGCACCGTGATCGGCGACGCGGGCGCGGTGCGCATCTGCGGCCTCTACCTGCCCAACGGCAACCCGGCGCCGGGGCCGAAATACGACTACAAGCTGGCTTGGATGAACCGCCTGCAGACCCGCATCGAAGCCCTCCTGGCCGACGAGACCCCGTTCCTCGTCACCGGCGATTTCAACGTCATCCCCCAACCCGAGGACGCGGCCAACCCGTCGGCCTGGACCAAGGACGCCCTGCACCTGCCCCAGACCCGCGCCGCCTTCCGCCGCCTGTGCCACCTGGGCCTGACCGAAGCCTTCCGCACCCGCCACCCCGGCCCCGGCCACTACACGTTCTGGGACTACCAACGTGGCGCCTGGGACCGGGGCGACGGCATCCGCATCGACCATTTCCTGCTGTCCCCCGCCGTGGCCGACACCCTGACCGATTGCACCATCCAATCCGAGATGCGCGGTCGAGAGAAGCCGTCGGACCATGTGCCGGTCTGGTTGGAGTTGGATGTGTGAGCGGAGGGCAATGTCCGGTGCGAGCCGATGGGACCATTGTTTTCTAGTGCGGTGAATGTCGGCTTCCGCAGCGACTCTTCCCTGGTCCCGTCGCGTCCGCCGTCGGCCGGTGTCCGGCTATGTCACGCCGGGGCGAGGCGGGTGAAGCCACCGCGGCCTTGGATGACCTGGACCCGCTGACCTTGGAAGAAGGCCGGCGCTTGCTGGACCACAGCGATGGTTCGGCCGCTGTCGAGTTGCACCGTCCACTGGGTCGATTGCTGGCGCGTGACGCGGGTCGCCGCTTGACCGCCCAAGGTGGCGCCGATCAGGCCGCCGATGATGGTCGCGGCGAGTTGGCCGCCGCCATCGCCGATCTGGTCGCCGATGGCGACCCCCGCAGCGGCGCCGCCGATGGAACCCAAGGTTTCGGCGGTCGGGTTCGCACCCTGGACCGTGATCTGCGAGAACGAGACGATTGTACCAAAATTGACCTTCTGGACGGTCTGGGACTGGCTAACATCGACAAGCGTGCCGCTCTGCGGCGCGCCTACCGCACAGGCCGAGAGGGGCAGGATAAGCAAGAGCGCTGCGGGTGCGCTGAAACGGCGGAAGATGGGCATGCAGTTCACCTCTCACAAACGGATTGTCTCGTCCCACGGCGGTGTCGGGATCACCCTCTACCCTCGGCCCTCACCGGGCAAGGGCCGGATCGTCACGTCGCCGCGACCTGCGGCGCGATGACCGTTGGCCTTGGCATTGTCGCATGGATCGGTGGCCCCGGCCGACGCTTGGGTCTCCGGGGGGCCCGGGCGATGTCTCGGCGTTTGGATCGAGCGGGCCCGCCCCTGTGTCGAGGAAGAACGCGCCCCGGGTGTCGGCACTACCCTTTCGGGGTCAGTGCCGGTCGTCGAAGTCGGGCCCGACCCCATGACCCGCCTTGTCGGGCCGTTGCGCGGAGCATCCTTTGGATGCAGCCGGGTGCCAACCAGCTACGGCGATCGCGGCAGAAAAAAAAAAGCACAGGCGGCGGTGGCAGTTAATAGACGGTTAGTATTTGGGCCGACATGCGGTGGCGGGATCAAGGTCCGGCCTGAACCCATAAACGGACAGTCGATTAGGGCGCGTCGATTGGCGGAAAACGAGCTAAAAAAAGGTTACCTCGCCTCAAGCCTCCGAACCATCTCGCGAAGCAGGATACGGCTGTCCGCGAGGGGATCTTCCCCCTCTCGCCACGGTCCGAGCTTTGCCGTCGATACGGCCAAGACCTGCGGAGTGAGCTGGTGCCAGACCGTGCAATATCGCGTGCCGGGCCCGCGGGTACTGTCGTTACACTGATATCCCTCACGTTCTCCTTGGGCGCGTGCTCGGGTCACGTCTTCCCCGCTGAAGTGGCTGAGCGTTGGCACGGGTAGGCCGTCGGGCCGGGCGTACAACTGCAAGACCGTGGGCTCCGTCCGGGCCAGGGCATCGCACACGGCCGCCCGTGACGGGAAGGGAACCGCGCCTTCGCAATCGGCCTCGATTGCCCGCCGGACGCGGCTGAACGAGAACCAGGCATGGGCCATCTCCACCGGCATGTTTCCACCGTCCGTAGCCCGACAGAGAGCGCGAACGTCCGGCTTCGCGCCAAGCCAATCGCTGTAGGTTCCCTCCCAAACCTGTTCTGGCGCTCCGCTTGCCTCAACGGAGCGGAGCCCGACATCGCGCGGAATTGCCAGTCTCAGATCTCCGATGTGGAACTCGACCTCGGTGGCACAGGCCGCATTCGGCACGCGCTGCCGTTCCAGGAGGGAGGCAGAGCCTGCCAGCGCGGGAAGGAGTGCGACGACAACGATGGGCACAGAGATCGGAATGCGTCGCGCCAAACCGCCCCAGACAAGGCCCGCAAGAAGCGTCCCCGCCGTCCAGGCACCGGCCCATAACGCCATGGTCATCGTGTAATGATCCAGACCGAGATGGGCGGCGATAGGCCAAGGCCAGAGGGCTCCCACGACGAGAAGAAGCGCCGCGTGCCAAGAGGCATGCCATCCTCGAAGAGCCACATAGACAGAGGTGCAGGCCGCAACCGCCATCATCGCCAGCGGAAGGCTTGTGCTCTCATCAAGTGGAAACATCTGAGGCCACGCCTGCGATCGAACGTCTCGTAGGCTATTGCGACAGCCGTCAGGCCCATTCAACCGGGTAACGGCAGCTTCGTCCCTGAGGAACCAGCGCCCTACCGCGCCGCCCTCCTCGACCAACCAGCGCCCACCCGCTGGACCCAAGCCGCCATTCCCACCATGGTCGCGCCAAACGCACCACCGAAGGCCAACCCCATGCGCACCATCCAACTCGGCCCGTCCGACACCATCTCCGAGATCATGCTCGGCACCATGACCTTCGGCACGCAGACCGGCGAAGCCGACGCCCATGCCCAGATGGACATGGCCGCCGATCACGGCGTCACCTGGCTCGACACCGCCGAGATGTATCCCGTGAACCCGATCCGCAAGGAAACCATCGGCCTGACCGAACAGATCGTCGGCCGCTGGGTCGCCAAGGGCAATCGCAGCCGCCTGAAGATCGCCACCAAGCATTCCGGCGCGGGCTCGCAGGCGCGCAACGGCGCGCCCATCTCGCCCGCCACGATCCCGCAGACCATCGAGGGCTCGCTCAAGCGCCTGCAAACCGATGTGATCGACCTCTACCAATTCCACTGGCCCAATCGCGGCTCCTACCAATTCCGCCAGAACTGGACCTACCGCCCCGACGGCGACCGCGCGGCCATCGTCCAGGACATCGCCGATTGCGAAGGCGCCCTGGCCCGAGAGATCGAGCGCGGCACCATCCGCGCCTTCGGCCTGTCCAACGACAGCGCCTGGGGCACCGACCGCTGGATCGACGCGGCGGACGATGGGCCGGCCCGGCCGATCTCGATCCAGAACGAATATTCGCTGCTCTACCGGCTGGCCGATACCGACCTGACCGAGATGATGGTCCACGAATCGGTCACCATGCTGGCCTTCTCGCCCCTGGCGGCGGGCCTGCTGACAGGCAAGTATCAGGGCGGCAACGTCCCCGACGGCTCCCGGAAATCCCTCAACCCGCAGCTCGGCGGCCGCTGGACCGACCGGGTGCAGCCCGCCGTCGCGGCTTATCTGGAGGTCGCGCAGGCCCATGGCATCGACCCGGTCCACATGGCGCTGGCCTGGCTGCAGACCCGGCCCTTCGCCTGCTCGGCGATCCTGGGCGCGACGACGCTGGCCCAACTCGAACACGGCCTGAAGGCCCAGGACATGACCCTGTCCGATGCCTTGATCGCGGCCATCGACGACACCCACCGCGCCCATCCGATGCCCTATTGAGCGGGTCGCGCAAATATGGCCGCACCTATCACCTGCCGATCTCGCCGGGGCGTGGCGCGGACGACAAGG
>JBCCCB010000238.1:0-6353 GCA_039033775.1 Pseudomonadota bacterium | reverse complement strand
TGGGTCCCGCCCGGCCTGGGCGCGCGCCCGATCGAGAATGCCGTGACCGGCGCCGTCATGGCCGAGGCTGGCAACGACGCGCTGGATGTGCAAGCTATGCTGGACCATGCCCGCACCAAGGGCGGCCCCGCCCTGCGCGCGCTGACGTTTCACGACCGGGCGCGCATGGTCAAAGCCCTGGCCCTGGCGTTGCAGGACAAGAAGCAGGCGCTCTACGACCTGTCCTTCGCCACCGGCGCCACGCAGTCGGACCACCTGATCGACATCGACGGCGGCATCGGCACGATGTTCGTCTTCGCCTCCAAGGGTCGGCGCGAGATGCCGGATGCCCAGGTTTATCTGGACGGCCAGGTCGAACAGCTCAGCCGCAACGGCACCTTCCTGGGCCAGCATGTCTGCACCCCACTGCGTGGCGTGGCGGTCCATATCAATGCCTTCAACTTTCCCGTCTGGGGCATGCTTGAAAAGCTCGCGCCGACCCTGCTGGCGGGCGTGCCGGCCATCGTCAAACCGGCCACCGCCACCTGCTACGTCACCGAAGCGGCCGTGCGCATAATGCTGGACGCGGACATCCTGCCCGAGGGCGCGTTGCAGCTGGTCACCGGCGGTTTGGGCGACATGCTGGACCGGCTCGATTGCCAGGATGTGGTGGGCTTCACCGGCTCGGCCGCCACCGCGCTGACGCTGCGCTCGGCGCCGCATATCCTGGAAAATTCGATCCGCTTCGTGGCGGAGCAGGACAGTTTGAATGCGTCGATCCTCGGCCCGGACGCCGGACCCGGAACGCCGGAATTCGACCTGTTCGTCAAGGAAGTCCAGCGCGAGATGGTGACCAAGGCGGGCCAGAAATGCACCGCCATCCGCCGGATCATCGCGCCCGAAGCCCAGGTGCCCGCAATCATCGACGGCCTGCGCGCGCGCCTGGCCAAGACCGTGATCGGCGACCCTCAGGCCGAGGGCACGCGCATGGGCGCCCTCGTCTCGGCCGCGCAGAAGCGGGACGTCCTGGCGAAAGCCGCCATCATCGGCGACCAGGCCGAACGGGTCTTCGGCGACCCCGACGCCTTCGACGTCCAGGGCGCCGATCCCGCCAAGGGCGCCTTCCTACCGCCGATGCTCTTTCACTGCCCAGACCCCGATGGCGCCGACCGTGTCCACGACACCGAAGCGTTCGGCCCGGTCTCGACCATCATGGGCTACCGCGACCTGGACCACGCCATCGCCTTGGTGAACCGGGGGCAGGGCAGCCTGGTGGCCTCTGTGATCACACACGATCCCCAAGTGGCCCGCGAGGTGGTCATGGGGGCCGGGGCCTTCCATGGCAGGCTCTATTTCAACGACCGCGACAGCATGGGCGAGAGCACGGGCCACGGCTCGCCGCTGCCCCACATGGTCCATGGCGGGCCGGGCCGCGCGGGCGGCGGAGAGGAGATGGGCGGCGTGCGCGGCGTCATGCATTACATGCAGCGGACCGCCGTGCAGGGCAGCCCCGACCTGCTGACCGCCATCGGCCAGCGGTGGGTGCCCGGCGCGGCCGAAACGACGGGCCCCGTCCATCTGTTCACGCGGACCTTCCATGACGTGCAGATCGGCGAGACCCTGCACACCGCCCCCCGCACCGTCACGCTGGAGGATATCGAACACTTCGCCAGCTTCACCGGCGACACGTTCTACGCCCATATGAACGACGACGCCGCCCGCCGGAATCCGTTCTTCCCGGGCCGCGTCGCCCATGGCTACCTGCTGCTCAGCTTCGCCGCCGGCCTCTTCGTGGAGCCGTGCGAGGGGCCGGTGCTGGCCAATACCGGCTTGGACAACCTGCGCTTCCTAAAGCCGGTCGAGGCGGGGGACAGCGTGCAGGTGCGCCTGACGGTCAAGGCGAAGACGCCCCGCAACGATGAATATGGCGAGGTTCGCTGGCATGTGACGCTGACCAATCAGGACGGCGACCTGGTCGCGGATTACGATCTGTTGACCATGGTCGCCTTTGCCGCCCGCCGCCCATGATCCGGGACGCCTCCCCGGTCGATCTGATGCTGGGCGACACGCCGCCCCAGGTCTGGTCGCTGCTGGTCACCGTCTTCGGCGATCTGGCCCAGGCCCAGGGGACGGAGCTGAGCGCCGCCCTGCTGGGCCGGCTGACCGGCGCCATGGGCGTCCGGCCCGAGGCGACGCGGGTCGCCCTGCACCGGCTGCGCAAGGATGGCTGGATCGACAGCCGCCGGGTCGGGCGCCGCTCTCTCTATCGCCTGACGCCCGACGGGCGGCGCCAGACCCTGGCCGCCAGCCCGCGCATCTACGACACGGGGCCGCCGCCCGCCGGGGCCTGGCTGTGCCTGGCCGACCCGTCCGGGCCGGTGCCCGCGGGGATCGGGATCGTGCCGACCGCGCCCCATGTCACCGTCGCCGCCGCCCGGCCCGCCAGCCCCGATATCGCGGCCTTTCCCCTGTCCGGCCCCCTACCGGCCTGGCTGCGCGCCCAGCTTCTGCCCGAGGGGGTGGTGACCGCGTCCCGCGATCTTCGCGACAGCCTGCAAGCCCTGGCCGACGCATTGGCTGACAACCCGCCGGACGACCCGTTGCAGGTCGCCGTGCTGCGGGTGCTGGTCGTCCATGGCTGGCGGCGGCTGATTCTGAAGGTTCCCGCGCTGCCCGATGCGGTCTTCCCCGACGAGGCCCGGATCGACGCCGCCCGGGCCTTGAAACAGTCTCTATTACAGGCGCTTCCGCCCCCTTCGCTACCGGCGCTGGAGCAATTCACGCTTGCATCGGCCCAGTAATCCGACCTGTCATCCTCGGGCTCGACCCGAGGATCTTCGACGGCAGCGAGGTTCTCGGGTCAAGCCCGAGGATGACACCGACGGGAGGTAGCGGGCCCCGCGAGCAGTCCTCTCGCCCAGGCATGGGCCCCGGTCGCGTCATCCATCACACCGTCAAGGGCCACCCCTGCCGTTGATGCGGGGTAGGGCGCGGACCGCCCTTCCTAATCCGCAGATGAGCCGGCGTTGCGTCGTCCTCGGGCTCGACCCGAAGACCTCCAGCGGCAAGAGATCCTCGGGTCGAGCCCGAGGATGACGGCCAGACGAGCCGCCATCACGCCGCCAGCGCGCCCGCCTGCCGCTCGTGCAGGGCGCGGTACAGGCCGCCCTCCTTGGCGAGCAACTCGGCCGGCGGACCGTCTTCCACGATCCGGCCCTTGTCGAAGACCAGCAGCCGATCCAGCTTGGCCACCGTCGCCAGCCGGTGCGCGATGATGAGGGTCGTGCGGCCCTCCATCAATCGCTCGGCCGCCGCGGCGACCTTGGCCTCGGCCTCGGAATCCAGGCTCGACGTGGCCTCGTCCATCACCAGGACCGGCGCGTCCGACAGGAAGGCGCGGGCGATGGCGATGCGCTGACGCTCGCCCCCCGACAGCTTCACGCCCCGTTCGCCCACCAACGTGCCGTAGCCCTTGGGCATGGCGTCGATGAACTCCGCCGCGCCCGCCCGCGCCGCCGCCTCCCGGACCTGGGCCATCTCGGCGCCGGGCCGGGCATAGGCGATGTTGTCGGCCAGGCTGCGGTGGAACAGGATCGGCTCCTGCGCGACGACGGCCAGGGACCGGCGCAGATCGGCCAGGGGCAGCGACGCGATGTCGGTGCCGTCCAGCTCGATCCGGCCCTCGGTGACCTCGTGCAGGCGTTGCAGCAGCTTGACGAAGGTCGTCTTGCCCGAGCCGGATCGCCCCACCAGCCCCACCCGCTGCCCGGCCGGGATCGACACGTTCAGATCGGTGAACAGCGGCGTCGGCGCGCCGGCATAGCCATAGCCCACGGCGCGGAACTCCAGGCCCCCCTGCCGCGCGGGCAGGGGCTGCGCCGGGGGCCGGGCCACCTGCGCCTCGGGCGGGGCATCCATCAGGTCGACCAGTTCCTCCATGTCGTTGATCGCGCGCTGCAATTGCCGAATCTCCTGCCCGATGGACCGTAGATAGCCCTGCAGCGTGGCGAAGGCGGTGACGGCGAAGGCCACCTCGCCCGGCCCGGCCAAGCCCCGCGCCCAGGCCAGCACCGCGCCGCCCAGCACGGCGACGCGCAGCAGCCACAGGATCCCGTCCTGCACCAGGCCCGACACGGTGCCGCGCCGCCAGGTCCGCCGCGTCCGGTGGCGCCACTTGGCGACGACGCAGTCCAGCCGGGCCTCCTCCCGCGCTTCGGCGGCATGGGCCTTCACCACCTCGTTGGAGGTGATGGCGTCGGCGATCGCCCCGCTCAGCCGGCTGTCCTGGGCGTTCGACAGGCTGGCCGCGGGCGCGACCCAGCGGGCCGATAGCAGGACCGAGACATAGATGAACACCACACTGCCGATCAGCGCGGCGGCGCCCAGTTCCGGCCGGAATACGGCCAGGGTGACCGTGGTGCCCGCCAGCGCCAGGAACGCGGGCAGCAGCGCCAGGAAGATCGTGTCGCCCATATCGTCCAGCGCCCAGCCGCCCCGCGTGATCTTGCGCACGGTCGCGCCCGCGAAGCTGTTGGCATGCCAGGATGTGGGCAGGCGCAGGATGCGGCCGAAGCCGTCCATGATCAGGTCGCGCATGGCGCGCAGGGTCATCTCGATGATGGTGAAATAGGCCACCACCTTGGCCGCGACCGACAGGGCGGCCAGGCCCAGCATCACCGCCAGGGCGATCCAGGCGGTGCGCGGCGCGACCTGCGGGTCGGCGACCGCATCCACCAGCACGCCGGTGGCGACGGGAAAGCCCACATCGGCCCCGGTCGAGATCAGGACAAGCACCACCAGCGCCACCATCCGGCCCGGTTGCCGGCGCCACCGGCGCCACGTGAACGACAGAACCCGACGCGGCGCGTCGGTCGAAGCTTTGCGGGTCATGAACGCGTCACGGCCCGCCATCGCGGCGACCGTGCCCTAACTGAAGATGAGAGATCGGCCCCGAATCGGGGCCCCGGCGGCGCGCGGGCTCAACTGTGGCCGGGCACCTTGTCTCGGAATGTCGGGCGCAAAAGCCCTGCCAGACCGAGGGACACGGAGGTCGAACGGATCATGATGTCGATCATATGAAACCTCCTCGTCGTCTCGTCTTCGGATGGGGGTGCCATACAAGATGGACAGCGCCTGCGTCAATCGCGCCGGTCGGGATCGGCGGATCAGGGCAAGGGGGCGGTCATGACACATATGCTTGGCGGCCCAGAGACCTCACGGCGCATGCTAGCCCAGCCGCGTGTCCTGGATCAGCACGGCATCGAAGATGGCGTAGGCCTCTTGCGCCAGATCGGTCCCGACGACCTCCTCCCGGCTCAAGGCGCGCCCGACCAGGTCACTCCTCGCGACAGGTCGATCCTGCGCATCGACCACCATGACGCCCGGGCCGGCCTCATTCTCGAAACGGACAAGCGATATCGCGCAGCGGTCTTCCCCGGTCGTCCCCTCTCCCCAACGCCCGCAGATCAGATCGACATTGGCCGGGTGACTGTCGAGCGGCTGACCCTCGGTCCACTGAATGAAATAGCTGGCGACAGGGCCATCCTCGTCACGGGCCAATCCCTAGACGGTGCGGGTGCGCTCGCCACAGCAGTCACAAATGCCGTTGCTGTCCCCGGTGGGTTCGATTCTCAACAATTTTCCCATCTCAACTGTCTCGTTCGACGGGTCATATCAGATCAGGGGGATTTCGCATGGCGTCGAATTGTTTCCACTCACGACCAGTCACCACCGTGAACATCATCGCCCGCCCGCATCCCACGGGTCGATGACCTCGACCCCCATGTCCCGGAACGGCCGCCCGTCCCGGGTGGCGACGGCGAAGCCCCTGGACAAGGCGATGGCGGCGATGGCCGCGTCCGCGAAGCCGTCGATCTTGCGACCGCGCGCCGCCGCCTGCGCCGCGCGGTCCGCGAAGAGGATCGTGGCCGACAGATCGAAGGGCGCGATCCGGTCGGCGAACCAGGTCTCCACGTAAAGCTCGATCAGCCGGTCCAGCGCGGCCCGCTTGCGGCCCACGGGCAGAAGCGCCGCGCCATAGCGCAGCTCGGCCACCGTGATCGTGGTCAGCCAAAGCGAGGGCAGGGCCTGGGCGTCGAACCAGGCTTCGACGGCCTCCGACGCATCGGTCTTCTGGATTTCGGAGATGACGTTCGTGTCGAGGATGATCATCCAAGATCGGCCGCGTCGATCCCGGAGCGGTCGCGGGGAAATTCGACCCCGTCCATGTCGACGTCCAAGTCCCGCGCCAGCGCGCGCAGCCGCTTTCCCAGCGGTGGCTGATCGGGCGGAAAGACCCCTTCGGCCAGGATCCTGCGGGCCATGGCCTCGGCGCTGACGCCGTGCTGCTTGGCCATGGATTTCAAGCCGCGGCT
>JBCCCB010000237.1:0-6358 GCA_039033775.1 Pseudomonadota bacterium | reverse complement strand
CCGTGCGCGATGGCGGGTTGGCCCACGGCATCGCGGCCTGGCTGACGGCGGCGCCCGATCTGGTGGCGCGGGGGCGGCAGCCGCTGCCGCCGGGCGATCCGGCCAAGCAGGTGCGCGCCTTGGCCGAGGACGGATTGGCGGCCCTGGGCCGGTTTCGACAAGCGCGCTTGCCCAAGCGGGCTCGGCCGGTGTTTCTGGTCTTGACGGATGTGGAGGCGCTGCTGATGGCCCATCGGGACACTCCCGGAGAGACGCCGGACCTGTCGGATACCGGCAGCCGCTGGCGGCTGCTGCGGGCATCGGTGACGGGGCGGATATGATCTCCCGGCGCAGTGTCCTGGCATTGGCGCTGTCGGTCGCGGCCTGCGGGCCCCGGGGCGCCTTCGTCTCGCGGCCGGCGGATGCGGGCCGGGTCCTGCAGCCGGTCACGATGGTGTCGCCGAATGGGACCGGCCTGACGGCGGCGCAGATCGACGTCTCGCTGCCAGCAGATCGCGCCCCCGGAAGCCTGGCGTTCAGCGGCCCCGACGCCTTTGGCGTCGGACGCGCCGACTCGTTAGACCGGGCAGGGCTGCTGGACGCGATCGGTTCCGCCGCCCCGTCGGATGCGCCGGTGACGGTCTTCGTCCACGGCTACAACAACAACCCGGCCGAGGCGGTCTATCGCCTGGCCCAGATGGCCCAGGATTTCGGTGGCGCCGGGCCGCATCTGGCCTTCGTCTGGCCGTCGATGGCGACGGCCCTGGGCTACCTGGCGGATCGCGATGCGTCGCTGCGGTCGCGCGACGCGCTGGCGGACCTGTTGACCCTGCTGGCGTGGTCGCAGCCCCGGCCCATTGTCTTGGTCGCCCATTCCATGGGCGGCTTTCTGACCATGGAGACGCTGCGCCAGATGGCCGTGGCAGAGCAATTGCCGCGGGACCGGATGGCGGCGGTGATCCTGATCTCTCCGGATGTGGATATCGACCTGTTCCGGTCCCAGGCGCTGGCCATCGGGCGGCTGCCGCAGCCGTTCCTGATCACCGTATCCGATCAGGATCGGATCCTGGGCCTGTCGGCGCGGCTGGGGGGACGGCGCGCGCGGCTGGGATCGCCGGACGATCTGTCGCGCCTGGCCGATCTGGACGTGACCGTCGCGGATCTGAGCAGTGCCGGGGGCAACGTGGCGGACAGGCATCTGTCGGCGGCCACCTCGCCCGAGGCCATCGCCTGGCTGCGCGCGTTGGAGACGGCGCCAGGCGCTTGGCAGGATCGAACCGGGGTGGGCTTGCTGGAACTGGCGCTGCCGTCTCAGGCGCGTTCGGCCCTGAGATAGCTGCGCATGCCGTAGATCAGCGGCGTGCCGTCTTCCGAGGATCGTACGGCGCGCACGGCGCCCAGGATGACGTTGTGCGTGCCGATCGGATCGACGGCCTGGATGTCGCAATCGAAGCTGGCCAGCCCGCGCAGGACCGGGGCGCCCGTGGCCAGGCGGTCGAAGGCAAGCCCGTCGAAGCGCGCGGCGCCCGTGGCGGCGGTGCGCCCGGCGAAAAGGTCGGCGATGTCCTG
The DNA here is from genome assembly GCA_039033775.1 of Pseudomonadota bacterium. Taxonomy (GTDB): domain Bacteria; phylum Pseudomonadota; class Alphaproteobacteria; order Rhodobacterales; family Rhodobacteraceae; genus Jannaschia. The sequence goes on along the minus strand of JBCCCB010000237.1, from coordinate 4,810 downwards.
TTGCTGCGCGTCCAGCACGTTGATGGCGAAGCACTTATTGTCGAGGATCGGCTGCGCGGCCGAGGCGTCCCGGTTCACGCAGATCAGCATGGTCGGCGCGTCGCCATCCGCGCTGACCGAGGTCATGGCCGAGACGGTGACGCCCGCCAGGCCCGCCGGCCCATCGGTGGTGACGACGCTGACGGTGGCGGCGGCGCGGGACATGGCCTGGACGAAATTGTCGCGGAGTGTGGTCATGTCCCGCGACGTAGCAGGAGGGGGGGCGGTGTCGAGAGGGTTTCCCCCGCGCCCGCGCCGTGGTGATGTCGCTGGAAGATGCGCGCTTGGCGAGATCGCGTGACGGCAGGAGGGACTTGATGGCATTGCAGGACGCACGCGACCAGGTGGACGGCGCGATCACGCGGAACGACGCGCGGGGGCTGACCTTCGAGAACGCGTTCGGCGGCGCCACGTCGATCTTCCGGCGGCGATACACCAAGGATTTGAGCGGGTTCGATCTGGCGGTGACCGGCGTGCCGTTCGATCAGGCGGTAACCCATCGGCCCGGCAGCCGGTTCGGGCCGCGCGCCATCCGCGAGGCGTCCAGTCTGCAGGTCTTCGATCCGCCCTATTACTGGGATTACTCCCCCTTGGACGAGTTCGCCGTGGCGGATTACGGCGATGTGGGCTTCGATTATGCGAAGGTGTCGGACTTTCCGGGGGCTTTGCGGGCGCATGTGGCGGGGATCCTGAACCAGGGCGCGGGCTGCATCGCCATGGGCGGCGATCACTATGTCAGCTTCCCGATCCTGCAGGCCCATGCAGAGAAGCACGGGCCGCTCAGCCTGATCCAGTTCGACGCCCATTCCGACACCTGGCCCGACGACGACATGGAGCGGATCGACCACGGAACGATGTTCTACAAGGCGGTGAAGACGGGGGTGATTGATCCTCTGACCTCCGTGCAGGTCGGCATCCGCACCGTGAACCCCGACCCGCTGGGCGTGACGACCATCGACGCGCGCGCCGTGCATGAGGCCGCGCCGGGCGCGGTGGCCGCGCGCATCAAGGAGGTGGTGGGGGATCGGCCCTGCTACGTGACCTTCGACATCGATTGTCTGGACCCGGCCTTCGCGCCGGGGACGGGGACGCCGGTTTGGGGCGGGCTGTCGTCGGGCCAGGCAGCGGCGATCCTGCGGGATTTGGCGGGGATCAACATGGTCGGCGGCGACGTGGTCGAGGTGGCGCCGGCCTATGACACGACGGGGGCCACGGCGATTGCGGGGGCCCATGTGGTGATGGAGTTGATCTGCCTCTGGGGTTGGACCCGGCGGTCGGCGGGGTAGATGCGCCTCCTCGCGGTCTTCCTGGCGGGTCTGGTGCTCGTCGGCGCATCTGCGGCGGCCGACCAAGTGGGCGCGGCGCGGGCGTATCTGGAGCGGTTGGAAAAACTGCCCGAGGATTTCGCGTTCGGGCGGTTCGAGCCCACGCCCGGCATCGTGTTGGAGACCGGGCGCTTGGCGGCACGGGGACCGTCGCGCGGGACCGTCGTGTTCGTGCCGGGCTATACGGCGCCTCTGGAGCTTTATGCGCAGGAGATGCGGGCGCTGGCCGAGGCCGGTTGGGACGTGGCCGCGCTGGTGTTGCGCGGACAGGGGCGGTCGGTGCGGCTCGCGACGCGCTACGATCTGGGGCATGTGCGGGACTACGCGAACCTGACCGCCGATCTGGCGGCCTTCGTGGCGCGGCAGGAGGGGCCGATCGTGGTCGTCGGCCTGTCCCAAGGCGCCCATGTGGCGCTGCGCATGGCGGCGGACTATGCGCCCGAGGTCCTGGCCTATGCGCTGATCGTGCCGATGATCGGCATCCCCGGCGGCCGGGTCGGGCGCGGTGTGGCCGATCTGCTGGCCCGGAACGGGGCGGCGGGGGCGTACCTGCCCGGCAGCCTGCCCTGGCCCCGGCGGACACCGTTCACGCGGCTCGTGGGGCGGGGGAATGTCTGCCAGCCGGATGCGGACCTGGCGAACCTGCGCCGGGCGCTGATGGAGGTGGATCCGGACTTGCGGGTGGAGGTGCCGTCGGCGGGCTGGGTGTCGGCCACGTTCGCCTCCATCGACGTGTTGGAGCGGATCGGGCCCTCGGTCGAGGCGCCGGTGCTGATGGTGACCGCCGGGCGGGATCGGGTGGTGAGCAGCCGGGCGGCGGGGCGGCTCTGTGCGCGGATGTCCGATTGCCGGGAGGTGCGGTTGCCAGGGGCGCCGCACTGCGCGGTGGAGGGGGATGCGCGGCGGTCGCCCGTGGTGATGGAGGCGGTGACGGGGTTCTTGGCGAGGGAGAGCGCCGCGCGATGAGAGCCTCGGTTGCCGCTGGGATAATGTGGGAGAGCGCGGGCTTGTTCGCGAAAGCCGTTCAGGTGGACCCGGAGCCGGGCCAGCGCTGGGTCGGGGAGCGGCGCTGCAACGGTTCTGCGAGGCACTTTATGTTTGCCAAGGTCGTCGAACAGAGGGTCGGTGCGTGAGGCTGGCCAGAGCGCCGCTCCGTAGGGCCGGACCGGCGCTGGCCCGGCGGGCCAAAGGCCCTTGATTCCGTGCCCCATCGAAAGGCTGTCGGGTCGAGATCGTGCGTCTCTTGCCGACGGAGGTCCTTGGATCAAGTCCGAGGACGACGGGGCGCTTGTCAGAGCCGTTACGCCAGCCCCGCCGCCGGACACGCCCGGAACGCCCGAACCGGCTCGGCCGCGCCGGTGAGGTCCATGGGGAAGATCGTCTCGCCCAGGATGGCGGTGGCGGTCGCGTTGAACTCCAACCCCGCCAGAACGTTGCCGAAGCCGCGGTCGGTGACCGTCAGGGTCGCGCCGTCGATCACGTGGCGCGGGGTGGAGATGGTCAGGGGCGCGCCGCCTTCGAAGCGGATCGAGAAGACGGGTGCGGGGGGCCAGCCGTCCGGTCGGGTCAGGGCGATGGCGTAGATGCCCGTCGACGGGTCGAAGGTGACGCGGGTGGTGCCGGTCTCGGTCGCTTGCTCCAGGGTGCAGATAGGCAGGGGCGAGAAGGTCCAAGCCCAGGCAGGCAGGGGCCAGAGGCCGAGGAGGAGGGCGAGAATGCGCATGGCGCGAGGGTAGGGCGCGGGGCGGCTGCGGCCAAGGGGCTCTGGCGTCGGGCGCGCGGGTGTCCTACGTCTAGGGGCGTCCGTCGACCGGAGAAGACCATGCCCCGCGACTTGAAGATCCCCGCCGAACGCCATCCCGAAAAGGCACGCCGCCCCGACAATCCGCAGCCCAAGAAGCCCAGCTGGATCCGGGTGAAGGCGCCGGTGGGTGAGGGTTATAAGGCGACCCACAAGATCATCCGGGAGCATCGGCTGACGACGGTCTGCGAAGAGGCGGGCTGCCCCAATGTGGGCGAATGCTGGTCCCAGGGCCACGCGACCATGATGATCATGGGCGAGGTCTGCACCCGCGCCTGCACGTTCTGCAACATCGCCACCGGCAAGCCGCCCGAGGCGCTGGACGTGTTCGAGCCGGGGCGCGTGGCGGATGCGGTGCAGAAGCTGGGGCTGAACCATGTGGTCATCACCTCGGTGGATCGCGACGACGTCGAAGACGGCGGGGCCGAGCATTTCGCCCAGACGATCCGCGCGGTGCGCAAGCGCTCGCCCGGGACGACGATCGAGATCCTGACGCCTGACTTCATCAAGGCCGATCCGTCGGTGCTGGACGTCGTGGTCGCGGCCAAGCCGGACGTGTTCAACCATAACCTGGAGACGGTGCCGGGGCTCTATCCTGAGGTTCGGCCAGGGGCGCGGTATTTCCATTCCCTGCGGCTGCTCCAGCGGGTGAAGGAGATGGAGCCGACCATCTTCACCAAGTCCGGCATCATGGTCGGCTTGGGTGAGGATCGCCAAGGCGTGTTGCAGGTCATGGACGACATGCGCGCCGCCGACATCGACTTCCTGACCATCGGTCAGTACCTGCAGCCGACGCCCAAGCACCACGCGGTGGACCGGTTCGTCACGCCCGAGGAATTCGCGGGCTATGAGAAGGCGGCTTGGGGCAAGGGGTTCCTGATGGTCTCGGCCACGCCGCTGACGCGGTCCAGCTACCACGCGGGCGACGACTTCCAACGGCTGCGCGCGGCCCGCGAGGCCGCGTTGGCGAAGGCGTGATGCGCCGGGTCGCACTGATCGCGGGCGGCTTGGGCCTGGTCTTCGGGTTGATCACCGCGCCCTATCTGCCCAGTCGCGAGGCTTCGGCCCAGGCCAACGATCCGGCCCCCGCAGCCCAGCGAACCGGCGGGGTGACGGCGGCCGAGCAATCGACCATCGACATCTTCCAGAATGCGCAGAATTCGGTCGTGTTCATCACCACGACCATGCGCGGCATGGAGATGTTCCTGACCATGGAATCCAACGTCCCGCGCGGGACGGGGTCCGGGTTCGTCTGGGACGAATCGGGCTATGTGGTCACCAATGCCCACGTGCTGAGCGGGTCCAATGGCGCCAGCGTTCGCCTGCCGGGCGGGCGGGCCATCGAGGCGCGGGTGGTGGGCGTGGACGAACGCCACGATCTGGCGGTCCTGCAAGTGCCGAGCATGGGCGGCATGCGGCCGTTCGAGTTGGGACGGTCGGCCGACCTGCAAGTGGGGCAGAACGTCTATGCCATCGGCAATCCGTTCGGGCTAGACTTTACCCTGACGACGGGCGTGGTCAGCGCGCTGGGGCGCGATGTGCCGGGCCAGAACGGCGTGACGATCCGCAGCGCGATCCAGACCGATGCGGCGATCAATCCGGGCAATTCCGGCGGGCCGCTGCTGGACAGCTCCGGGCGGTTGAT
>JBCCCB010000236.1:0-6367 GCA_039033775.1 Pseudomonadota bacterium | reverse complement strand
GCCACGAACGGCCCGGCCGCGGTCTATGCCGTCACCAAGGCGATCGAGTGGTTGGAAAAGTATTCGCCGCCCACGGCTGCCGGCATGACCTTCGGCGAGGCCGGTCCGATCCCGGCCCAGGGCCAGATCGCCCAGCAGATGTTCTGGTACACCGCCTTCACCGCCGACATGGTGGGTGAGGGGGCCTCTGCCGTGCTGGACGAGGACGGGATGCCGCTCTGGCGCATGGCGCCGTCGCCGCATGGTGTCTACTGGGAGGAAGGCACCAAGATCGGCTATCAGGATGCCGGGTCGTGGACGCTGATGGAATCGACCCCCGTGGACCGCGCCCAGGCCGCCTGGCTCTACGCGCAGTTCGTGACGTCGAAGACGGTGGACCTGAAGAAGTCCGACGTGGGTCTGACCTTCATCCGTGAGAGCACCATCGACAGCGACCACTTCACAGAGCGCGCCCCGCGCCTGGGCGGCCTGGTCGAGTTCTACCGCTCGCCCGCCCGTGTGCAGTGGTCGCCCACGGGCACCAACGTGCCGGACTATCCGCGCCTGGCGCAGCTCTGGTGGCAGAACATCGGCGACGCCATGTCGGGGCAGAAGACGCCGCAGGAGGCGTTGGACGCGCTCTGCGAGCAGCAGGAGCAGGTGCTCGCCCGGCTTGAGCGTGCGGGCGTCCAGGGCGATCTGGGTCCGGTGCTGAACGAGGAGCAGGACCCGTCCTTCTGGCTCGAACAGCCCGGCGCGCCGAAGGCCGCGTTGGAGAACGAGGACGAGGAGCCGATGACGGTCTCTTACGACGAGCTGATCCAGTCCTGGCAGCAGTGAACTGCTGGGGCCTCGCGGCCTCGTTTCGATCTCTGGCCACCCCCGAACCCGGTTCGGGGGTGGTGTTCGTTTAGGATTGGCGGTTTGGGTCTTCGGACGGGATTCGGGCTCCTTCGGGTGGTCGGCGGAATTGGGCCTGGAGCGGACATTGGTCGGCTGGGTGAAAGTCGGTCCGTCGGCGGGCCGCGGTACGGCGATCCGACGGTTGTTCGGCAGCACTTTATGTCTGCCAAGTCCGCATAAGCTCCGAGCGTTGGGCCGACATCAGCCTGATCGCCGTGCCGGGGGGCGGTCGCCAGTGGGGCGCCATTGGTTCGAGATCCACTGGCGACGCGATGGACCGGCGGCTTCGCCTTAATTCCGGTCCACGGCTAAGCTCGACCGTCCGCTCCGGGCCCCTGCCCATCGGCTACCCCATCGACAGATCGCCCCCGCAGCCCTGACCGAGGTCCGACAGGGATCGGTCGCCCGTCGACTCGGATCGGATGTCCGCACCGGGGCAAATCGCCATCGTCGCACTTGACCCCACGACCCCCGGCTGGACAGATCCCCGGATCGACCCGACCGATGAGCGCGCGCCATGCCCCCCTTCTCCTTCCTGTCCCCCGCCGAGATCGTTTTCGGCCGTGGCACCGCGCGGGACGCCGTCGCGCGCATCGCGTCGTTGGGGCGGAACATCCTTGTCGTCCATGGCGCCACGCCCGACCGTGCCGCTTGGCTCTTGGCCGGGCTGCAGGACGCGGGCCGCGAGGTGCAGGCCATCGGCTGCCCGTCCGAGCCCGATCTGCCCATGCTCGACGCCGCGCGCGACACGCTCGGCCGGCCGGATGCCGTGGTCGCCTTGGGCGGCGGGGCCGCGGTCGATCTGGGCAAGGCGTTGGCCGCGCTCCTGCATTGCGACGGCCCCTCCCGCGACTATCTGGAGATCGTCGGCACCGGCCGGGCGCTTGATGCCGACCCGCTGTCTTTCGTGGCGATCCCGACCACGGCAGGCACGGGGTCCGAGGTCACCAAGAACGCCGTCATCACGGTGCCGGATCGGCAGCTCAAGGTCAGTTTGCGCGATCCTCGCATGGTCCCCGAGCTGGCCATCGTGGACGCGGACCTAATGCAGGGCGCGCCGCGCGCGGTCGCCCTTCCCGCCGCGTTGGACGCGCTGACGCAGGTCATCGAGCCCGCCTGCACCCCCCGCGCCACCCCCATGACCGACGCGCTGACAAGGGCCGCGATCCCCGCCGGGCTGGCCGCGCTTCGGCCCCTGATCGAGGGCGACGACCGGGATGCTTGGGACACATTCGCCTGGGTCTCCACCTGCGGTGGCCTAGCCCTGGCCAATGCCGGTCTCGGGGCCGTTCACGGCCTCGCCGGCGTCATCGGCGGCCTGACCGGCGCGGCCCACGGTGCCATATGCGGCCGTCTCCTGCCGCCGGTCCTGGCCGCCAACCGATCGGCCCTGCCGGACGACCCGCGCCTCGCCTGGGTGACCGAGCAGATCGAGGCCGTCTTCCCGGACGGCCTGACCGCCTGGATCGATGCCATGGGCCTGCCGCGCTTGTCGGAAATGGGCGTGCCCGATGACCTCTATCCACGGATCGCGACCGACGCGGCCAATGCGTCCTCCATGAAGGCGAACCCCATCGTTCTGCCGCCCGAGACCCTCTGCGCGATCCTGGCCGAGGCCAGCTGACCCATGCACCTCGCGCCCGAAGATCGCGCCATCCTCGCGGGCGAGACTGGGAGCGGGGGCCACCGCATGGCGCTGGAAATCGTCACGAGCGCCGCCCGGATGCTCGGCGCGGATCGCCTGGTGGAGATCGCGTCGGGCCATATCGACGGCTGTCTCTACCACGGCGCCTCGGGCACGCTGTTCTGCGAAAAACTGGTCGAGGAGGGCGCGCAGGTCGCCGTGCCCGCGACGACAAATGTGGGCGCGTTGAACCTGCTGAAGCCGGACCAATGCCGCCTTGCTCCCGACGCGCGCAAGATGGCCTTTCGCCTGATGGTCGCCCATGAGCGGCTGGGCTGCCGGCCCAGCTGGACCTGCGCCCCCTACCAGGCCGGGGCCCGGCCCGCCTTGGGTCAGCAGATCGCCTGGGGTGAGAGCAACGCGGTCGCCTTCGCCAATACGGTTCTGGGCGCGCGGACCAATCGCTACGGGGATTTTCTGGACATCGCTTGCGCCATCGCGGGCCGGGCGCCCTATTACGGGCTGCATGTCCCGGGCCGCCGCCTGGCCCGCCTTCTCTTGGATGCCACAACCTTGCCACCCGGGACTTGGCAGGACGCGTCGATTTACCCGGTTCTTGGCGCCCTGGTCGGCCGCTTGGCGGGAGAGACCGTTTGCGCGGTCGATGGCGTCCCGCCGGGCGCCACCGACGATCAGATGAAGGCGCTGTGCGCCGCGGCGGCTGCGACCGGTGCCGTCGCCCTGACCCATATCATCGGAACCACGCCAGAAGCGCCGGACCGGGCCACGGCCTTGGGCCACCGACGACCCGAGGAAACGATTCGGCTCAGCCCCGCCATGCTGGACGAGGAACGCCGGCGCCTCAGCCAGGCACCGGACGGACCGATCGACTGCGTGGCCCTGGGCAGCCCGCATTTCTCGGCCGCGGAATGCCTCGAGCTTCTCCGCCTGGCGGGCGGGCGGCCGTTTCGCCGTCCGGTCTATGTCTGCGCCGGACGCCAGACCCTTGAGGGTCTGGCCACCGACGGCATCGACACCGCATTGACCGATCTAGGCGTCATCTTCGTGACCGATACCTGCGTGGTGGTCACCCCGATCCTGCCCGAGGGTCCGGGTGTCCTGATGACGAACTCGGCCAAGTTCGCCCATTACGCCATGGGCAATACCGGACATCTGCCGGTCTTCGGCACCCTGGCCGAATGCGTCGCCAGCGCCCGGGCGGGGCGCGTGGTTCGCAGCCCGTGACATGGCTGGCCGACCCGCTGATCGACGGGACCGCGAGCGGTCCCGCCCTGCGTCTCGACCAGCCGATCAGCTTCTGGGGCGGCGTCGACCCCGCCGACGGCCGGATCACCCGGCCGGATCATCCGCAGCATGGCGCCTGCGTGTCGGGGATGGTGCTGGTGATCGAGCGGCTGATCGGGTCCAGCAGTTCGTCGGCGGTGATGCTGGAGCTGCTTCGTTGCGGGCAGGCGCCGTGCGCCCTGATCGTGGGTGCGCGCGATGCGATCCTGCCGATCGGCGTGCTGGTGGCGGGGCAGATGGGATGGGCCACCATTCCGGTGCTCCACCTGGCCGATCCTCCCTTTCGGACCGGCGATATCCTGACCCTGTGCGCGGGCGGCCATATCGAGCGGGCCTGACCCTGTGCTTTCTGCGCCGATCCCGGCCCCCAGGCGATGCCGGACGGTTTTCACCGCCCGCCCACGGGGCTACCCCTAGCCCATGGACGACCTGTTTGCCGGGCTCGTGGAGGCGATCCGGCTGATCGTCACGGCGGACCCCGACCTGATAGACATTACCCTGCTGTCCTTGCAGGTGACCCTGACGGCTGTCGCCATCGGCTGCCTGCTGGGCCTGCCGCTCGGCTGTTGGCTGGCCGTGCGCCGCTTCCGGTTCCGCCGTGTGGTGATCGCCACACTGAACGCCTTGATCGGGTTGCCGCCGGTGGTCGTGGGCCTGGTGGTCTATCTGATGCTGTCGCGGTCCGGTCCGTTCGGCGTGTTGGGCCTGCTGTTCACGCCCACGGCGATGATCATCGCGCAGGTCATCATCGTTACACCGCTGGTGGCCAGCATAGCGCATCAGGCGATGCGCGACCTCTGGGCGGAATATCACGATCTGCTGATCTCCCTGAACGCGACCCGGCGCCAGCGCATGTGGACCCTGCTCTATGACGGCCGCCGGGCACTGCTGACGGCGGGCCTGGCAGGCTTCGGCCGCGCCATCGGAGAGGTCGGGGCGATCATGATCGTGGGCGGCAATATCGACGGGCTGACCCGCGTGCTGACGACGGCCATCGCCTTGGAAACCGGGCGGGGCGACTTCGCCTTGGCGCTGGGCCTTGGGATCATCCTGATCGGTCTGTCGCTGCTGGTATCATTGGCCAGCCACTGGACGTTGCAGACCGAACGACGGGGCCGATGGTAAGCGCGCTGCCATTGACCCTGATCGGCGCGGGCCTGCGGCAACGCGGCACGCGACTCGTGGGCCCGGTGGACCTGACGGTGACCCCTCGCGGTGTAACCGTCGTCATCGGGCCGAACGGATCGGGTAAGACCTCGCTCCTGCGGATGATGCATGGCCTGCAACGGGCCGAGGGCCGGGTCGCCTGGGCCCTCCCTGAGGCCGAAGCGCGTACCCGGCAGGCCTATGTATTCCAGCGGCCTATCGTCTTGCGCCGCAGCGTGGCGGCCAACTTGGCCTATCCCCTACGGCTGCGCGGCGTGCCCCGCGCCGAAGCGCTGGCCCGCGCCAAGGCCCAGGCGCATCGCTTCGGGCTGGACGGGCATCTGGACCAACCGGCGCCATCCCTGTCGGGCGGCGAATTGCAGCGGCTGGCCCTGGCCCGGGCGCTCATCACCGAGCCCGAGGTGCTGTTCGCCGACGAACCCTGCGCCGCTTTGGATGGCCGCGCCACCAAGGAAATCGAGGCCCGCCTGGTCGAGGCGGCCGCCACGACCAAGCTCATCATGGCGACCCATGACATGGGCCAGGCGCGACGGATTGCCTCCGACGTGATCTTCCTTCTTCATGGCAAGGTGCATGAAACCGGGCCCGCCGGGGCCTTCTTTGCCGGGCCCCGGACGGAGGCGGCTCGGGCCTTCCTGAGAGGAGATATCGTCGAATGATCCGTGCGTTGCTGCTGGCCCTGTTGCTGCCCGTCGCCGCCCAGGCGGAGGCCATGAAGATGGCCGTGACCACGTCGTTCAACAATTCCGGCCTGGCCGACGTGCTGCTGCCCGAGATCGAGGCGGAGACGGGGATCGAGTTGCAATTGCTGGTCGTCGGCACCGGCCAGGCCCTGCGTCTGGGCGCGGCGGGGGACGTGGACGCGGTGCTGGTGCATTCCAAGGTGGCGGAGGAGGCGTTCGTGGCCGAGGGGTCCGGCACCCATCGGCGCGAGATCATGTATAACGACTTTGTCCTGGTCGGGCCCGAGGGCGATCCGGCGGGGATCGGTGAGGCCGCAGGCGCGGCGGAAGCCATTGAAAAGATTGCATCCGCCCAGGTGCCCTTCGTGAGCCGCGGCGACGATAGCGGCACCCATAAGGCCGAGCTTCGGCTGTGGGAGAGCGCCGGGATCGCGCCCGAGGGCGACTGGTACAGGCCCGTCGGCGCGGGTATGGGGGCGGCGTTGAACACCGCGTCCGGGATGGGGGCCTATGTGCTGTCGGACCGGGCGTCTTGGCTGAATTTCGGCAACCGCGAGGGCATGGCGATCGGGTTCGAGGGCGATCCGGTGCTGTTCAACCAATATGCCTACCTGCCGGTCAATCCCGAACGGCATGACCATGTAAAGGCTGACCTTGTTGCCAAGCTGGAAGGGTGGCTGACCTCGCCTCGGGCGCAAGCGCTGAT
>JBCCCB010000235.1:0-6401 GCA_039033775.1 Pseudomonadota bacterium | reverse complement strand
GGGCGTGAACCTGTTCGACGAGATGCGCTACGATGACGATGGCAACGAGATCCCGGATTTCGTGCTGAACAAGCCAGCCTATCGGAACGCGCAGATCATCGTGGCCGGGGACAATTTCGGCTGCGGCTCGTCGCGCGAACACGCGCCCTGGGCGCTGCTGGATTTCGGGATCCGCGCGGTGATCGCGCCCAGCTATGCCGACATCTTCTACAACAATTGCTTCAAGAACGGCATCCTGCCCATCGTGCTGCCCCAGGATCAGTTGGACGCGTTGATGGAGGATGCCAAGAACGGCGAGAATGCCCGGATCACCGTCGACCTGGAGAACCAAGTGGTGACGGGGGCGGATGGGACATCCTATGGGTTCGAGGTGGATGCGTTCAAGAAGCACTGCCTGCTCAACGGTTTGGACGAGATCGGCCTGACCCTGGAGAAGGCGGGGGCCATCGAAGCCTTCGAAACCCGGGCCGCGCAAGCCCGACCCTGGGTTTGACTGAACGTCATTTTCTAAATTGTTGATATAGAAGACATTATAACCCTGGAAAATAGCGGCCTGATGCCGTCCGGGCACAGTCTGCCCTTCTCGTCTTTTCGTTCCCGGACAGAAGCTTGCGAGGTGAAGTTAAACAAGGCACCTTCAAGGCAAGAATGAGGCGGTCGCCCCAATCGAGGGGCGGATTTCGTGGAACAAGGGGCCGGCACGTACCGGTTCCGTCCAACGAGGATAGACAGGGCAGTGATTTCGCAGCTCCCAGGTGCGTGCGTCCGTGCGCTTTGCGTCGTGATGATGGTGATGCTGCCTTCGGTATTGCTGCCAGCGGAGGCGCAGATCACCGAAGGCATCGTCCTGATCGCGCTGTTCGCGGGGCTGTTCGTCCTGGTCGAGTACGGGTCGACCTATCCGGGCCTGGTCGAGTTCCGCTCGGCCCCGCCGTTCAACCGCACGCGTTTCGGCATCCTGTTCACGACGGTCCTGCTGCTGGCGGTGGCCTTCCGGGCGCAGACCGAGCCGACGGCCCTGTCGCGGCTGGTGGCGGCGATCGGATTGCTGGTGGGGCAATCGGTGGACTTCCCGCTGTCGCCGGTGCGGCTGGTGATGTGGCTGCTGCCCGAGGGCACGTCGGTGACCGATGCCGCGCTGGTTCGGACGGCGGCGGGCCTGTCCTATCTGATCAGCCTGGTGGGGCTGACGGTCTTCGCGATCCTGATCCGGCTGCATAGCTGGCCGTCGCCCACCGGGTCGTTCAACGTCTGGATCAATCTGCCCACCTTCGACCCGACGGCGGGCGCGGATGTGGTCAAGCAGCTCCGCCGCGACGGCAGCGTTAACATCCTGTTAGGGATTGCGCTGCCATATTTCGGGCCGGTGGCGGTGGCCTATGTGGCGCGGTCCTACGAGTTGTCGATGCTCGACAGCAACCTGCTTCTGGTTTGGGTGATGGCGTTATGGGCCTTCCTTCCCGCTTCGCTATTCCTGCGCGGCATCGCCATGCGGCGGCTGGCGCTGATGATCTCGACCAAGCGGCGCCGGTTCAGCGGGCCCGAAGGGCCGGCCGATCCGGCCTTCATGCCGGCCTGATCTGGCTGCTGGCCGCCGCGCCCGCGGTGGCGGAGACGCTGCGGGTCGCGACTTTCCATTCCGGGCTGAGCCGGAAGGGGCCGGGCACGTTGGTGCGGGACCTGGCGTCGGAGAAGGATGAGCAGGTCGAGGCGGTGCTGGATGTGATCGCGTCGGTCCGGCCGGACATACTGCTGTTGTTGGACGTGGATTGGGATCACGACCGTTTGGCCTTGGAGGTGCTGGCGGAACGCCTGGCGGCGCATGATCTGGACTATCCGCATCGCGTGGCGCCCCGGCCCAATACCGGGCGGCCGAGCGGGTTCGACCTGGATGGGAACGGGCGCAGGGACGAGGCGCGGGATGCGCTGGGCTACGGGCGCTTCTCTGGCGATGGGGGCTTGGCGGTGCTGTCGCGTTTGCCCTTGGGCGAGATGGTCGACCATGGGCCGCTCTGGGTCGAGGCGTCGGATGTGGCCGAGGGCTTGCTGCCCCAGGGCGCGGGCGCGGTGATGCCGTTGGCGACGGTAGGACAATGGTCGATCCCGGTGGCCGGGATGACGCTGATCCCGATGGCGGCGGGGACGCCGGTCTTCGATGGGCCGGAGGACCGGAACGGGTTGCGCAACCGGGACGAGTTGGCGCTGGTCGCGCGGCTGGCCGCCTCGGCCGACCTGCCGGTCGTTCTCGGCCGGGCGAACCTGGACCCGAAGGATGGGCAGGGCCGGCGAGAGGCGATCCACGCGCTGCTGGACCATCCCGCTTTGCAGGACCCGGCGCCGCGGGGGGCGGGCGGAGGCGGCGAAGGGCATCTGGGAGACCCCGCCTTGGACACCGTGTCCTGGGAGGGGCCGGGACCGCTCAGGGTGGATTACGTGTTGCCGCCCCGCGCCGCCGAGGTGGTCGCGTCGGGCGTGGTCTGGCCCGCGCCGGACGATCCGTTCCGGGAGGTGGTGGAGGCGGCGGGGACGGGGCGCCTGGTCTGGGTCGATCTCGTGCTTCCTTGACCGCCCAGGGGGCCGGGGCTAGGCCACGGTCGTCACGAAAGAGAGAGCGTTCCATGGCCCATTCCCTTCTGATCCTGCCGGGCGACGGCATCGGCCCCGAAGTCATGGCCGAGGTCCGGCGCATCATCGACTGGTTCGGCGCCAAGAAGGGTCTGGCCTTCGACGTGTCCGAGGATCTGGTGGGCGGCTGCGCCTACGACGCCCATGGCACGCCGCTGCATGACGACACGATGGCCAAGGCGCAGGCGGTCGATGCCGTGCTGCTGGGGGCCGTGGGCGGGCCGACATACGACAAGCTGGATTTCAGCGTGAAGCCGGAGCGGGGGCTGCTGCGCCTGCGCAAGGAGATGGACCTGTTCGCGAACCTGCGCCCGGCGCAGTGCTTCGACGCCTTGGCGGATTTCTCGTCGCTGAAGCCGGAGCTGGTCGCGGGCCTCGACATGATGATCGTCCGCGAGCTGACCTCTGGCGTTTATTTCGGCGAGCCGCGCGGCGTGTCGAAGGAGGGCAACGAGCGGGTCGGGATCAACACCCACCGCTATACCGAGAGCGAGATCGCCCGCGTCGCGCGATCGGCCTTCGAGCTGGCCAAGCGGCGGGACAACCGGGTCTGTTCGATGGAGAAGTCGAACGTGATGGAGGCCGGGATCCTCTGGCGCGACGTGGTGCAGGAAGTGCATGACGCCGAATATCCGGAGGTGGAGCTGACCCATATGCTGGCTGATGCGGGGGCGATGCAGATCGTGCGCGCGCCCAAGCAGTTCGACGTGATCGTGACGGACAACCTGTTCGGCGACATGCTGTCGGATGCGGCGGCGATGCTGACCGGGTCGCTGGGGATGCTGCCGTCGGCCTCGCTGGGACAGCCGATGGAGAACGGGAAGCCCAAGGCCTTGTACGAGCCGGTCCATGGCTCGGCGCCGGATATCGCCGGCCAGGGGAAGGCGAACCCGATCGCCTGCATCCTGAGCTTCGCCATGGCGCTGCGCTATTCCTTCGACGAGGGCGCCAATGCGGACCTGTTGGAAGGGGCCGTGCAGCAGGTTCTGGCCGATGGCGTGCGGACCGGCGACCTGATGGGGCCCGAGGGTGGCACGCCGGTTTCGACCGGCGGGATGGGCGACGCGATCCTGGCGGCGCTCGACGCCGCTTGATCACGGTTCGGCCGTATGGGAAGGGCAACGAAGGGGCGTTCGTCGCGCTCTATCGGGATTGCCTGACCCATTACGCCTGCGATCCTGCCCCCGAGGCGGTGGAGCGAGAGGTTCTGGCCGAGCTGGCCGCGCCCCACGGGACTTTCGCCGATATCGCCTGGTCCGGGGACCGGGCCGTGGGCTTGACCTGCTGGCTGCGGGTGTTTCCGGCGGGGCTGGGCTTCGCGCTCTATCTGAAGGAGCTGTTCGTGACCGACGCCGCCCGTGGCACCGGCGCGGGGCGCGCTTTGATGGCGGCGCTGGCGGCCCGCGCGGTGGCGACCGGGGCAGGTCAGTTGCGATGGGAAACCGGCGAGGCCCAGGCGCGGGCCTTCTATAGGCGGCTGGGCGCCGTGGATGACGGCAGGACCCATTACACGATGGCCGGCGCGGCCTTGCGCGCGCTCGCCGCGTCGGGCTAGGGCCACGCATAGGCAGGGCCGCCTGGGGAGGACGGCCCGCGCAGCCCGAAGGACCCGACATGCCCGACAAGACCTCTCCGCTTTCCGGTATCCTGCTGGCGCTGGTGGCCTTCGGCCTGTTTTCGACCCATGATGTGGCGGTGAAGATGCTGGGGGGCGACTATGCCGTCTTTCAGATCGTCTTCTTCAGCGTGCTGTTCACCTTCCCGCTGGTGGTCTTCATGCTGCTGCGCGACGCCGAAGCCGGGACGCTGAAGCCGCGCCATCCCTATTGGACAGCGCTGCGGACCGTGTCGGCGGTGATCACCGGGTTCAGCGCGTTCTACGCCTTCTCGGTCCTGCCGCTGGCGCAGGTCTATGCGATCATCTTCGCCTCGCCGCTTATCATCACGGTGCTGTCGATCCCGATCCTGGGCGAGAAAGTCGGGATCTACCGGGGCGGGGCCGTCATCGTGGGATTGGCCGGGGTGATGATCGTGCTGCGGCCTGGCGGGGTGGCGTTGGAACTGGGGCATATCGCGGCGCTGGTGGCCGCGTTCTTCGGCGCGCTGGCCGCGGTGATCGTGCGCAAGATCGGCCGAGAGGAGCGGTCGGCCGTTCTGATGCTGTACCCGATGGTGGCGAATTTCCTGGTGATGGGGGCGCTGATGCCCTTCGTCTACCGGCCCATGCCGCTGGGCGATCTGGGGCTGTGGGCGATGATGGCGGCGCTGGCGTTCCTGGCGTCGCTGGCGCTGATTTCGGCCTATCGGCGGAGCGAGGCGGTGCTGGTGGCGCCGATGCAATATTCGCAGATCCTCTGGGCGGCGCTGTATGGCTGGGTGTTCTTCGGCGAGACCATCGACGGAGGCACCGCGCTGGGGGCCGGGGTGATTATCGCGTCGGGTCTGTATATCGTGCTGCGGGAGAGCCTGGGGCGGTCGATAAACACGCCCGTTCTGCGGACCCGGTCGCGGGCCGAGACGGGGACGGCGATGCGGATCTCGCCCTTGCTGACGGAGGCCGAGCGGGCGGTGCCGCGATCGCGCGACGACGTTCACTGAGCGTGCTTGCCAAGGCGGTATCCGGGGCGTAAACGCGCCCCCCACGGTCGGGCAGTGGCGCAGCCTGGTAGCGCACCTGCTTCGGGAGCAGGGGGTCGGAGGTTCGAATCCTCTCTGCCCGACCAGACGGCTTCTGGGTGCTGGGACATGCGGGGGTCTTGCCCTTGGGGCGCATGGTCGCCTCTGCGCATCTGGGGTGTCCAGGCCCTTGATCTCGAACACCGGCTCCGTGAGCATTGGACTGCGTCGATCCGGCATGGCGAACGGTGTTCATGTTGGCTTGACCGGATCGCGCGTGGCGAGACAGGCGGGAAATCCTTCAGTTGCATCCGCCGCCGGCAGCCTGTCGGGACCAGGGACAGGATCGCGGTCGCGGCCTCCCACGGGGCGGTAACGGGCGGCGTGCCCAGCAGGCGGAGCGGCGGGAGGATCTGAGCCGACGGCGCCCATTCCCGATCCGTCATGTGGCTTGCGGGGCGCGGACATGCATGTCCCGCCGGCTGCAAAAGAAAAGGGGCCCGGAGGCCCCTTTCCCGATCATATAGCGTTTTGGATCAGCTCCGGCTTACGCTGAAATACTTGAACTTGGGCTGGTCCTCCGGCGACACCTCGGTGGTGACGCTGTCGGTCATGCCCCAGTTCAGAATCTGGTGGTGCAGCGGCAGATACAACTGCTCTTCCTGCACGACGTCCCAGATTTCTTGGATAGTCGCGTTCCGCGCGTCCAGGTCGGTCTGGGAGGCCAGGGACACGATCTTGGCGTCCAATTCGGCGTTCGAGAAGCCGGTGGGGTTCCAGGAGCCGCGCTCCGCGTCCTTGGTGTGGACCAGGAAGTTGAAGATGTATTCGGAATCGAAGGTCGGCACGCCCCAGCCCAGCAGATAGAAATCCGTGGTCGAGTTCTGGATCAGCGGGAAATGCAGGGCCTTGGATTGGGCGTTCAGGTTCACGGTGATGCCGATCTGACCCATCATGCCGGCGACCGCCTGGCAGATCGCCTCATCGTTGATGTAGCGGTCGTTCGGGCAATCCAGCTGGATGGTGAAACCGTCGCCATAGCCCGCCTCGGCCAGCAACGCCTGCGCCTGTTCGGGATCATAGGGGTCAGCTTCCAACCCTTCGACATATCCAAAGAACCCCGGCGGTACGATGTTCTTGGCCGGCAATGACGCCCCGCC
>JBCCCB010000234.1:0-6416 GCA_039033775.1 Pseudomonadota bacterium | reverse complement strand
GGTGGAGATAGCGATTGAAAACAGCGCGGTGATAAGATTTGTCGCTGGGCATTGTGCCCAGTTCAGCTTGCTTTACGCTCGCAAATTTGGCTTCTTCTTCAGTCTGTTTGTAGAAGAAGTGGGTGTGCGTGGTCAACAGACCGAGCCGCGTGGTCGCCCCGACCAGCGTGAAGGGCTGCAAGTCGATCCGTACGGTTCGGGCCGCCGGGCCTTCGCCGATCACCAGATCCAGCGCGAAGTCTTCCAGGGCGGGATAGAGCACCTCTTCCACCACGGGATTCAGCCGGTGGATCTCGTCGATGAAGAGCACGTCGCGCGTTTCCAGGTTCGTCAAGATCGCCGCAAGATCGCCGGCCTTGGCCAGCACTGGGCCAGAGGTCATCCGAAACCCGACCCCCAATTCCCGCGCCATGATCTGGGCAAGGGTCGTCTTTCCCAAGCCCGGCGGGCCATGAAACAGGACGTGGTCCATCGCCTCGCCCCGCCGCCGCGCGCTTTCGACGAAGACGCGCAAGTTGGCCCGAGCCTCCTTCTGGCCGATGAATTCA
The DNA here is from genome assembly GCA_039033775.1 of Pseudomonadota bacterium. GTDB lineage: Bacteria > Pseudomonadota > Alphaproteobacteria > Rhodobacterales > Rhodobacteraceae > Jannaschia. Next base: position 5,868 of record JBCCCB010000234.1, on the reverse strand, counting down.
TCCAGGGTCTGGGGGCGCAGTGCCTTATCCCCCTCCTCCCGCGCGGCGGGGTCCAGCAGCGGATCGCGGTCGGTCATCCCTCGCCCCCGGGCGCCAGCCGCTTCAAGGCGGCGCGGATCAAGGCCCCGACGTCCTGACCGTCCTCGGCCACCTGGGCCACGGCGCGCGCCGCATCCACCGGACTATAGCCCAGATTGGTGAGCGCCGACAAAGCCTCCGCCTGAACTGCCGGGGCTGGGGCCGGAGCGGGACCCGCCCCGGCGGGCGCAGGCGCCATGCAGGCCGACCCGGCGACGCTCCCCCCCGGACTCAGCGCCATGAGGGCCGGGGCCTTGCCCTGCAATTCATTGACCACCCGCTGGGCCAGCTTCGGCCCCACGCCAGGCGCCGCCTTCACCGCCCCCGCATCTGCCAGGGCGATCGCCCGGCCAACGCCATCCGGCCCCAAAACGTTCAAGATCGCCAGCGAAGCCTTGGCTCCGACCCCTTGCACCGAGGTCAAGAGCCGGTGCCATTCCCGCTCCTGCACCGTAAGAAACCCGAAGAGCTGCAACAGATCTTCCCGCACCACCATCTCCGTCCAGAGCGACGCCATCGCGCCGACTCCCGGCATGGCCGCCAAGGTCCGCTCGGAGCAGAACACGACATAGCCAACGCCGCCCACATCCAGCAGCACGTGGTCGGTGGCCTGAAACGCCACCTCGCCCCGCAAACGGCCGATCATCGTCCGGCCACCGCCGCCGCCAATCTTCCGCTCATCTGCAAGTGCAGGCCATGGCACAACGCGATGGCCAGGGCATCGGCCGCATCGTCGCTATCGGGGTCACAGCCCGGCAATTGCAGCCGGACCATATGCCCGATCTGTTCCTTCGCGGCGTGGCCCACGCCGACAACGGCCTTCTTGACGGAGTTGGGTGCGTATTCGCCGACGGTCAGCCCCGCCTGTGCGGGCACCAGCATGGCGATCCCCCGCGCCTGGCCCAGCTTCAAAGTCGCCCGTGGATTGGCATTCGAAAACGTTTCCTCGACCGCCGCCGCCTGGGGCGCATAGCTGTCCACGATCTCCGTCAGGCCGGTATGTAGCGCCCAAAGCCGTGTGCCCAGATCCGCGCCCGACGGCCGAATGGTCCCGCAGGCCACAAACCGCACGCGGCTGCCCTCCGTTTCGATCACACCCCAGCCGCAGGCCCGCAGCCCCGGATCGATCCCCAACACGCGCATCCCTGCCCTCCGGATGTTCCGCTTTTGATCCCGCTAGCATGGTGTCTCCTGCGGAGCCAGCCCAAGCCATGTTCTGCACGCATGACGGGCATTCCCGCATGATATTTGTGCACTTTAAGAACGGACCCTACCTGCGGTTTGCAAATGGCCATCGGCCGCCATCCAATCGCAACATCTTTCAACGGGACCACTGAAATGGCCACCTTCGATTCCTTCCGCCCCGCAGCCGCCACCCCCGGCCTGTTCGCCACCATCCTCGGCCAGATCGTCGCCTGGAACGACCGCCGAGTGACACATCGCATGCTGTCCAGCCTCACCGATCGCGAGTTGGACGATATTGGCCTGACCCGCAAGGATCTGGACGCCGGCCTGCTGCGCCGCCGCTGATCCGCCCTGCATCCAGCGCAACGCGGCCCTTCGGATGGAGCAGTTGTCCCATCCGGTTCGCTGCCCCACTTCGATACCAACAGACCACCGAGCAAAGGAGATTTCCCATGATCGCTCTGCGTCAATCTTTCTCCGACTGGCAAAGCCGCCGGGTCGTCCGCCGCGACCTCTATCGTTTGGACGAGCGCAGCCTTGAGGATATCGGCCTCAACCGTGCCGACGTGGATATCAAGTTCGGCTAATACGGGTCATGGGAGACCCGGGGAGCTTGACAGGCGTCAGATGCCGCGCTTCAACGCTGACGGTCCCAAGCACCTGTCAGTCCCGCCGCAACGTCAGCGTGGTCCAGTCGCCGATGACCTGGTGCCGCAGGACCGAAAAGCCCTCCGCCCTGTAGGCCTCGATGACCTCGTCCGCTTGCGGCGTTAGGATACCCGACAGGATCCCATGACCGCCGACGGCGCAGCGGCGGCCCATCTCCGGCGCCAATCCGATCAGCGGCCCTTTCAGGATATTCGCGAAGATCAGATCGAAAGGTCCTGCCAGGTGCGGATGGTCGAACCCGGCCGCCTCGACGCAGTCGACCCGGTCGGCCAAGTCGTTGACCGCCAGATTGGCTTTGGCCACCTCGACCGCGACGGCGTCGATATCGGACGCCACCACCGGCGCCTCCGGCCAAACCCGCGCCGCCGCCATGGCGAGGACAGCCGTGCCCGCGCCGATATCGACGACCCGGCCGGGGGCGAGACCCGTCTGCAACAGCGCCTCTAACGCCAGGAGGCAGCCCTGGGTCGTGCCGTGATGGCCAGTGCCGAAGGCCATCGCCGCCTCGACCAGAAGCGGCACGCGGCCCCCGGGGATCTTGTCCGCATCATGCGCGCCGAAGACGACGAACCGCCCGGCCTCCACGGGCTGCAACTCGCGCCGGACATGGGCGACCCAGTCCGTCGGCGGCAGGACCGAGACGGCGAAGGGCCGCGCACCGAACGCGGCGGCCAGCACCGCGAGCGCGGTCTCGTCGGGCGCCGCCGAGAAGTAGCCGCCGACTTCCCAGAGGCCCGACCCGTCCTCCATCTCGAAGACGCCGATGCCGTCGGGCGTCGGATCCATCGCCTCCATCGCCGCGCCCAAGCCTTCGGCCGAGTCCTTGTTCGGCAGGGTCGTCAGGGCGGTCCACGAGGCGGGCGTGATGTCGGACATGAGGGATGATCCTTCCAGGGAAGCCGCGCCGTCCCTCGCCCCGGTCCCCGGCGCCGTCAAGCCCGCCGATGGGCCTGGTGTGGAGACAATCGCCCAGAGGTCTCTGGCCGGTCGCGTGGGACCACCTCATCGCAGGACCAAGATCTGAAAGTATCGCTCCTGAAAATCGACGGCCTGACAGATCTCTACATCGCTCCATGACTGGCCGTCAGCGAATACGATGAGCCTATCTTCCTAGTCATCCAAACGAGGAATGATGGCGATTCAGCCTCCCTTAAACCGCTGGACCGAAACTGAAATCGCCAAGGACATGGGCATCCACCTCCTGGCCGTCCGCCGCCAACGTGCCGGGAACCTAGCCATGATTCACAGGATGGATGCAGTCAGCGAATCGCGGGGGCGGGCCGCCCATCGGCCGGTCGCCCCCGACAGTGAGACGCGTTCCGATCCAGCTGCGCGGGATCTCGGCGGGGCGACGAGCTTGCATCACGCAAGTCTAGCGACTTACGCTGATACCGGCACACATATTCTAGGTTTCAGACCGTAGAACGCCCCCAACAAGTCGGAGGCGTTACTGCGCTCAGATGGGGCGATCCGAGGGTCAATTCACGGACGCCCGCACCTCTTCCAACGGATAGCCCATGCTGTCCTGCGACTCGAAATTCACATGGCAATCGTGGCAAAACGACTGGCTCACCCGCAGGGCCTGGCCCGTAGGCTGGACGCCGGAATAGACCCAGTTGTCGGTGTCTGGCGCATCGTCGACCTTGGTCATGATCAGCAGCGGCGCCCGACGGGCCAGGCCCTCGGCTGCGCGCACGCCGATCATCTCCTTGGCGAGCACCGTGCCCACGGGCATCTCGAACTCGCCGTCCTCGAACTTGAGATATTGGTCCTCGCCCACCGGATTGACGAAAGTGTTGAGGAACCGTTCCCCATGGACACCCGCAACGGCCGGACGGGTCGAGGCCTGTTTCCAGTCCCGATAGACCATCGCGATCTCGGCGCCCTGGGATTGGTATCCCTCGATCATCCAGTCGGACATGCAATCGTACATCGCGTCGATCTGTGCCTCTGTCATGTCATAACGGTCGGCCGGCAACGCGCAGGTCTCCTCGGCGGCGGCGGGCAGGGCGAAGGCGGCAAGGCACGCGGCCAGGGCGTAGCGTTTCATGGGGTCTCCCTTTCAAATTGTCCCGGCTTGCTTAAAACGGGCACCCCGATCACGTGCATTCAACGTTTGCGTGATCGCGAACGGATGCGGCTCCGTTGACAGGTCTCGGGATTTGCGTCACGCGAGACGTTCCAACCCTCCAGACAAGGACAAAGGCCATGATCCCCGCCATCCTGCCCACCTATAACCGCGCCGACCTGAGCTTCGTCTCGGGCGAGGGTGCCTGGTTGGTGGAAGCGGATGGGCGACGTTTTCTGGACCTCGGTGCCGGGATCGCGGTGAACGTGCTGGGCCATGTCAATCCGGCATTGACCAAGGCGCTGACCGAGCAGGCGCAGGCCTTGTGGCACACGTCCAATCTGTATCGCATTCCGCAGCAGGAGGCCTTGGCCCAGAAGCTGGTGGACGCGACCTTCGCGGACACGGTCTTTTTCACCAATTCCGGGACCGAGGCATGCGAGTTGGCCGTGAAGATGGCCCGCAAATACTGGACCGAGAAGAGCCAGTCCGATCGCAATGTCATTCTTGCCTTCACCGGTTCATTCCACGGCCGGTCCTCGGCCGGAATCGCCGCCGCCGGGTCCGAGAAGATGACGGCCGGCTTCGGTCCCCTGCTGCCGGGCTTCCGCCACCTGCCCTTCGGCGACCATGATGCGCTGACCGAGGCCATGGCCCAGCCGGACGTGGCCGCCGTCATCCTGGAGCCGGTTCAGGGCGAGGGCGGCATCGTCCCCGTCCCCGATCAGTGCCTCAAGGGTCTGCGCGACCTCTGCGACCAGACTGGCGCGCTGTTGATCTTCGACGAGGTGCAATGCGGCATGGGCCGGACGGGCCGCCTCTTCGCCCATGAATGGGCGGGCATCGCGCCCGACATCATGATGGTCGCCAAGGGGATCGGCGGCGGCTTTCCCCTGGGCGCGCTCCTAGCGACCGAGGACGCCGCCATCGGCATGACCGCCGGCACCCACGGGTCCACCTATGGCGGCAACCCCCTGGCCTGCGCCGTGGGCAATGCCGTCATGGACATCGTCGCCGACAATGCCTTCCTGGCCGAGGTGCGCCGCAAGGCCGGTCTCTTCCGCCAGGGGCTTGAAGCCCTGGTCGCGTCCCATCCGGACCTGTTCCAGGCGGTGCGCGGCTCCGGCCTGATGCTCGGCCTGAAATGCAAGGTCCCCAGTGGCGATCTGGTCAAGGCCGGTTTCGGGCAGGAGGTGATCGTCGTCCCCGCCGCCGACAACGTCGTGCGCCTGCTGCCGCCGTTGAATCTGTTGGACGATGACATCCGAGAAGCTCTCGCGCGATTGGAAAAGGCGGCCGCCGCGCTGGCCCCGGCCGATGCCTGACATCGCCTTCCGGCCGGTCACACGGGCCGATCTGCCGATGCTGCTCGACTGGCTGCGCGGCCCGCATTTGGCCTGCGAGGACGACCCGGACGAGCAGTTGGCGCTGATCGAAAGCGACTTGGCTGCCGGGCCCAAGGCCCGATTCACCATGTGGATCGGGTCAGTCGACGGCGTGCCCGTCGCCTATCTCCAGGATTGCGACACGGCCCGCCGCCTGCAGCCTTTTCACGCGGACGAACCGCCGGGCACGCGGTCCATCGGTCTCTTCATCGGTTCACCCGACTATCTCGGCCGCGACCTCGCTGCGCCTCTGATCGCCGCCTTCGCCGACCATTTGGTGCAACGCGGCGCCCGTCGGATCATCGCGGATATCAATCCCGGCAATACCCGCTCCCGCGCCGCGTTCAGGCGCACCGAGTTCACCGCACAAGGCCGACGACGGGACGAATACGGCGACCCCGTCCTCCTCTTTGCGCGCAGCTTCTTCCTTTCCGAGATATCCTCCGGGGGTGGGGGGGGGGGGGGGGGGGGGGGGGGGGGGGG
>JBCCCB010000233.1:0-6431 GCA_039033775.1 Pseudomonadota bacterium | reverse complement strand
GCCGTCGATCTGGTCGTAGGCCTTGAAATCCCCGAAATACTTCGTGATCGCCGCCGTCAACGTCGTCTTCCCGTGATCCACGTGACCAATCGTCCCGATGTTCACATGCGGTTTCGTCCGTTCGAATTTCGCCTTCGCCATTGTCGGGCCCCGTAGCTGAAGGGGCCCGCAAAGGGGCCCCGGTCCTATATCGCGCGCCGTCTATCGGGGCCGCGCTGCCTTGGCAAGTGGAAGGATGGCGTCAGCCATCTTCGATGCCGAAGACCGCGCCGTTGGCCCGCATCCAATTCTCGATCTTGGAGGCGGTGTTGCGCGACAGCGTGGCCAGTTGCTCGTCGGCCGTCTTGACCAAGCCGGACCCGAGCAGCAGCGTCTCGGCGCCTTCGAAGGTCGCGATCTGTTCGGGCCCCAGCACCTTTTCCTGCGGATCGACGGTCCAGATATTGGCGGTGACGACCATGATGGACCTGGGCGTCAGAACGATCGGAATGCCCGGCGGGGCAAGGGAATAGCCGTCCAGAGCTACGGCGATGTGGTAGTCGCGCGTCCCGTCATAGCGGCGAAACCGGCGGTCGATCTCGGATTCCAGGGATGCCTTGAGGTCGTCCTGGCTGGCATTGCGGGACGGCGGCACCTTCCGGACATTGTCGGGCACCACGATGGTGAGCGACAGGCGGAAGTCGCCCAGCGGTTCCGTTTCGTCGTCCAACGGGTCGGAGGCCGAACAGGCCGAGAGCCCCCCGGCGGACAAAGCCAGGGCGAACCCGGTGAAGGCGCGGCGGTCCAACTTCTGCGGCATGGTGTCTTTCCCCAAATCCTGGGCATCGGTGCTAGCCGCCGGGACGCGGTCGGGCAAGCGTCAGTCGCAGATCGCCCGAAGATCGGCCCAGGCCTTGGGCGTGAGCGCGGGGGCGCCGATGACCGGGTCGCCCGCGCGGGCGGTGGCCTCGATCCGACCGGTGATCTGGGGATGGGTCGAGAGATGGGCGACGATGCCCTCGGCCTCGCCGTAGCGGTCGCGCAGGCGTTCGAACATGCGGCCCAGGGCCGATGGCGGCAGGCCGACGCGGGTCAGTTGTTCGACGGCGAAGCGGTCCGCCGCCGTCTCGGCCTCGCGCGAATAGCTGGCCGTCAGCGCCGCCGCCGCCGCGCCGGACAGAACCCCGCCGCCGGTCACGTCGCCCAGGAGCAGCGATATGACGGCAATTCCCGACATCTGCTGAAGCTGACCGCGCACCGGGTCCTGATTGACCACATGGCCGATTTCATGGGCCAGGACGGCGGCGATCTCGTCGGGATGCTCGGCCTCTTGGAGCATGGTGTCGAGAAAGATCACCCGCCCGCCCGAGATGGCGAAGGCGTTCAGCAGCGGCGCCTCCTGGTCGTTGAGAACGGTGACCCGGAGGTCATAGGGCAGGTCGAGCCCTTCGGTGACGCGGTCGGTCAGGGCGTCCATCGCCGCCAGCCCGGCGGGGGCGGTGCATTCCGCGAGCGGCTGCCCCAGGCCGAAGAACAGCCGGGCCTGGTCGTAGCTGAGATCGCCCATGGCCATCTCGGCCTCGGGGTCCATGAGGCGGGCCAGGCCCGCCGCCAGCACCGGGAGGACGGCAAAGAATAGGGCGGCGAGAAACGCCGCCCCGGCGAGACCGGTCAGGATGGCGGGGCGAGCCAGGGGGCGCCCCTCGGCCGGGGCGATCCGGGGCACCAGCCGGGCCAGATGGGCGCCCACGTCGCCGTCGGCCACCAGGCGTTCGGGCCCCGCGCCCAGGGCGACGACGACCAGCCCGCCGGGCGCCCGGTCGGGAAGGCGGCGCAGCTCGGCCATAGACCAGGACAGCGGCGTGTCTTCGGGGCGTTCGACCAGCAGCGCTTCGCCGTCGATCCGCAGCGACACGCGGCGACGGACGGCCGCGCGGCCATCGTAATAGTCGCAGAAGGCCGTCATATCCCCGCCCCCAGATCGAAGAGATTGGCGAAACCGTCGGCATCGGCCATGTGCCGGCGCGTGCCTTGGGTGGCGGCCCCGATCTCGGCCCCGCCCGTGACGGCGAGGGTGTCGCCCACATGCTGGATCAGGGGGAAGGTCACGAAGGCCAATCGGAACGTGTTGCGCAGCAGGAAGAGCGTCAGATAGACGAGCAGCCCCGCACCGGCGAGCAGATAGGGCGACAAGACTTCGCCGCCGGTGACGCTCTGTTCCAAGTCGCCGACGTCGATGGCGCTGAAAGCCAGGACCCCGAAGGCCATGGCCGCAGCGATGAGCGCGGCGACCAGAAGCAGGCCCACGATGATCCAGCCACCGAAATGGATCCAGAGGATGCGGCCCAGTCGCGGGGCGACGCTGAGCCGGACATCGCTACCCCAGACGATGTCGGAGACGAGTTGGGCATAGGACAAGACGCGCCAGCGGACCCAGAGCCAGATGGCGAGAACGGGCATGGTGACGGTAAGCAGCACCGCGAGGCCGGTGGGCACCGCAAGCGCGCCGGAGAAGCTGGCCACGGCGACCGACCAGAGCGTCGCGCACGCCGCGAGGCCGGTCCAGATGGGGATCCAGAGGCGCAGCAGAGGCCCGGGCGTTCCGTCGAAATGGAACGGCGTGTCGCCGTAGAAGGTCCGGTCGACGCGGTATCGCCAGAGCCGGTGGGTGCGCCAGGGCATGGCAAGCCCGGCGCTGAGCAGGGTGGCGAGCGTCCACAGACAGGCGCGGCGCGCGTAGCCCCAGGCGCCGGGCGCCATGGAAAAGGACAGCCCCCGCCATTCGGTATGGCCGAGCAGATAGGCCAGGCCCCGGTAGCGGGCGAACCAGTAGACCGGCAGGACCAAGACGATCGACGCAAGGATCCCGGCGCCGATATCGTGGAAGATCGACAGCGACAGGAAGATCAGCACCATGACGACGACGCCGAGATAGGCGGCGACGATGCAAGCCGCGATCACGAAGCCCATCAGCTTTTCCAGCGGTCGGCCGCGATATTCCAGCGGGGCGCCGCCCAGATGGAGGCTGGACCAGAGCCAGCGGCGGATGCGGGTGCGCGACCAGAAGGAATAAAGGCCTAGGGTGGCGACCGTCAGGAACGTGGTCTTCATGGCCAGGCCCAGTAGCGCCTCGCGCTTTCCGACCACCTGGGCATCGAGGTTGTCGAGGGTCTCGACGCTCACCGGACCTTGCCGAAGCGGTTGTCGCGCGGGAAGCCGCGCGGGGCCATCCGGCCGGCTTGCGCGCGGCTGCCGAGCCATTCGGTCAAATCCGGCTCATGCCGGGTGCGGCCCGCAGGATCGGACCATTTGAGACCTTCGGACAGGGTGATGACGGCCACATCCGATAGGCCACCATCCTTAAACTTTTGCAACCTTACACCCTTTCCACGCGGCATTTCCGGCAGGTCCACCAGTGGAAAAACCAACATTTTCCGATTTTCGCCAATGCACACGACGTGATCGCCTTCGGACAAGATCGGCGGCAGGGCCGAGACGCCATCCTTGACGGTCAGGACCTGTTTGCCGGCCCGTTTGGAGGCGACCAATTCGTCCTCGGGCACCACGAAACCGTCGCCCGCCGACGAGGCCAGCAGGAGCTTGCGGCCGGGGCGGTGGAGCAGGATGTCGACGATCTTGGTCTCGTTGGGCAGGTCGATCATCAGGCGCAAGGGCTCGCCCATGCCACGCCCGCCGGGCAGGCCCGAGGCGGAGATGGTGTAGGCGCGGCCGTTGGAGCCCCAGACGATCAGGCGGTCCGTGGTCTCGGCGTGGAAGACGAAGGCGGGGCCGTCGCCGTCCTTGTATTTCAGCTCCTTATCGAGCGGCTGGTGGCCCGACAGGGCGCGGACCCAGCCCATTTGCGAACAAACGACGGTGATCGGCTCGCGCTCGATCATCGCCTCCAGCGGCACGTCGGCGACCTCGACCGCGTCGGCGAAGTCGGTGCGGCGGGCGCCGAGGTCGGTGCCTTTGCCGAATTGCTTGCGCACCTCGCGGAGTTCGTCGGCGATGGTCTTCCATTGGACGTCGTCGTTTTCCAGCAGGTCTTCCAGGCCCGCGCGTTCTTCCATCAACGCGTCGCGCTCCTTCAGCAGCGCCAGTTCCTCCAGCCGCCGCAACGCACGCAGGCGCATGTTGAGGATGGCCTCGGATTGCACCTCGGTCAGCGTGGGCTGACGGTCGCTGGGCAGGGGCGAGACGTAATCGGATTCGTCCTGGGCGCGCACATAGCCCTCGCCCCAGGGCTCGTGCATCAGCGCCTCTTTCGGGGCGTCGTCGTAGCGGATAATGTCGATGACCCGGTCCAGGTTCAGGTAGGCGACGATGAAGCCTTCCAGCACCTCTAGCCGGTGGTCGATCTTGGCCATCCGGTGGCGCGAGCGGCGCAGCAACACGTCGCGGCGGTGGTCGAGAAACGCTTGAAGAACGTCCCGTAACCCACAGACTTTAGGCGTCACTCCGTCGATCAGGACGTTCATGTTGAGCGAGAAGCGCGTCTCTAGTTCCGACGTACGATAGAGCGTGGACATCAACACGTCGGGGTCGATGTTGCGCGACTTCGGCTCCAATACAATGCGGATATCGTCGGCGCTTTCGTCGCGCACGTCGGCCAGGATGGGAACCTTCTTTTGCAGGACCAGTTCGGCCAGCTTCTCGATCAGCTTGCCCTTCTGGACCTGGTAGGGGATCTCGGTGACGACGATCTGCCACTGACCCTTACCCAGATCCTCGACCTCGTGCCGGGCGCGAAGGCGGAAGGCGCCCCGGCCCGTCCGATACGCCTCCAGGATGTTCTCGCGCGGCTCGACGATGATGCCGCCGGTGGGGAAATCGGGGCCTGGGATATGTTCGACCAGGGTCTCGTCGCGGGCATTGGGCGCCTTGATGAGATGCAGGCAAGCGGCGATGAGTTCGTCCAGATTGTGGGGCGGAATGTTCGTCGCCATGCCGACGGCGATGCCGGCCGCGCCGTTGGCGAGAAGGTTCGGGAAGGCCGCGGGCAGGACGATTGGCTCGGTCAGGGTGCCGTCGTAATTGTCGCGGTAATCGACGGCGTCTTCGTCCAGACCGGCCAACAGCGCCTCGGCCGCCGCGGTCATGCGGGCTTCGGTGTAGCGGGAGGCGGCGGGGTTGTCGCCGTCGATATTGCCGAAGTTCCCCTGCCCGTCCACCAGCGGGTAGCGGACGGCGAAATCCTGGGCCAGGCGCGCCATGGCGTCGTAGATCGCCGCGTCGCCATGGGGGTGGTAATTGCCCATGACGTCGCCGCTGATCTTGGCGGATTTGCGGAAGCCCCCGTTGGAGGACAGGCGAAGTTCCCGCATCGCATAGAGGATCCGGCGATGAACCGGCTTCAGCCCATCGCGCGCATCCGGCAGCGCGCGGTGCATGATCGTGCTGAGCGCATAGGTCAGATAGCGCTCGCCGATGGCCCGGCTAAGCGGTTCGGACACCGTGCCGGTATCGGGATCCGTGTCGTTGGGGTCACTCATGGGGTGCGATCTACCGGGGCGGACTCTGCGGCACAAGAACGTGGAGATAAGGGAGGGCTAAGGAAAGTGGCGAAAATGTGATAGTCTGAGTCGGCACTGGAACCGCACCGGGTATTTGGGGTTTGCGTTCCAACAGTTACATTTTCCCTTGGGGGATGAAGAATGATCAGATTGACGGTGACATTGGCTGTCGCGCTTTACGCGACTTTTGTGATCTGGGGCGAGCCGACGGAATATGCCGGAGCAGAAGCCGCGACCCAAGATGATACTATGCCTATCGCCCAGACGGCCGACTTCGTGCGGCCCGTTATCCTCGAAAGCGCCAACGGCAGCGACGCCGTCGTTACCCGCGCCGTCACGCAGGACGTGATAGTCCCGGACGCGGCCGTGATCGCGGCCTCGGCACCGGCCCCTTCTGCCTTGGACGTGGAACCCGGCCGCATTGGCGAGCCGGTCATGGTGAGCCTGTTCCGCGAAGCAGCGCCGGCACCGGAGCCATCAGCACCGGCAGAGCCTTTGGTCGACGGCGAGTTGCTGCGTGTGACCGGCACGGTGGTGAATATGCGGGCCGGGCCGTCGACCGCCAATGCGGTCGTCGACAGCCTGCCCCGTGGCACGATCGCCGAGGCGATGGGTGCGCCTGAAAATGGCTGGCGGCAAATCCGTGACGTTGCCACGGGCCAGACGGGTTGGATGGCAGCCCGGTTCTTGGAACCGTCCTGAGCCGGTTGATCCGCGGCGTCGGCGGGCCCCTTCCAGGGCCCGTTTTCATTTGCGGTCGCCGCTGATAGGGCCCGCGGCATGACGCGTTCGATCCTGATCACCGGATGTTCCACCGGCATCGGCTACCATGCGGCCCATGCGCTTCACCGGAAGGGATGGGCCGTCTTCGCGTCCTGCCGGAAACCCGAGGATTGCGCGCGATTGCGCGACGAAGGGTTGGTCGCGCCCCTGATC
>JBCCCB010000232.1:0-6453 GCA_039033775.1 Pseudomonadota bacterium | reverse complement strand
GTGACCCGGTGCCGGTCGATCAAGGCTGCCAAACGGTCGGGGCTGGCCTTGTCGGCGCGCGAAAGGGGCCAGTCGGGCAGGACCGAGGTGCGGCCCTCGGCCAAATTCAGCAGACCGAAGACGGGGAAGGCGACAAGGTCGATTTCCGGTCGATCCGAGGTCAGGAGGGGCGCCACGGCGGCGCGCTGGGCGGTGAGGAAAGCGTGGCTGCGCGGGATCGCCTTGGGCGCGCCGGTGCTGCCGGACGTGAACGAGATGAGGGCGAGGTCGGCAGGATCGGTCCGGTGCGGTGGCGCGGTGCTGGTTCCGTGGAGAGGCAGGTGGTGAACGCGCCAAAGCGCCGGGAGCAGGCGCAGGAGGCGGTAGGGGCCGGCGGTCAGCATGGCGTCGACGGGCACGGTCTTCAGCGCCGCACGCAGGCCCGGCAGGCCGGTGGCCGGTTCCGGCAGGACGGCCGTGGCCCCCCGCGACCAGAGCGCGGCCAGCGCGGCATAGAGATCGGCGCCCAGCGGCAGGGCGATCAAGATGCGGGCCCCGGGTTTGAGATGCGACCAGGCGGCCGACAGGGTCGCGACGCGGGATCGAAGCGCGGCATAGGTGACGGGGGTGCCGCCGGGTTCGACAAGGGCGACGCGGTCTGGGTGGCGCGCGGCGGCCGCGGCGAAGGCGGTCAGCAGGTCAGACACGGCGGCCCATCAGGGCGTAGCGGCGGAAGATCGTCGCGCCTTCCTGTCGCGACCTTTCGGCCGACGTGTTGTCGTCGTGGATCAGCGCGTGGATCGCGGTGTCGTAGCCCAGGGCGGCCGCATTGGCGTGGAACGTCTGAGCCAGCGCGCGGCCCGCCCCCTTCGCGAGGCTGGCATAGGTCTTCAGGATCGCCGTCTTGGTCCCGGGCCCGTCGGCATAGTTCGGGATGCCGAAGAGGAAGCCCGTCAACCGGTCGCCGTCCCGGGCGAAGAGGACGAGCTCGGGCTTCAGCATCGGCACGACGGGGCGGTACATGTCCAGGAAAGTGTCCAGGTCGATGGGCTTGTAGAAGGCGTTCCCCGCGAAGGCCTCGCAGCTGAGCGCGTGGACCTGGGTGAAGAGCGCGTCCGGGTCGCTGCCGTCCCAGGTCTGGATGCCGTCGGCCGGTGTGCCGCCGGTCAGCGGGCGGGCGGCGGAGAAGTAGCGGCTGATGGTCTCGAACCCGGCGGTTTCGAAGGCTCGGGCCAGATGGGGGGGCGAGGTCGGCTCCATCAGGAAGGGCGCGCGACCGTCGGTTTCGATCACCAGACGATAGCTATGCCAGGTATCGCCGTCCATGGGGCCGATCAGGGCCTCGGCGCCCAAGGACTTGGCGCGCGCGGCGATGCGGCCGAGAAGCGCCGTCGTGGTCTCCGGATCGGGGCTTTTTACCTTTCCGATGGCCATCGTTCGCAGGCCGTCCCAAAGGGGCGCCTCCAGGTTCAGGACCGCCTTGGCGCCGTCGTGTTCGATCACCTCGGTGGTCATACCCATCCCTCCATGCGGGCCGCCGACCAGGCGAAGCCCGAGAGCGGGGCCACGAGCGCCAGCCCCGCCAGCCGGCCCGCGCGGCCCGTGGCGAAGAGCCGTGGCGTGGTCATGGGGATCAGGATGCAAAGCGTCAGGCTGACGACTGCGAGGGGGGTCAGTTCCACGGTCCAGCCCGTCATCGGCATGTTCATCGGCGCGACCTGTCGCCAGAGCATGAGGAGCGCGGCGGCCATGGCGATGGGGAGGATGTATCGGAGTGGCCCCCGAAGCGGCTGCACGGCGAGCGCCACGAGACCCACGCAGAGCGACGCGCAGGTGACGCCCCAGAAATCGAGCGCGTTGTAGCCCGCCGCGAGGCCCAGGCCGAGCCAGCCGAAGCTGACGAGCGCCAGGGTCGCCACGATGTCCAGTTCCGGATGCGCCGCGTCCGACGGGTTGAAGCGGCGCGCCAGGCCGTGGGCCACGAAGACGAGCGTCGGCAGGACGACGTTCTGCAGCGCCGTGGCCGAAATGAGGACGAAGATGGCGATGACGTAGACCCGGGCCGTATGCGCCGACAGGCCCAGATGGCGGGCGGCGCCCAGGAAGGCCCAGGTGACGGCGATGAAGGCCACGGCGATCAGGATCAGTTGATGGGGCGCGTCGTCCAGGTGACCATCCAGGAAGATCGCGACCCCGGCGGGCAGGAAGAAGTTGTCGAAGCCGCGCCAGGACTCAGCTTCGACCTGCGTCGCGAAGGCGGCGACGATGATCGAAAGCAGGATCACGCCCTCGCGGCTGACCTCCGACAGGAGGAGCAGGCAAACCATGGATAGAATCAGGGTGACGGTGAAGAAGGCGACGGAGCCTTCGACCGACTTCACGCCATCCTCGACGGGGAAGAAGGCGCGACCATAGCGGCTGCCCGTGAGGGCGGCGGCGGCGTCGGCAAGGGTGAGGATGGCCAGCGGTAGGACGTAGAGGATCGGGTTGCCGTTCGAGAGCAGGAAGACCGTCAGGACGGCGAGGGCCAGGAGGATGTCGCCCCAGGATTGCCGCTCGACGCTATGAAGGGTCGAGCCGAGGCCGCGGTTCGCGATGGCGGGCAGGCGGAGGATGGCCATGGCGACCAGGGTCAGCGCGATCAGAACGAAGACCGGCCAGCGGTCTGTGAAGAGCCACGGCAGCGTCAGCGCGTAGAGGCCGGTGCCGATATGGACGAGCTTGCGTTGCACCTCGGCCGGAAGGTCGCGGGCGCGGGCCAGGCGGCGGACGAGCCACATGAGGCCGAGCAATGTGATCACGGACCCGGCGGCCGTGAGCAATTGCCAGGGCCCCGTGATCACGACCGAACCTCCTCGATCACGAAGTCGGAATAGAAGAAAGCCTTGTCGGCGGCTTTCAGGATGTCTTCCTCGGCGCTGCGGGTCTCGATCCGGTCGGCGAAGGCCGGCGGCACGCGGCGGGGCGCCATCATGTTCCAGTAGATCAGACGGGCGCCGGGGTTCGCGGCACCCAGGATGTCGCCATAGACCTGCGCGAACGTGTCGGGGGCCATGTATTCGAAGATGTCCGACAGGTTGAACCCGTCGAACCGCTCGCCGGTGCCGATGGCGGCCTCCAACGGGCCGGGGCGGATGTCGAGGCGGTCGAGCCGGTCGCGGATCGTGTCGTGATGCTCGGGCCGCCAAGTCATGGGAAGGGCGGCGCCATGGGTGCCCTTCATGATCCAGTGCAGATAGGGGTTCTCGGCCGGGTCCAGGTCGATGGCGGCGTGGCGGATGCGACGGGTGACATGGGCGGCGACGGAGCCGTCGACATGGTCGAAGAACGCCTTGTCACGGCCCATGCGGCCCATGACCGCGCGCGAGAAGAACAGGTTGAGGAGGAGCTTCCAGCGCCAGGTTTCGAAGCGGTTGTGCAGGAAATCGGCGCGGGCGTCCGGGGGGCGGGAGACGAAGATGTCGTCGATGGTCTTGCTGGAATGGGCGAGCGGGAGGAGGCGGGTGCGGAAGAGGCGGAAGTACCGTTCGAACTTGCCGACGCCGCCGGCGCCATGGGCCTCGACCTGCGGCTGGAGGGCTTGCCAGAAAGCCGTCGTCTCGGCGTCTAGAGGCTTCAGCGCGCGGGCCAGGAGCGCGGCGCGCCGGGTGGAGGGCCGCGCGCCCATGAGTTCCAGGAGTTCAGGATGCGTCAGGGTCTGAAAAGACCCTATTCTTAGGTTTAGGCACGCAATTTGCGCTGGGGATAGGTCCACCACCACGACTTTTGCGGGGTCCAGGATCAGCATGGCGAGGGCGTTGTCGCCCGCCGAGCAGATCGACATCAGCGTCGCGCCCGGGCGGGGGCCGAGGGCTTGCGTCAGGACGTCCGCGTCCTCCCACAATTGGGCGTAGCGGATGTGGTCGAATCGCGCCTTGGTGGCGATCTCGGAGGTGGTCATGGCTTGGTCACCTCGCCGGTGGCGCCGTCGACGCGCAGCGTCTCGCCCGTCTCGACCCACCGCGTCGCATCCTTCAGGCCGACGACGCAGGGGATACCCAACTCGCGCGCGACGATGGCGGAATGGCTGAGCAAGGAGCCGCGTTCGACCACGATGGCCGAGGCGTTGGAAAAGACGGCGATCCAGCCGGGATCGGTGTGGCGGGCGACGAGGATCTCACCGGGGATGAGGGACTCGGTGCGCGGGTCGCGGATCACTCGGGCCTTGGCCGTGACGGTGCCCGCCGAACAGCCGGTGCCCTGACGGCTGGTGCCCGTTTGGACCTCGGCTGGGCCGGTGTCGTCGGTCGGCGCATAGATCGCGGGGCCGGTCAGGGTGATGCGCGTGGGCGGATCGGGGCGCTCGGCGCTGGCGTCGTCTTCGGCGCGGCGAGTCTTGGCGATGGCCGCGAGGGTCGGCGATAGGGCGCTGCCCTCGACGGCGCCCAGGGCTTCGGGGACCGTCAGCCAGAAGATGTCGCGCGGGTCGTCCAGGTGGCCGCGCGCGTGGAATTGGGTTCCAAGCGCGCGGAAGACCCGGCGGGCCCGGCCGAAGACGCGCGTGCGCTCGAACCGCAGGTTCTCGCGGTCGCGGACGCGGGCCTTGGTCCAGGGGATCAGACGCTTGGCGATGGCCTTGCGGATCGGGTGACCACGGAACAGCGCGTCCCAATCGGGGTCCGGCGGGACCTGATGCGGCGCCGGGGGGCGGTCGGCCTGGGCGGCGATGGCGGCGAGGAGTTGGGTCGGATCGTCCGTCAGGGGGAGGGATTCGAGCTTGAGCTCCTCGGTACAGCGGTCGCCGAAGCGGTCGAGATAGGCGTCGATCTCTGCGCGGATCGGCGGGTGATCGCTGAGGGCGGCGAGCCCGTCCTGGCGGAGCGCGTCGGCGAGGCCCGCCTCGGCCACCAGGGCGGCGATCCGGGCGATGCGGCGGGCGGGTTCGGCCGAGACGATGTCGCCCTGGCCGATCATGACGTCGTTGTGGAGGGTGAGACCCTGGGGGCCGAGCCATTTTTCCAAGAGGTTCCGGGAAGCGCCGAAGGCCATCATGCAGAGGAAATCGTTGACCAGCGGCGCGTCCCAGCGGTCGAGCAGGTCGGCTTCGATGCGGCGGTATTCCCGGACCAGTTCGGTGGGCGTCGCGGTTTCGGGCTCGGGCCCCTCCTCCAGCGCGCGGTTCAGACGGGCGTAGAAGTCGCGGCGGGTGCGCGGCAGGCGGATCGCGGCCGTCAGCAGGCCGAGGGCCGTCCGGCCGAGCCTGGCGTATTCGCGCAGCTTCGCCGTGCCCGTCGCGGCGGGCGGGCCGATGGTGGCGGCGATGTCGGGCGGGAGGGGATCGTCCACGCCCATCATGGTCTCCATGTAGGCTCTATTCAGGGCGAAACCGGGCAAGAGCGCGAGGGCGCGATACCAGTTCAGCAGGTTGTAATAGACCCGTCCATCGGCGCGGGAGAGCATGTTGGCGAAGAGCGCGGCATTAGCCTCGACGGTCTTTGGGCGCACACCGAGAAGGGCGACGAAGGCGCGGTAGACGCGGTCGTAGACATGGGTCGCGAAGCTGTAGGTCAGGGGGGTGACGAGGCCGGGATAGCTTTCGACGATGTTGGAATTGTCGAGAATGGTCACCGTGTCGTCCGGGATCGGCTGGGGCCGCAGGGGCGTGGTGATGGGGCGGGCCTGGAGGATGTGCAGGCCGTCGCCGTCTATGGCCCATTCGATGTCCTGGGGCGCGCCGAACGCGGCCTCGGCGCGGCGGGCGAGGGTGGCGACCTGTTCGACCTGGGCGCGGGTCAGGGGGCCGTCGGTGGGGCCCTCGATCGTGGCGCCGATCGTCCAGGTGGTGCCGTCCTCCTCGCCCGAGACGAGGCGGTCGCCCAGGCCCGCGATGGCCGAGACGACGACGTGGTCGCGGCGGCCCGAGACGGGATCGGCGGAGAAGGCGACGCCCGAGGCGCGGGCGGCGATCATGCGCTGCACGACGATGGCGGGCGCTTCGGCCTGGGCGCCGGTCTTGAGGGCGCGATAGGTCTCGACCGTGGTGGAAAAGCCGGATTGCCAGACCTGTTGGGCGGCTGTGATCACATCTTCGGCGGCGACGTTCAGATGGGTGTCGAACTGACCGGCATGGCTGTGTTCGGCGCCGTCCTCGGCCCGGCCCGACGAGCGGACGGCGTAGGGGCCGGGGCCGAGTTGGGCCAGCGCCTCGGTAACGGCGTCGGCGAGGCCGGGCGCGGGATCGGGGTCGAAGGCGCCGGGCTCGATGACGAAGAAGGCGGGCGGGGCGAAGCCGTGCTCGGCCAGGCGCGCGAGGGCCGCGCCCTTGCCGCCGACGCGGGCAGGGTCGGTGACGCCGTGGAGGATCATGGTCGGTTCATTCGGGGGCTCTGGGCGAACGGCTGCCGCCTGCCTGCGACCTGGCTCCGGCCCGAGCAGCTTGATGTGTACAAGGGGGCACCCCGTGACCCCCTGGCGGTCGAGTCTCAGCGTCCGATC
>JBCCCB010000231.1:0-6466 GCA_039033775.1 Pseudomonadota bacterium | reverse complement strand
GTTGGGCCGACATCAGCCTGATCGCCATGCCGGGGGGGCGGCCCGGCGATGGACCGGCGGCTTCGCCTTGATTTCGGTCCACGGCTAGGCTCGACCGTCCGCTCCGGGCCCACTGCTCCTTCTTTCCGGGCGATGCATCAGGCGGAGGCATCCCAGACACGGTCCAACAGGGCGAGCCAGTTGCCGTGGCAGATCTTTGTGACCAGCTCCTCGCCGTAGCCGTGATCGCGCATGGCTTGGCGCAGGACCGGCAGGTCGGCGATGGTGGTGAGAGCTTCGGGGACCACAGCACCATCATAGTCGGAGCCGAGACCGATGCGATCTTCGCCTAGGCGCTCGATCAGATGGTCCAGGTGGCGGAGCATCTGATCGACAGGCGTGTCGGCCAGCTTGCGACCATCTTCGCGCAGGAAGGACACGGCGAAGTTGAGGCCGACCAGGCCGTCGCGCTCGGCGATGGCGTCCAATTGGCGGTCGGTCAGGTTGCGGGCGTGGGTGCACAGGGCGTGCGGGTTGGAATGGGTGGCGACCAGGGGTTGGGTCGAATAGTTCGCGACATCCCAGAACCCCGCCTCGTTCAGATGGCTGAGGTCGATCATGATCCGGCGGGCGTCGCAGGCTTGGATCAGGCGGATGCCGTCGGGCGTCAGGCCGGGGCCCGTGTCGGGGCCGGACGGGAAGCGGAAGGGGACGCCGTGGCCGTAGATCGTCGGACGCGACCAGACGGGGCCGAGGGAGCGGAGACCCGCCGCGTAAAGGACGTCCAGGGCGTGGAAATCGGAGTCGATGACCTCGGCCCCTTCGACGTGGAGGATGGCGGCCAGCTTGCCCTCGGCCCGGGCGGCGCGGATGTCCGCTGTCGATCGGCAGAGGCGGAGGGCGCCTTGGCGCTCCAGGTCGAGGAGCAGGGCGGCTTGGGTCAGGACGATGTCCAGGGCTTTGTCCTGGGGGACCGGCGCGGGCAGCGGGATGTCGTAGGCTGGTTGGCGCATCAGCGCGAAGAGGTCTTCCATGGGTTGGTCGTCGGACGACGGAACCCAGCAGGCGAAGAAGCCGCCGCCGAAGCCGCCGGCCTCGGCCTTCGGCAGGTCGATGGCGCCGTCGCGGCCGTCGAAGACGCCGGGCAAAGCCGCGCGGCCGCCGGCATCGAAGAGCTTGGTCAGCAGGTCGTTATGGCCGTCGAAGATGTACGGATCGGTCACGGCCCGGGCCCGTCCAGCAGCGACCGGGCCGTCAGCTCGTCGGTGATCAGCGTCGTGGGCCGCAGGGACGCGATGGTTGCGCGCAGGATGGCCAGCTTTTCGGGCCCGCCGGAGATCAGGATCCGGTCATCCACCTTCCGCAGCCGGTCGAGGTCGATGGACATGGCCCGGCGGTTGATCGAGTGGTCGACGGGGCGGCCTTCGGCATCGAGGAAGTTGTAGAGGACGTCGCCCACCGCGCTGATCTCGGCCAACTGCTCGCGTTCCGCTTCGGTGACATGACCCAGGCGATAAGAGGTGGTGATCTGGGAAAGCCCACCGCAGGAGATCAGGGCGACATCGCTGCGCTCGGCGATCTGGAAGATCTGGTCCAAGCCGCAGCGTTCCAGCAGGGCGTGGCGGGTCACGGGGCTGTCGACCAGGGCGGGGGCGGGGATCAGGAAGCCTTCGGCATCGAAGAGTTCGGCGAAGGCCCAGGCGAATTCGGCCGGGTTGAAGCGCTTGGCCTCCGAGATGCCACCCAGAAGGGAAATCACGCGCAGGGCTTCGATATGCCGTGGCGTGAGGAAGTCCAGCATGGCGTGCAGCGTGCGGCCCCATCCGACGCCAACGGTCATGTCGGGGCGCAAGATGTCGGAGACGTGGCGCCCGGCGGCGGCGGCGATCAGGCGGGTGGGGTCGGCGCCGGAAGCGGTGTTCGGGGCGATGACGGCGCGGCGCAGCGCGAAGTGTTTTTCCACCGCCCGTTCCAGGGCGACGACGTCGGCCAGGGCCGAGGTGATGCCGATGGTGACCTCGCCCCGGCGGCGGGCCTCGGACAACAGGCGTGTGACGGCGACGCGGTTGATGCCGAGCTCCTGGGCGACTTCGGATTGGGTCTTGCCTTCGACATGGTAAATCCAGGCGGCGCGGATGCGTTGCGCGTGCTGCGCGTCGTCCGTGGTCTGCGGGGCCTGGTGCTGGTCGTCGGGCATGGGATTCCCCTTACGGCGCTGGGCGCAGGACGTCTAGGACGGCGTCGGGCGCTTCGATCTGGGGCAGGTGGCCCAGGCCGTCGAACAGGTGGAGTGCCACGCGGCCCGGCGCGCGGAGGGCGGCTTGCCAAGGGGTGACGCGGTCGGCGCGGCCCCAGAGGATGCGCGTGGGGCAGGTGGTGCGGTGCAGCGCGGCGGTCAGGTCGAAGGTGCAGGTGCCATCCGGGAACAGGGCGTCGAGCATGGCGGCCTGCGCGGCGCGCTGGGCAGGGTCGCGGCGGGCTTGGGCAGCGGCTTTGATATAGGCGCCGGAGAGGGTGGCGGGGTCGCCGGTGAGTTGCCGCAGCCACGGGCCGAGGCTGTCGGCCTGGGTGGCGCGCGCGATGCCCCGGAGGATGTCGCCGTCGATGCGGGGGTCGAGGCCGGCGGGCGCGATCAGGGTGAGGTCGGCGATACGGCGGGGGCGGGTATCGGCCAGGGCAATGGCCAGGGCGCCGCCGAGGGAGTGGCCGATCAGGTGGACCGGACCCTTGCCGAGGGTGTCGAAGGCGGTTCGGATTTGGGACGCGAGGTCGGCGAAGTTGGTGATGTGGCGGCGCGGGGATCGGCCGTGGTTCGGGAGGTCGATCCGGTGGACCGGGGCCGCCTGGCCCAGACGGTCGGCCAGCGTGTCCCATTGGGCGGCTTCGGCGGCGAAGCCGTGGAGCATGAGCCAGGGCGTGCCATCGCCCGTGCCAGAGGTGTGGATAGCCAAGTCGCCAGGTTGGGGTTTGATGGGATGACGGGCCGATTGCGGGGCATCCGCTTCTATGGCCATCTCAACATCGGTGCTTTGGATGCGCCCCCGGGGGCCGGTGCCGTGGATGCCGTCCAGGGCGAGTCCGGCGGCGCGCGCAAGGCGGCGTGCGGCAGGGGTGGCGGGGACGGCGTTAGACGCGGGGGGACCACTTGGTATAGTTTCTAACACAGCGGTTTCAGTGTCTATCTCTGGCTCTTCGGTGTCTTTCGGCGTGGTTGCGGGTGGCTCGCCAAGCTCCTCGCCCTCGGCATAGATCCAGGCAATCGCGGTGCCGATGGGCACTTCGGAGCCTTCCTGATATGCGATGTGGTGCAGGGTGCCGTCGCTAGGGGCTTCGACCTCCATGGCCGCCTTCTCGGTTTCGATGTCGAACAGGGGGTCGCCCTTGGACACTGTCCCACCCTCGGCGACATGCCAGACCGCGATGGTGCCGGTGGTCATGTCCATATCGACCTTTGGCAGGATCACCTCGACCGGCATGTCAGGTGCGGCCTGTCGCGAGGCTCCGGGCCGCGTCCAGGATGTCGGGCACCTGGGGGATGGCGGCCTTTTCCAGCGCCGGGTTGTAGGGGATCGGGCTTTCCGCACCGCCGAGGCGGAGGATGGGTGCGTCAAGATAGTCGAATGCGTCGCTTTCGGCCACCATGGCGCTGATCTCGGCGCCAATGCCCAGGGTCTTCACACCCTCATAAACACAGAGCAGGCGACCGGTGCGGCGGACGCTGTCGAGCACGGTCTCGCGGTCCATCGGGCGAATGGTGCGCAGGTCGATGATTTCGGCTTCGATGCCGTCATCGGCCAGCTGGGCGGCCGCTTCGAGGGCTTTGTGGACCATGATTGAGGTGGCCACGATGGTCAGGTCGCGGCCCTCGCGCCGGATGGCGGCCTTGCCGATGGGCGTTGTGTAGGGGCCGTCGGGGACGGGGCCGCGCGTTTTGTAGAGCAGCTTGTGCTCGAAGATCAGGACCGGGTCGGGGTCTTCGAGCGCGGCCAGCAATAGGCCCTTGGCGTCTTCGGGCGTGGAGGGTTGGACGACCTTCAGGCCGGGGACGTGTCCGAACCAGGCTTCGAGCGACTGGGAATGCTGCGCCGCGGCGCCGGTGCCGGATCCGGCGGGCATGCGCATGACCACGGGAACCGAGACGGCGCCGCCGAGCATGTAGCGGACCTTGGCGGCTTGGTTGACGATCTGTTCCATCGCGAGGGTGGCGAAGTCGGAGAACTGGAATTCAAAGATCGGTTTGAGGCCGGTCATGGCCGCGCCCACGGCGACGCCCGCGCCGCCCAATTCGGAGATGGGGGTGTCGATGACGCGGTCTTCGCCGTGGCGGTGGACCAGGTCGCCGGTCACTTGGAAGGCGCCGCCATAGACGCCGATATCCTCGCCCATCAGGATCACGCGGTCATCGGTGCTGAGCGCGATGTCCATGGCTTCGCGGATGGCCTCGGCATAGGAGAGCTCGCGCGGCTTCACCTCGGTCTGGGCATTCATGCGGCGTCCCCGGTATAGACGTCACGCAGCAAATCCATCGTGTTAGGGTCTGTTTGGGATCGCGCGGCCTCGATGGCGCGGGCGATTTCGTCGGCGGCGTCCTGGTCCAGCGCGTCCGCCTCGGCCGTGGTCAGGACGCCATGGTCGACCAGCATCCGGGCCATACGCGGGATCGGGTCCTGGGCCATCCAGTCGGAGATTTCTTCCTTGCTGCGGTAGCGGTTGCGGTCGGATTTGGAGTGGCCGCGCCAACGGTAGGTGAGGCTTTCGATCAAGGACGGTCCGTTGCCGTCGCGGGCGCGGGTGACGGCCGTGTCGACGGCCTCGGCCACGGCGGAGAAGTCGTTGCCGTCGACCGAGGCGCCGGGCATCGAATAGGCCGCCGCGCGGTCGGCGATGGATTTGACGGCGGTCGAGCGTTCGGTGGACGTGGACATGCCGTAGCGGTTGTTTTCGCACACAAAGACCACGGGCAGCGTCCAGATGGCGGCCATGTTCAGGGCCTCGTGGAAGGCGCCCTCGTTATTGGCGCCGTCGCCGAAGAAGCACACGGTCACCGCACCTGTGCCCAGGCGCTTGGCCGACAGGGCGGCGCCCACGGCGATGGGAAGGCCGCCGCCGACGATGCCATTGGCGCCCAGGTTCCCCTTCTCGACATCGGCGATGTGCATCGAGCCGCCGCGGCCGCGGCAATAACCCGTCTCCTTGCCGAAGAATTCGGCGAACATGCGTTCCACGTCGGCGCCCTTGGCCACGCAATGGCCGTGGCCGCGATGGGTGGATGTGATCTTATCGGCGTCGGTCAGCGCCATGCAGGCGCCGACGGCGCTGGCCTCTTGCCCGATGGACAGGTGCATGGTGCCGTGGATCAGGCCGCGCATGTAGCTGTCTTCGGCGCCTTCCTCGAACTTGCGGATCAGGTGCATCTTGCGCAAGGCGTCGCGCAGGCGGTCCGGGCCATAGGCGCGGATGGCGTAGGGGATGTTGTCGGCGCTGGCGTCAGGCATGGGCCGGCTCCTTCGCGTAGCCGAGCATCGCGTTCTGGCGGGCGCGCAGGGCGGCGATCTGGCTGTTGGCGGGGATCTGGGTGTTGGCGTTTGTGATCAGGCCGCCCTTCGGAATGGGCGCGGTGACTTGGCAGCCGGTGAGGATGCCGCAGGGGATGGCGTCCGCCTGGCGGGCCTCTGCGGCCTCCATGATCCAGGCGCGGTAGCAGTACTCGCCGATCTGATCGAGCGTCTCGCCCGGTTTCAGGTCGCGCTTGGCGATGGCGCAGACTTCGGCCACCGGGCGGTGCAGGGGGACCATGTCTGCCTTGCCGTAGAGCACGGCGCGGGCGCAGGTCAGCGGCACCTCCAGCGAGGTCAGGTGATAGGGACGGAGGAAGGTGTAGTAGGGACCGTCGCCCATCTTCAGGTCGCGCAGGCGTTCCTGGATGCGGGGATGCTCGGCCTCGACGATCACGAAGACGCCGGGGGCGACGCCTTTGCCGATGGAGTAGTCGACCCGGCCCGCGCCCGACAGGACGCCGCCGTCGGGGGTCGGAATCAGGGTCTGCGCTAAGGCATTCGGCCCGGCGGCGGGGCCATGCATGCCGGGTTTGTCGGGGATCAGGCCGGTGGCGTTGGCGATGGCGGCCATCTCGACCATGGTCTTCGAGCCGTCGACGAATTCGACCAGCATGCGGGCGTTCATGTTCCGCTGCTCGGCCTCGTCCAAATAGGCGTCCGGTGTGGCGTCGATGTTAAGCGGGTTGTTCTTGCCTTTCCCGGCGCAGACGATCTTGTGACCCATGGCGGAGGCGAACTCGATCAGCTCCATGCAGGACGATGGTTCGTCGCCAGCGCCCAGGGAATAGGTGACGCCCAGGCGCTGGGCCTCGGCATTCAAGTAGGCGCCGATGGTGACGTCGGCTTCGACGTTCATCATGACCAGGTGCTTGCCGCGTTCCATGGCGCGGAGGCCGATCTGGGCGCCGACGGCGGGGACGCCGGTGGCG
>JBCCCB010000230.1:0-6551 GCA_039033775.1 Pseudomonadota bacterium | reverse complement strand
CCTGTTCCTCGCCCACGGGCCCGGCCTTCGAGGGCGCGCAGATCAGCTCCGGCCAGCGCGCGGCGCCGGGTGCGATCGAGCGGGTCGAGATCGATCCCGAAACCAAGATCCCGCGCTTTCGTGTCATCGGCTCGGAACTCTGGTCCGACGATCCCGGCTTTGCCGAAGCGACCGAGGGCACGGGCATCAGCGGCATCTGCGGGTCGGGCATCATCGAGGCCGTGGCCGAGATGCGGATGGCGGGTATCGTCGATGCGGGCGGATTGATCGGCTCGGCAGCGCAGACCGGCACGGCGCGCAGCGAAGCGATGGGGCGGGTGCATGGCTATCTGCTCTGGGAAGGGGACGGTCGGCGCATTCTCGTCACCCAGGGCGATATTCGCGCCATCCAATTGGCGAAATCCGCGCTCTATGCGGGGGCCCGGCTCTTGATGGACGAGCTTGGCACGGACGAGGTCGAGCAGGTGACCCTGGCGGGTGCGTTCGGGGCCCATGTGTCGCCGAAGCACGCGATGGTGCTGGGGATGATCCCGGATGCGCCGCTGGACAAGGTGACGAGCGCCGGGAATGCGGCCGGGCATGGCGCGCGCATTGCATTGTGCGACCGGGACGCACGGGGGCGGATCGAGGCCTTGGTCCGGCGGATCGAGAAGATCGAGACCGCCGTCGCGCCGCGCTTTCAGGAACACTTCGTGGCCGCAAACGCGATCCCTCACGCGACGGCCGCCTTCCCGCATCTGATGGCTGAGGTGACATTGCCGGACGTGTCCCACAACACGGCCGGCGAAGGACGAACCCGAGGCCGGCGGCGGCGATGATCATGTCAAATGGGAGACGGGTCTGATCAAGATCGGGCCTCCATGACCCCGACACGCATTGCGCGTTGATGCTCTCGACCGCCGGACGGATACCGCGCTCAGAGCAACTGCCGGGTGGGTGGCGGGGCATGGCTTCGCATTCATCGCCAAACCGCGATCCAGGTCGAAACGGCCGGATCCGTGGCAGAGCGAGACAGCCAGCATCGCGTCTTGGTCCGGGAGGTGATCCAGCAATCGAAGCCCTGGCCCGACATGCGCCTGCAACCCGGCGCTGCGGCCGGGCCCTACCACCCTAGAACGGCACGTCCCCCGCCTGTTCGGCCGGCAACAGGAACCGGCCGACGATCTTCTTGGCGCCGGCCTTGTCGAACTCCACCTCGAGCTTGTCGCCCTCGATGGCCATGACCTCTCCATAGCCGAACTTCTGGTGGAACACGCGGTCGGCAATGGCGAAGGCCGAGATGGCGGTGGCATCGATCACTAGGTTCTTGGCCTCCGACGGCTGCACGGTCGCCCGGTGACCGGCATTCTTCTGTAGCCGCCGCCAGCCGGGAGAATTGTATACGTCAGCCTTGGCCGCCTTCTCCTGTAGGTTGGATGCCACCCCCCCGCCCATGGCCGATTGCTGCGCCGCCGCCATGCCGGTGGCGCCGAAGCCGCCACCATAGAGACCGGGTGGCGTCAGCACTTCCACATGCTCGGTCGGCAATTCGTCGATGAAGCGACTGGGCAAGGCGGATTGCCATTGGCCATAGACGCGGCGATTGGCAGCGAAGCTGATCGTGCAGACTTCTTCGGCCCGCGTGATGCCCACGTAAGCGAGACGACGTTCCTCTTCGAGACCCTTCACGCCGCTCTCGTCCATGCTGCGTTGGCTGGGGAAGAGGCCGTCTTCCCAGCCGGGCAGAAAGACCACGGGAAACTCCAGGCCCTTGGCGGCGTGGAGCGTCATCAGAGTGATCTTCGGATCTTCCTCGCCGCCCGCGTCGTTGTCCATGATCAGCGACACGTGCTCCAAGAACCCTTGCAGGTTCTCGAAGGCTTCCAGCGCCTTGACCAGTTCCTTCAGGTTCTCCAACCGGCCCGGCGCTTCCGGCGTCTTCTCGTTCTGCCAGAAGCCGGTATAGCCGCTCTCGTCCAGGATCTCCTCGGCCAGGTGGATGTGGTTGCGCCCGTCCAACATCTCCGCCCACCAACGGTCGAGGCCGTTGACCAATTCCTCCAACGCCTTGCCGCCCTTGCCGCCGATGGTCTTGGTGCGCACGCAGAGCTTCGCGCCCTCAACCAGCGACACGCCATTGGACCGGGCCATCACTTGGATCGTCTGCTGGGCCTTGTCGCCCAGGCCGCGTTTGGGGGTGTTGACGATCCGCTCGAAGGCCAGGTCGTCGTCGGGCGACACGACGAGCCGGAAATAGGCCATCGCATCCCGGATTTCCAAACGTTCGTAGAAGCGGGGCCCGCCGATGACGCGGTAGGGCAGGCCGATGGTCAGGAACCGGTCCTCGAAGGCGCGCATCTGGTGGGCGGCGCGGACCAGGATGGCCATGTCGTCCAACGTATAGGGGGCCATCCCACGGGTGCCCCGCGTCATGGCCTCGGCCTCCTCGCCGATCCAGCGGGCCTCCTCGTCGCCATCCCAATGGCCGATCAAACGGACCTTTTCGCCTTCAGTGGCCTCGGTCCAGAGGGTCTTCCCCAGCCGACCCTTGTTGCCCGCAATCACGCCAGACGCGGCGGCCAGAATATGGGGCGTCGAGCGGTAGTTCTGTTCCAGGCGAATGATCTCGGCGCCCTCGAAATCCTTCTCGAACCGCAGGATGTTGCCCACTTCGGCCCCGCGCCAGCCATAGATGGACTGGTCGTCGTCACCCACGCAGCAGATGTTCTTGTGCCCGCCCGCCAGCAAACGCAGCCAGAGATATTGGGCCACGTTCGTATCCTGGTATTCGTCTACCAAGATGTAGCGAAACCAACGGCGGTATTGCGCCAGCACGTCGTCATGGGCCTGGAAGATGCCGATGACGTGCAGCAGCAGGTCGCCGAAATCCACCGCATTCAGCGTCAGCAGCCGGTCCTGATATTCCCGGTAGAGCGTCACACCCTTCCCATCGAAAGCCTGGGCCTCGTGCGCCGGGATCTTGTCGGGCGTCCAGGCGCGGTTCTTCCAATGGTCGATGATCCCGCCCAATTGACGCGGGGGCCAGCGCTTGCTGTCGATCCCCGCCGCCTCGATCAGTTGCTTCAGCAGCCGGTTCTGGTCGTCGGTGTCCAGGATCGTGAAGTTCGAGCGCAGATGGATCTCGCGCGACCCGCCCTCCAATAACGGATCGGGAATCGTCCGGCCCACCAGTTCCGCATGGCGGCGCAGCAGCTTCACGCAGACCGAGTGGAACGTACCCAGCCACGGCATCCCCTCGGCCGCCTCGCCCATCATGCGGCCCAGCCGCTCCTTCATTTCGCGCGCGGCCTTGTTGGTGAACGTGACGGCCAGGATCTCATTCGGCCGGGCGCGCGCCTGGCTCATCAGATGCGCGATCCGCGCCGTCAGCGCCCGGGTCTTGCCCGTCCCCGCCCCGGCCAGCATCAAGACCGGGCCGTCCAATGTCTGTACGGCCTGCAATTGCGCGGGGTTCAACCCGTCAAGGTAGGGCGCAGGCCGCGCGGCCATGGCACGGGCGGAGAGGCTCGCGGCCTCGAAGGCATCGGAATCGTCGGGAGTCATGGGGGGTAGATAGACCGGCGGCCCGCGCAAGGAAAGGCCGTGTTCGCGCTCCGTTCTAGCTAGGGCGACCGCGCGCCCGCACGCGGTCCACCTGCGGCCTACCGCAGGTGCGCATCAGACGGAGACGGGCCGGACGGTAGCCATATTGGCGCGCAGATGCGCAAGGTTCGTGGTGCCAGGGATCGGGATCACGTTCGGCGACAGATCCAACAGCCAACGCAGCGCCTGCGCCGGGTCCAGCTTGGCGCCCTGCCGCATCGGATGGGCGCCCAGTGGGCCATAGGGCAGGAACGCGATTCCATGGGCCGCCGTTAGGTAGACCATCTCACGCGCTTCGGTGTCATCCATGTTGAGCCGGTTCTGCACGCTCGCGATGGGGGCGATGCGCAAGGCGCGCTCCAGTTCCTCGACGGTCACGTTGGACAGACCGATCCGGGCGATATCTCCCCGGACGCGCGCCTGCTCCAACGCCGAAACCGAGGTCTCCAACGGCACCTCCGGGTCCACCCAATGGAGCTGGAACAGGTCCACGCTGTCGCGGCGCAGGTTCCGCCGTGCATCCTCGATCTGGGCGCGCAGCCGCTCGGGCGAAGCGTCGCGGATCATCTCTGTCGGTGACAGCTTGTCGATCCCGCCCTTGGTCGCGAGCATCATGTCGGACCGGTCACCCAATGCCTCGCCCAGCAGGCGGTCGGCATGCTGCGGCCCATAGGCCCGGGCGCTGTCGAACAGCTGGACGCCCAGATCGGCTGCCTCTCGCAAGAGGGCAAGGCCGGCCTGCCAGTCCGGATAGGGGCCGAAATTGGCGGGCTGGCCGGTAAAGCGCATCACGCCCAGACCCAGTCGGTTAATGCGGCGGCCATCGGGGAAGGTGAAGGTGTCCATGTCGATATCTCCTCTTGCTGCGGTTCAGCATGTGACATCGCCGGGTTCGAATGGTATCCGTATGGCATGAAGTACTGCCATTCATAAATTGCATGAGTGATCGCCTCAATCGTCTGACAACTTTTCTTCGGGTGGCCGAGCGCGGGTCGCTGACGGCCGCTGCGCGGGATCTGGGCGTCTCCCAACCGACGGTGACCCGGGCGGTTGCCACGCTTGAGACGGACTTGGGAACGACGCTGTTTCACCGCACGACGCACTCGCTGGCCCTGACCGAATCGGGCGCGGCGCTGCGCCCCAAGGCTCGCGCGATGCTGGCTGGGTGGGATGACCTGATCGAAACGATGACCGGGGGAGACGCGCTGAGCGGCCCGCTCCATGTGGTCGCTCCGATTGCGCTGGGCCAGACGATCCTGCTGCCGACCCTGGCACGGTTTCGCCGGGATCACCCGGGGATCACGATCAACTGGCAATTGACCGACGATCCGGTGCGATTGTCGGAAACCGGTGCCGATCTTTGGGTTCGCGTGGGTCCCGTGCCCGATGACACCCTGATCCAACGCCATGTGGGGCAGGTCGTGCGTCACGTCCTGGGCGTGCCGCGCTTCGCAGACATGCCACTGGAAGACGTACCCTGGATCACGCTTGGTCCCTATGAGGGTCACCAGATCGACCTGCCGGACCGGCGCTTCCGCGTGACACCGGGGCTCAACACCAATTCCATCGCTGTGGTCGCGCGCGCGCTGCTGGATGGCCTAGGCGTGGCCATCGCGCCAGATTGGTATCTGCGCGACGCCCTGGCGGACGGCACCTTACGCCGTTTGGCTCCGGCTGCGCCGCTGCCGATCCACCTGGCCTTCGCTCCGGACCGCCGGACGAAACGGCTTCAGGCGTTGATCGATATCCTGACCACCCGTCTGGCCGAGATCACTCATCCTCCGCCATCTGCATGACGGCCCAGACCGCCTGAACACCCGTGAAGACGATGCCATTCAGGATCCAGAAGGCCGGTATGGCGATGAACGCCTTGTCGGACGTCAGGAACAGATGACCCAGATTCGCGATATTCATCCAGATGACCAGGGCTGTGAACAACGCAGCCACGAAGAAGCCTGTTGCGATGCAGCGGATATAGAAGCGAACGATGCGCGGCATGGGCTTGCCTCCTGCCCATCTACCTATCCCAAGGGGGCGCCCCGGCAAGCCGGTTGCCGCAGCGCGGCGTGGCCGTTACCAAACCGTTACCAGACGATTGGACCGATCCATGCCCGACTTCCAGAAGATCCTCATCGCCAACCGCGGCGAAATCGCCATCCGCGTCATGCGCGCCGCCAACGAGATGGGGAAACGGACGGTCGCGGTCTATGCCGAGGAGGATAAACTGGGCCTGCATCGCTTCAAGGCGGACGAGGCCTACAGGATCGGCGAAGGGCTGGGGCCGGTGGCGGCTTACCTGTCGATCCCCGAAATCATTCGGGTGGCAAAGGAAAGCGGGGCCGACGCGATCCACCCAGGCTACGGCCTGCTGTCCGAGAACCCCGATTTCGTGGACGCCTGCACGGCGGCGGGGATCACCTTCATCGGTCCCAAGGCAGAGACGATGAGAAAGCTGGGCGACAAGGCCAGCGCCCGCAAGGTTGCCATCGAAGCAGGCGTCCCGGTCATCCCGGCGACCGAGGTGCTGGGCGACGACATGAAGGCAGTCAGGAAAGAGGCTGCCGCCATCGGCTATCCGCTGATGCTCAAGGCCAGTTGGGGCGGGGGTGGCCGGGGCATGCGCCCGATCCTGAGCGAGGACGAGGTCGAAGAGAAGGTGCTGGAAGGCCGGCGCGAGGCCGAGGCCGCCTTCGGCAACGGCGAGGGTTACCTGGAAAAGATGATCCAGCGTGCCCGCCACGTGGAGGTGCAGATCCTGGGCGACAGCCACGGCGCCATCTATCACCTCTATGAGCGCGATTGCTCGGTCCAGCGCCGCAATCAGAAAGTCGTGGAACGGGCCCCTGCCCCGTACCTGTCGGGCACCCAGCGCGAACAGATCTGCAATCTGGGCAAAAAGATCTGCGAGCACGTGAATTACGAATGCGCGGGCACGGTCGAGTTCCTGATGGATATGGCCACGGGCCAGT
>JBCCCB010000229.1:0-6557 GCA_039033775.1 Pseudomonadota bacterium | reverse complement strand
TGTCTTTAACGATCTTCTCCCCGTGGCTCTGCTTGGTTCCGGGTTTCTGTCTCATCTCCACTCCTTGGTGGTTGCGATGTGCCAGAAACCCTCCCTTATCAAATCACCCTAAACTGTCCCATTGGCGCTGACGTCAGACACCCTGGCGGCATGTTCGGCACTGTTCAGGACGGGTGTCATCACAAAGAAGCGCCGTTTCGCGGCATACCCGAGCGAGCGCTGCCGGACCTTACCTCGCCTCGACCATGACCTTCGCGCCCGGAGCGCGGAGGATGAGGTCTCCGATCCGCCGTCTCCATGTCGCCAGATCGGTCGAGGTGATAACCCGTGTCGCAAAAATTCGGGCGCAGACAATACAGACCACGTCGGCAAGGCTGAACGTCACGTTCGCGATCACGCCGCGCACGGGGATCTGCCCCCAGATTGGGAGCGTCGCCGATGCGGCCGTGAACTGCGGCGGGAAGGCGAAGTAGAAACGCGGGGACCTCGGATTCAGCACCTCGACCATCAGGCTGTCCCGAAAGTCGCGTCCCTTGGATCGGCCCACCACGTCCGCGACCGCGGGTTCGTCGTGTCGAGGCCCCCTCCATAACCGCCGCCCCTTCCATACCAGCAAGGCTCCGGCGGCCAGCTTGAGCGCCACCAGGAGAACCGGGACGGCCGCCAGCAGCACCGTCACGCCGAAGGCCGCCGCGGCGATCTGGGGGTAGGAGGCGAGGCGGAACGCCATGGAACTGGCCCAGCCTTCACGGCCATGTAGAGCATCCCGGGCCCGGGGGTGAAGGCGAAGATCGCCACGGCGACGAGGAAGGCGGCAGTGAATTCGATGGGCGGCATGGGGGCGCTCCGGTCGTGACCCCCAAGCCTTAGCCGTCCCTCTCCCGATCCCGAGGGCGTCATCCTGTGACCTGTGGGGTCCGGGCATACCCGATAGCCATGGTATCCCTCTCGTTTCCTCGAGTGCAGTCTCTCGACAGGTTCGGGATCGTCTCAATAGGGTCTCGTCAGTTGGCCCGGCCTCTGACGCCCCCCTCGAAGCGTGTCCCCGCCGTGAGCCGACCAAAAGGCTAACGGATCGGCGACGAAGCTCCAAAAGCGTGGTGCGTGACTAATTCTTGCCCTTTCCGAAACTTTTCCGGGCCGCCTTTCGTGACTGCGGGCATGGGACGGTGGAAGCCGGACCCAACCGACTGAACCGAAAGGACATTCCATGCTACGCCTCTCCATTGTTTCCTCGCTCTTCGCCCTATCCGCCGGGATGGCGGGGGCAGATGGCCATGCCGCCCTCTCCGGCTACGCGTTGGCTGGTGACGGTGCGCAGCTGCTGACGATGGCCGACCTCTCCGATCCGGGCGAGGTGACGTCGGTCGACTTGTCGAACCCCGTCGCGGCGATCGCCTGGCGCCCGGTCACGGGCGATCTGCTCGGCTTTGCGGATGGCGCGATCTACACCATCGACGCGGCGACGGGCGAGATGACCGATTTGGGCGCGACCTTCATGGACGGTGCCACCATCGGCGACGGCGCGACGGTCGCGTTCGATTTCAACAACCAGATCGACGCCGTGCGGGCGGTCAGCTCGGCGGGCGACAACCTGGTCTATTTCCCCGACGGCTTCGGTGACGGGGATGAACGGGCCGGATCGGTCCGCCGTTTCACCGACTTGGCCTATGCCGAAGGCGACTCCATGGCCGGATCGACGCCGATGGTCTTCGCCAGTGCCTATACGAACGCCATCAACGGCGAGACAGCGGCATCGACCTTTCAATACGCGCTGGACGCGGAGACGGACACGCTCATCAGTCTGGCCAACAATGCCGGGACCTTGGAGACGATTGCGAAGATCACGATCGACGGCGCCGAAGTCGATTTGGTGCCCATGGGCGGTTTCGACATCGTCTCGCCGCAGGAAGGCGAGGATCAGGCCTATGCGATCTTGCAGATGGAGGGCGCCGAAACGGCCAGGCTCTACTCCATCGACCTGACATCCGGCGAGGCGACGATGCTGGCCGATCTGGGTGTGGGCGGCGTCACCGGTTTCGCGGCGTCCCAGGGATCGTAACGAGTGGCCCCGGGTCGGGGGACGCTCCTTCCGACCCGGCTCCTCCGGGAGGATACGGCAAGCTTATGAGTGCCCCGGGCCGCGCCAATCGCGTGGCCCGGGTGCTTTCCTTTGGCAGGACGGTTCCCTAACGTCCGCCCAAGGGTGAGGCGGGGCGAATACGTGTTGGATAGACAGGAGATCGAAGATCTGATCGCGCGTGTCGGGCTGGGCGACCGCGATGCGTTCTCTCGCCTCTATGACGCGACCAGCGCGAAACTCTTCGGCGTCTGCCTGCGTGTCTTGAAGAGCAGGGCCGAAGCCGAAGATGCCTTGCAGGAGGTTTTCTTGCGCGTCTGGAACAAAGCCGACACCTATGCCGTCACGGGACACAGCCCCATGACATGGCTGATCACGGTGGCGCGTAACCTGTCTATCGACCGCCTGCGGGCAGCGGGCCGGCGCGGGGACGAGTTGGACGAGGCGCTGGACCTGCCCGACGGTCGGCCCACGCCCGAGGCGGCCAGCATCGCCGCATCCGAGACGCGCCGCATCACGGCCTGCCTGGCGGAATTGCCGCAGGAGCGAGCCGAGGCCGTCACGGCGGCCTATCTGGATGGGGCGACCTATCAAACCTTGGCCGACCGCTACGAGGTGCCGCTCAACACGATGCGAACCTGGCTGCGCCGCAGCCTGTTGAAGCTGAAGGAGTGCCTGTCCCGATGAGCGACGCGCAGGACATCCCGGAGGACGAGGCGCTGGCCGCCGAATATGTCCTGCGCCTGCTCGACGCGGAGGCGGCGACGGCGTTTGAGCGACGTCTGGCCCAGGAGCCCGCGCTGCGCGCGCGCGTCCTCGATTGGGAGGCCCGGCTGGCGGGTCTGGCCGATGACCTTCCCGCAACGGCACCGCCCGCGCGCGTGAAGACGGCGTTGATGGCCGACATCGCGCCACCCGCGCGGTCGGCGCGGGGCGGGCGCCTTTGGCGTTGGCTGGTCCCATCGGCCCTGGCTGCAATCGTCGCAGTCTTCTTGGTGGTCTCGCCGGTGCTGCGCGGGCCGGCCTTCGATCCGGCCTTCCATGCAACGCTGGCCTCGGCCGATGGTGCCCTGCTGATCGAGGCGGGCTACGACCCGGACAACGCGCTCTTCAAGGTTCTGCGGCCAGAGGGCGATCCCCGGCCCGGCCGGGTGCTGGAGTTGTGGGTCATCGCCGAGGGCGCGGACGCGCCGGTCTCGCTGGGCGTGCTGCCCGATGCCCGGGACACGTTCCTGGATATCCCGCCCGAAATCGGGGCTCTGATCGACGGCGGCACACTCGCCGTTTCCGACGAGCCAGAGGGCGGATCGCCCACGGGGGCGCCCACGGGCGATATCCTGGCCACGGACGAATTCTTCGATATCTGACGAACCGGCTGAAACTTTCCGGTGCCGCCCCTCGTGACTTCAGCATTCCCGCCAAAACGGGACCCAATTCTGGAGGATCAGAGACATGAAACGCGCAACCACCCTCGCCGCCGCTCTCCTGCTCGTCACGGGCGCCGCCTTCGCCGATGGACATTCGGAGGGTAACAACCCCATCGTCGGCGGCGCGCCGATGCTGCCGGATCGCCACATCATCGGCAACGCGGTGAACTCGGCCGATCACACCACGCTGATCGCCGCCGTTCGGCAGGCCGGCCTGGTCGAAACGCTGCAATCCGAAGGCCCCTTCACGGTCTTCGCGCCGGTGAACGCGGCCTTCGCGGATTTGCCGCCGGGTACGGTGGACACGTTGCTGGCACCCGAAAACGGCGCGATGCTGACCAAAGTGCTAACGGCCCATGTCGTCGCCGGCGACATGTCGACCCAGGACATCGTCGCGGCAGCGCGCCGGTCGAGCGATGGTTTCTATCACTTCAACGCGTTGTCGGGCGACGCGCTGTCGGCTCAGGTCCACGGCGACGACGTCTACATCTACGACGAAAACGGCAATGCCGGACGGATCACGATCGCCGATGTCGAGCAATTAAACGGCATGATCCACGTCGTCGATACCGTCCTGGTGCCGCGGTAATCCAGGTCGGCGTCCGGGCCGTCCCTGCGACCGTAATCGCACCGGACGGGCCCGGCCTCCGGATTGAGATCGCACGCATGGATCGTCGCATCTTTCTAACGATCGTTGGCGCAAGTGCCCTGGCGAGTTCGCCAGCCGTCGCCTGTGGCTTCGAGATCTGCCGCAGCGAGGCCGAATGGCGCGCGCGCTTGACCCAAAACGAATATCTGGTCCTGCGCGACGCGAAGACGGAACGCCCTTTCACAAGCCCCCTGACCGACGAGATGCGGCCCGGCCTCTATCATTGCCGTGGCTGCGACCTGGCCGTCTATGACGCGACGGCCAAGTATGAGAGCCGTACGGGCTGGCCGAGCTTCCATGAAAGTCTGCGCAACGCCGTGGGAACCCAACTGGACAGGCGATACGTCCTCCTGGTGCGAACGGCCGTGTATTGCCGCCGATGCGGCAGCCATCTGGGCCACATCTTCGATGACGATCCAGCCCCCACAGGCAAGCGCCATTGCTTGAACGGGCTCAGCCTTGTGTTCGTGCCCGCGCAATGACCGATCGTTTCGAATATCTGGTGGGCCGATGTCTTCTGGCCGCGCTCTTCCTGGCGGGCACGGCTCAAAAGGGGGTGGATCCCAACGCGGCGCAGGCCTTGCTGGCGGGCGTCGGCCTTCCGGTCTGGCTGGTTTGGCCGGCGATGGTTTTCAACGCCGCCGCCGCGTTACTCCTTATCGCCAACAGGTTGGTCCGGCCCACCGGTCGGGTTTTGGCGCTCTATTGCATTGCGACTAGTGTCTTCCATTTCATTCCGTCGGATCCGTGGCAGATGTCCATCTTCGTCAAAAATTGGGCCATTGCCGGTGGCTGTCTGATCCTAGCGGGTTCGGTAAACCGACTGGCTTGAAGAACCATGCCTCATCGAAGGTGAAAATTAATCCGGAGCTGCGAGCATCGACCGATCTTCGGACCTGTCGACAACCACCTCACGGAAACCATGCACTGCGATTGGTCTTGGAAGGCATCATGCAAACACATACCGTTCCGCAGCATGCTCGTGAAACTGTTCCACCCGGGTTTCTTAGCTGACCGTTAAATGAGGTTCCATAGGACAGATGATCTAAACAGGACCTTGGTTTACGAATACCTGCCTAATCGTCCAACCGCGCACCATCCTCATTAAGTCTTTTGCGGATGTCGCATCCTTCGAGGTCATGGATGCCGATAGTCTCCTTTGCCACGATGGCGGCTGCGTGGCCGATGGCGTGGCCGTAGGAGAAACACTGGGCAGTCACCCGAGCCGAGGCGACCGCTTCGTGCTGGGCCGACAGGCAGCGGCCGGCGGTCAGCAGGCCCTCGCCGCGGACCGGGACGAAGCAGCCGAATGGCACCTCGTAGACGTCGTTCAGGAGCCATTCGACCCGCGGACGCTCGCCGGAATGGAGCTCGATCGGCCAGGGCGAGCGGGCGATGCCATCGGCGAACTTGGCGCCCGTGACCACGTCGTCGTTCATCAGCGTGGCCGTGCCGCGGGCCTGCCGGGTCTGGCGCACGCCGACCTGCACGCCGGTATCGTTGACGAACGCGTCGTCGCAGCCATCCAGATGGTCGCGGAAGAAGCGGGCATATTCGCGCATCTGCTTGCGGCCCTCGGTCTCGGCCTCCGAAAAATCGCGCCAGAGCGCGGCATTCAACTCGCGCCCATCGGCGCCCGTGATGCGGGTGCAGTTGCAGATCAGCTCGCCCGGGCGCGGCGTGGTGAAGAGCCAGATCTTCTTGCGCGGCAGGTCGTAGCCCTGGCG
Organism: Pseudomonadota bacterium; assembly: GCA_039033775.1. GTDB lineage: Bacteria > Pseudomonadota > Alphaproteobacteria > Rhodobacterales > Rhodobacteraceae > Jannaschia. The sequence continues at coordinate 674 of JBCCCB010000229.1, read as the reverse complement.
GGCGGCGTTCTCGATCATCTCGGAGACGCGCGGTGGCATGATCGTGTCTTCGCCATAGGCTGCGCGCAGCCGGTCGGTATCGACGCCCATAAGGCGGAAGATCATGGTCGGGTTCTGGACGGCGCCGTCGTCGCCCATGAAGGTCTCGAATCCCGCCATGGCGGCGAGGTCGGCGTCCCCGGTTGCGTCGATGGTGACGGGCGCCAGGACACGAAGCTTGCCCTCCTTGGTGTAGAGCTGGGCACCGACGACCCGGTCGCCCTCCATGATCGTCTCGGTGACGGTGGCATGGAAGATCACCTTGATGTTCTCATGCGCCAGAAGCGCGTCCGCCGCTTCGCGCCAGACGAGCGGATCGTGGACGCGGGTGTAGGTCTTGCCGTAGCGCACCGGCTCGGAGAGGCCGCCGCGGGCTTCCATTAGGTCGATGAACTCGTCGACGAAGCCGTGGACGACCTTGGCGGGCGGTGCGTTGCCGTCGGCGGCGTCATAGAGCCCGCAGATCGTGCCTGAGAGGCCGGCCACGGCCCCGCCGCCGCAGAAGCCGTAGCGTTCGGCGAGCACGACCCGGCAGCCCTGCCGCGCGGCCGTCACCGCCGCCGCCACGCCCGCTGCTCCGCCGCCGGCGATGAACACGTCCGCGCGGAGCGTCTCGACGGGACGGCGGTCGATGG
>JBCCCB010000228.1:0-6612 GCA_039033775.1 Pseudomonadota bacterium | reverse complement strand
GGCACCCGCTGCGAGATCAAGAACATGAACTCCATGCGGTTCATCCAGGCCGCCATCGACGTGGAAGCCAAGCGCCAGATCGCGATCCTGGAGGCGGGCGGCGCGGTGGTGCAGGAGACCCGGCTCTATGACGTGGAAAAGGCCGAGACCCGGTCCATGCGCTCCAAGGAGGAGGCGCATGATTACCGCTACTTCCCCTGCCCCGACCTGCTGCCGCTGGAGATCGAGCAGGCCTGGGTCGACGACATCGCGGCGGCTTTGCCGGAACTACCGGATGCCAAGAAGACCCGCTTCATAGCCGATTTCGGGCTGTCGGATTACGACGCCTCGGTCCTGACCGCCGACACCGCCTCGGCCGCGTTCTTCGAGAAGGTGGCCGCCGTGTCCGGCAACGGCAAGGCGTCGGCGAATTGGGTGATCAACGACCTGTTCGGGCGGCTGAAGAAGGAAGACCACGGCATCGATGCCAGCCCGGTCAGCCCCGAACAGCTGGGTGGCATCCTAAAGCTGATCGAGGCGGGCGACATTTCGGGCAAGATCGCCAAGGACGTGTTCGAGATCGTCTACACGACGGGCCGCGACCCGGCCGAGGTGGTCGAAACCGAGGGAATGAAGCAGGTCACCGATACCGGCGCCATCGAGGCCGCTGTGGACGAGATCATCGCCGCCAACCCGGCCCAGGTCGAGAAGGCGAAAGCGAACCCGAAGTTGGCGGGCTGGTTCGTGGGCCAGGTGATGAAGGCCACCGGCGGCAAGGCGAACCCGAAGGCGGTGAACGAGGTGGTGAGCGCGAAACTGGGCTTGTAGGGCTAGAACGGGCTGTCTGGCGACCAGGCTGCCCGGGTCACCTTCGGGCCGAGGCGTGCCTCCGCTGAACATGCGTCGATACTCGCTCCCGAGAGGCGGTCGAAGAGCGGCCTTCACGGGTGATGAATGACCCGCTGGCACGCCATGGGGCCGCACTTCGCCGCAACGAGTGGGCGACCGGAAAGGACCACCCAGCATGATTGCCTACGTGACTGTCGGTGCCGATGACATCGCGCGCGCGAAACGGTTCTACGGCGCGTTTCTGCCGGCCCTCGGCTATGGGCTGACGGAGGGGGCCGAGGGCCTGAGCTATGCCCTGCCCATCGGACCGGATCCGTCTGCCGCCCAGCCGGATTTCTACGTGAAGCCAACCTTCGATGGACGCCCGGCCTCGGCTGGGAACGGTGCGATGGTCGCGTTTGAGGCGCGCAGTCAAAGCCAGGTTCGCGCGCTTCACGCCGCAGCCCTTGCCGCCGGCGGCGTCGACGAAGGCCAGCCGGGCTTCCGCGCATCCTATGGTCCGCGGTTTTACGTCGGCTATCTTCGCGACCCGCAAGGCAACAAGATCGCCTTGTTTTCCAGCAGTCCCGATGACCCCGGACGAGACGACTGACGCGGGGCCGGATGGACGGCGGTCGCCCGTGGTTTGGCCGCTGCCCGGGATACGGGCCGCTTACGGTGGTGCGGCAGATCGGTCGGCTGGGCCCGGAACGGTCGGTTCAGAACCTATGAAGACGTCTGGTCCGCCTTCCCCTTAGCCAGCCGCCCCGAAGGACATCACATAGGCCCCGTAATTTTCCGCGTTCGCCCGGGCCAGGTGCGGGCGGCGGCGGGCCAGGCGTTTGATCGCGCGTTCGCCGTAGATCTCGGCGTTTTTCTGGTCCCCGGTCAGCGGGTCGATCTCCAACTTGGCGACCCCGGCCAGATGCGCCAATTCGTGGGCGATGGTCCGGCGGCGGGTCCAGGCCCAGCGGCGCCTGCGGCCCGGTGTCCGCGGCTCGCGGAACCAAGCCGGACACAGCATGATCTTGTGCGGCGCGGGCTCGATCCTCGTGCGGCGCGGCGCGGCCATGTCGACATCCAGCGTGCGGAAGGCAAGGCCCATCGTGGCCTGTTCCGCGCAGCGGATATGCAAGGCATCGGCCTGGCGGTCTTCGCTTCGCAATTTGCGCAGGGGCACGCCGGTCGTGGCGCGCGCGGCATCGATCCAGCGTTCGACCGGCGGCTTGTCCAGGGGCGGCGGCAGGTCCCGCCGGGCGCGGCAGGCGCGCCGGCCGGGATGGCCACCGCGCACGGATTCGAGGGTCAGGATCCGGGCGCGCTCGGCCAGGAGACTGCGCCCGGGGCGCCGCTTGCCCTGGACGATCTCGAACATGCGCTCGACGAAGCGGCGGACCACCGGAAACGGCGCGGCGCCGCCATCGTCATAGGGCCCGAACCAAATCGCCTCTGGCCCGGCATTCCAGGCGGCGCGCCGCGCCGCGTCGTCCATGGCGGCCAGGGTCCGCATCCGCTTGCGCGCGGCGTGGCAGGCCCGGCCCGTGGCGCGGGCCAGGCGCTTGACGTCATCGGTGGTGTCGCCGCGATAGAGCAGGCTGAGCCGGACCACCCGCCGCTTGGGCGGCTCGGGGCGAGGGCGCGGTCGGGGCCTTGGCCGCGCGACGCGCATCAGGGTGATGTCGACCCGCCGGTTCAGGGCCCGGTTGTCGCGGGCCGCGCGGTCGGTGCGGTCGACCAGGTTCGGCACGATGGGCGCCTGGTTGCCCCGCGATCCCACATGCAGCGTGACGTCGACGCCCGCCCGGGGTCGGCAGGGCTCGCCCGGTCTTTCGGCCTGGATGGCCACGGTCAGATTTTGGGCCGTCAGCCGCCGTTCCAGATCCCGCAAAGCCGCATAGGCGCGGGCCATGGCGCGCTGGAAGTAAGTCTCCGTCGTGATCCCCCGCCAGGTGGCCGAGTGGCCGATCAGCCGAACGCAGCGGATCCGCCGGGCCCCGGCCTGGCTGGCCACGACCCGGTCGGCGATATCCGCCAGGATGGGGCCGTGGGCGGGGATAAGGGCCGTGTCGAAGGACGGAAACGCGCTCAACCGATAATCGACCCCTGGCGCCACGGGACTCGTGTCGATTGCGGCCATGTCCCATTCCATCCCGTTGGCCATCGCCCTGCCCTCGCTGCCATCTCGATCCACACCGAAGGTGCCCGATGGCTCTCACGCCCGGCTCTCTGGCGTGTGGGCCGGCCGGGCGTGGGGCCTGTCGGCGAAATTCGACAGATATGCCACGAACTGACCCTGGAACCGCCCATCAGACGCCATCCTGCCGCCCGGCGGGACAGCCACACCAACGCCATGACACACGCGCCCTACCCCTCTGACTTCTACGAGTTCCAAGTCGTGCCCGCCCCGCCCAAGGGCGAGCGCGTTCCCGGCCTGAAGACCGACGAGGCCCGGATGGCCAACACGCTGACGCTGCTGTTGAACGAGATGTCCTTGGATGGCTGGGAATATGTCCGCGCCGACACGCTGCCCAACATGTCCAGCGCCGACCTGTCCGGGACGGCGGCAAAGACCATGACGCTATTGGTGTTCCGGCGCCCCTACGAGGCCGCCGCGCCGATGGCCGCCGAGCCCTTGATCCTGACCCAGCCGCAATTCGCCGCCGAATAGACCCGAAGCCGCATAGGGGATTCGTCCGGGCCCGACGGGCCGGACCGGTCCTACCCCTTCCCGGAGCCCCGCTTCAGCGGCACCACATTGGCCTGCGAATGGTTTGAATAGGTGGGCCAATCGGGCTCGTATTCCTCCGACTGGTTGCCCCAGACCGCCCAGCCCTGCCGGGGGCCACGGGCGAACAGCTCCAACCGATCGCCAAAGCTGCATTGTTCGATCAGGTCGTATTGCTCGTCCGGCTTGCGGCTATGTTCCCGCTTCTGGGTCGAGATGATGTTTTCCTGACTGCGGCCGGGCGCCAGGGTGCGGGCGTTCTTGCCGCGAACACCGAACAACAGAACCTCGGTCACGTTGCGGAAATAGAACCCCACACCGCGCCGGTCCGGGCCGCCATCCTTGCGGATCTTGTACCAGATGATGTTCGATTTGTACTTGAAGCCCCAATGCTCCATCACCTTCAGCCCCTCGGGCAGAAGCGCGTTGGGCACCCATAGATACAAATGCGCCGGATCGCCCGCGATCGCCTCAACGGGCAGGTCGCAGATGTCGTCGAGCGTCATCGTACCGTAGCGGTTCAGCCGCCGATGTTCCGGCGCCATCTTCCCCGTGCGGTTCTGGAACTGCCAGGGCGGGTCCGCCAGGATGGTCTGAAACCGCCGCCCCGAAAAGCGGGAGAGCAGATCGTCGGCCGCGCTCGTCATCCTCATCCTCCAAATACAGTTTCGGCGTGATCCCGAAGACCAGAAGCGGGCATCCCGCCGCGCCGCCGCCTTCGATCTTGGGCAGCAGCTTCGACATGTGGGTCGTGGATTGCCCATAGGACGACCCTCGCCCGATGTCGTTAAAAATCCCCTGCAATCCGTCGGCGCGCGTGATGATGACGCCGACGCTGACGGCCCGCAGGTCGAAGAGCAGCCGGAAATTGTTCAAATCCCGGTCGAAGAACGGGTCCTTGTTGTTCCACTCGATCTCCAGCGCGATGCCGTTGCGGTAGCAATCGACCTGATGCGTGGGCGATTCGATGGATCGGCCATCCAGCATGACCGACGTCTGGAACTTCTTTTCCTCCCACCCCCGGGCATAGAGCCCTTCGTCGATGAAGGCGGAGACCTGGCTTTTCGAGCCGCCGCCGACCTCGATCCAGGACCGGCGCAGACGGAACGCGGCCAGGACATCCATGATATCCGCCCATTCCTGTGGGAAATCCTGGGACAGGATCGCGCTGGCATGTTTCCATTCATGGCACTCGTAGTGGTCCCGGACGAATTCCGGCAGTCGTTCATACAACATGTTGTGCGTGCGCCCCATAGCCCCGTGCTACGGGCGATGGGGCCCACGCACAAGCCCCATCCCGGGGTCGTCGCCGGACGCGAAACATCATGTCGCGCGAGACGGACCAAGACTCCGCAGTTTCGCCACGGTAGGGTCGCATTCGCCATGAGTGACGACGCGACACCCCCCATCCAGACCTACGAATACCGGGTCGTCCCCGCCCCCCGCAAAGGCGAGAAGGCGAAAGGCGTGCGGTCGGGCGAAGGCCGCTTCGCGTTGGCGATGTCGCGGTTGTTCAACCGGATGGGGGAACAGGGCTGGGAATATGTCCGCGCCGACATCCTGCCGGCCGAGGAACGGGTGGGGCTGACGGGCAAGGAAGTCCGCTATCACGCGCTGCTTGTCTTCCGCCGGGCGCTGGCCCCGGCACCACGGATCGTCCAGCAGGTGATCGAGGCGCCCAAGGGCCCCTTGCTGCTGTCGGCCCCGGTCGAGGAATGGACCGGCTTCGAGGAGCTCGACGCCGAGGATGCCCAGGTGCTGGACATCCTGGCCGCGCGGGCCGATCCGAAACTGGCGGCGGAATAACGAAAGCGCTTCGCGAAAAACCTGAGACACAGCTTTTCGGGAAAGGCCGTGCAGCGCCGATATGGTGCGCGCGCCTCGCGTTTAGCCGATGTCGCAGGTTAAACGCGAAGCGCTTTACTCCGACAGATCCATGGACAGGGCGTGGATACGGGGCATCACGTCGCCCAGAGCAGCATGCACCAGGCGGTGCCGCGCGATGCGCGACTTGCCCGCGAAGGCGGGGGACGCGATCACCAGGTGCCAATGGCTCTCGCCCGACCCATCATCGCCGGAATGGCCGGCATGTTTGTGGCTTTCGTTGATGACCTCCAGCCGGGTGGGCGACAGCCCCTCGGACAAACGGTCGCGCATGATCGTCTCGATGGTCACAACTTTTCCTTCGTCAAGGTCTTTCCTCTGCCGCCTGCATGCTTAAAGTTCGACGCCCAGGACTGGAAGGGGGCGACCATGACCAAGAACGATCCGTTCAACTTCGACATGCGAGTCTCCACCGCGAAGAAGCGCAATCCGCGCGGGCGTCGGGGCATGTCGGGCGCGGTCGAGACATCGACCCGGGTCTGCGACCATGACGGGTGCGAGGAAGGCGGAAAGTACCGCGCGCCCAAATCGCGGGACACGACCGAGGATTATTACTGGTTCTGCAAGGACCACGTGCGCGAATACAACGCCAAGTGGTCGTTCTTCGACGGCGCCACCGAGGCCGAGATCGCCGCGCAGGACGCAAAGGACAACCCGACCAAGCCGTTCCGGAAATCGGTGGAGGAGCGGGCCTGGGCGCGCCTGGGTATCGAGGACGCGCACCAGGTGCTGGGCGGGAACGCCACGCGCAATCCGGGCCGGGGCGTCGCGGGGCGCAAGCTGCCACCGACCGAACGCAAGGCGATCGAGATCCTGGAGGCCAAGGACGATTGGGACAAGGCCCAGATTCGCAAGGCCTATAAAGCGCTGATCAAGGTGCTGCATCCTGACATGAATGGTGGCGACCGCAGCCAGGAAGAACAGCTGTCCGAGGTCGTCTGGGCCTGGGATCAGCTGAAGGACAGCCGCAACTTCAAGTAACATTCTGTTAAGGCGGCGCGGAGCAAGCTGGCGGTCATGGACCGGACGGAGCAATCGGAACTGGTGTTGGATCAGTGACGCGGCACCGTGACGGCCTGGACGCCAGGCATGCCTCGGGCCCCCGGCGCGCGACTGAACTGGCCGATGGCGGCGCTGACGGTCATGCTGATGATCCTGTTCCCGCTGATGGGGCCAGCCTGCTGCTGGCCCTGGTG
>JBCCCB010000227.1:0-6616 GCA_039033775.1 Pseudomonadota bacterium | reverse complement strand
GGTGCCGCAGATATCCGATGGGGTGGAGGTCGTGGTGGTCGACAACGCCTCTCCCACCGATCCGGGTCCGGTCCTGACGGCCGCATTCCCGTCCATCCGTGTCCTGTCCGAGCCGGAGGCGGGCGCCGCCCATGCCCGCAATCGCGGCGTGGCCGAGACGGTGGGCGACATCCTTCTCTTCATCGACGCCGATTGCGTCCCCGACGCCGATTGGGTGGCCCAGGGTTTGCGCCTTGCCGGGTCGGCCGATGTGCTGGGCGGCGACGTGGCCGTCTTCGACGAGACACCGCCGCCGCGCAGCGGGGCCGAGGCGTTCGAGGCCGTCTTCGCCTTCGACTTCCGGCGCTATATCGAGCGCGAAGGCTTCACCGGCGCGGGCAACATGGTCACGACCCGCCGCGTGTTCGACGCCGTCGGCCCGTTCCGCGCCGCCGTGTCCGAGGACAAGGATTGGTCCCAGCGCGCGGTGGCCGCGGGGTTCTCGCTGGCCCATGCGCCCGAATTGCGGGTCGGCCACCCCTCGCGCCAGGACTGGCCTGCGTTGGCGCGCAAGTGGCGCCGGCTGACCGACGAGATGTGGGCGCTGCATCGGGCCGAGGGCCGGGGCCGGCTGGCCTGGGCCGGTCGGGCCGCCCTGATGCCGGCCTCGATCCTGGTCCATGGACCGCGCGTCCTGCGCGCGGGCCTTTTGGGCCCGGGCGAACGCGGCCCGGCATTGGCGACTCTGGCCCGGCTTCGCCTGGCGCGGATGGGGTGGATGCTGCGGCAAGCCGTCACCGCCGGTCAGTAGCTGCCGTAGCCGTAGCCGTATCTCGGCCCCGGATGGGCGCAGCGGTTCAGCACCACGCCCAGCATGGCGGTCTGGGTGGCGATCTCCTTCTCGCAATTGTCGACCTGGCGCAGGGTGCTCTGCTCGGCGGCGGCCACCATCAGCGCGCAATCGACCAGCGGCAGGAAGGCCAGGGCATCGTCGCTGACCATCAGGGGCGGCAGGTCGAAGAGCAGGATATCGGGCGCGTAATCGTGGCGGATCCGGTCCAGCATCTTCGTCAACCGGCCGCCTTGAAGCAGTTCGGACGGCGTGCGGACGGGTTTGGCCGTCGTCAGAAAGGCCAGGTTCGGCGAGACCCGGATCATCTGATCGGCCACATCGCTCTGACCTTGCAGGACGCGGCAGACCGAATGGTCCCCCGCGAAACCCAGCAGGTTGGCCAAGGCCGGCCGGCGCAGGTCCAGGTCGACCACCACGATCCGCCGGTCTTCCAATCGCGCGAGCGAGAAGGCCAGGTTCATGGTCACCGTGCTCTTGCCGCAACCGGGATCGGGCGAGGTAACGGCCAAGCTTGTCCAATCCTTCTGGCCCATCTGCTGAATGGCGCGGGTCCGCAGGACATCGAACGGAGCCGCTTCCGGTCCACCCTTCTGCGTGACGACCAGGTTCGTGGCCAGGACGTCATCCGATGGCGTGAAAACCTGCAACGCGTTCCAGCGGGCCCCATCGTCCGCAGCCGGTGCCGCCGCCGCTTCGGTGGCCGGCGCGGGGGCGGGGTCGGCCGCGGCGGCGCGGGCGAGGACGGCCTGGCGGGCTGCGCGGGCTTGGGCGATGGCGTGTTGGAGGCGATCCATGGCGTTCTCCGGTCTGTCAGGCGGCCCGGCGGCGCAAGAAGCCGCGGCGACGCGCCGGTTTCGGGGCGGTGAGCAGGGGAAGCGTGGCGATCGGCTGGATGCCCAGCCGACGTTCCAGGTCGATGGGGCGGCGCAGGAAGCCCAGGCGGAGCTCCAGCCAGATCACCAGCAACAGACCCAGGCCGATCCCCGCCCCGATGCCAAGCAGGGCCGTCTTCGGCCGATCCGGGCCCGACGGTTCGCGGGGAACGACGGCCTGTTCGATGATGGCGATCCGCTGCCCCTTCGACAGCGCCTCGATGGCGTCGCCGGTTTCGGCGATGGCCTTGGATTCGACGGCCTGGTCGAACAGGGCGCGAAGGGTTTCGTGATCCCGCTCCAGCGAGGCGAGGCGGGCGGACTTCTCCGGCGCGGCGGCCAGGTCGGCGCGGATCTCGTCCATCTCGGCGACCAGGGCCAGCCGCTGCTCCTGGAAGGCCCGCAGCCGTTCGTCGATCTCCTCGATGCGATCGTGGAAGGCGGTGCGCCCCGTGGCGTCGGCGGCGTCCCGGGCCTTCTTCTCGACCAGGCGGGTCAGGCTGGCGATCCGGTTCGCGATGTCCTCGGCGCCCGGATCTCCGGCGGGCAGGTTGGCCAGCGTCTCTTGCAGCGCCTCGATCTGGCGCTCCTCGAAGCTGGGGCCGAAGCCGCGGGCCTGGGCTTCGCGGCGCCGGTTGGCTTCGTGGACGCGGGTCAGGCGATCCCGCTCGCGGCGCAGGTCCTCGCCGTCGCGGTTGATGCGGGACAGTTCGGCCTCCAGGGCCAGCAGGCGGTCCCGGCGGGTGGCGGTGACATCGCGCAGGGCGGTCGGGTTTTCCTGTTGGAACGACAGAAGCGTCGCACCGCTGCGCGACAGCTCGTTTTGCAGGCGCGACACCTCCTGCTCGAAGAAGTCCAGCGTCTGGCGCGCGACGTCGGTCCGCATCTGGACGTCTTCGGCCATGACCAGGCTGACCAATTCGTTGACGACGGTGGCCGAGGTGGCGGCATTGGAATCCTCGAAGGCCAGATGCAGCATCGTGGCCGTCTGGTTGTTCGGGCGCGGGTTCTCTTCGCCCTCGATCGTGTAGACGATCCGCTCGCGCAGGTCGTCGACGATGGCGTCGGGCGTCGGGCGATCATTGCCGTAGATGGCCAGGCGGCTGGACAGATCCAGCAGCGATTCCCGCGACAGCAGGCGCTGCTCGATGATTTCCAGATGGGCATAGGCCTGGGTCTCGACGGTCGAGGCGGCCAGCTTGTCCGGGATCTTCTCGGCCTCCACCACCAGGCGGGCTTCGGCCGTGAAGACCGGCGGCAGGCGCAGCGCCGCGAAGACGCCCAGGCCGCTGGCCAGGACCAGGCAGACCAGGAAGACCGGCATCCGGCGCCAGAAAAGCGACAGATAGAAGCGGAGATCGTCGGCCGTCATCTCAGGTGCCAGACGCCAGGGTCAGCCGCGCAGGGCGGAATTCATCGTCGGCGCTGTCATCGGTGACCGGCAGGAAGAAGCCTTCCGTCAGGACCTGACGGATGGGGCCGACGCCGATCCGGTCGCCGTCTTCGGGCATGGCGAAGATCAACGCCAATTCGCACAGCGTGTTGATCTGGCGCGGGATGCCGCCCGTCGCGCTATGGATCAGCGACAGGGCGCCGGGCTCGAACAGGTCGATGGCCACGCCCGCCGTGCGCAGACGGTCGGCGATATAGTCGACGGTGCCGTGCAGATCCATCGCGTCGACCGACGCCCAGATGTTGATGCGCTGGGCCAGACCGGCGAAGGCCGGGGCCGTCAGGCGGGCGCGCAGCGACGGCTGTCCCGACAGGATGATCTGTAACAGCTGGTCGCTTGCCGTGTTGATGTTGGACAGAAGCCGCAGGCTTTCCAGGTCGCCGTTCGACAGGTTGTGCGCCTCGTCGATGACGATGACGGTGGTATGCCCGGCGGCATAATCCTCGATCAGCTGATCTTGCAACGCGGCGAGCGCCGTGGGCGTGTCGCGCCGGTTCGATAGCGGCGCATCCAGCGCCTGGAGGATCCAGGCCAGGATCGGGCTGTCGCCCAGACCGGCATCGGTGCGCACGAAGCGGAAACCGGCGCCGGCGCCAGTCATCAGGCGCAGCAGCAGGGCCGTCTTCCCACAGCCCGACGGGCCGGTGAGAACCGAGAACTGAGCACCCGAAAGCAGTCCATATTCTAACGCGGCACAGGCGCGCGTGTGTCGCTTGCTCCAATGGAACACGGAGGCATCGGCCAATGGGTTGAACGGCCGGGCGGTGAACCCGAAGCGCGACCCCAAGATATCGTCCATATGCGTCATATCGTTCTCGTTATCTCGGATTTTTCCGAATGTTTCCGGCATTGTTTCCAACCGGCGTATTGCCCTTATATCGAATCAAATCTGACGCGACTAAGGCGCCCCTTGGGGCTTTCGGGGGCGTCTTCGGGCGGGACGATGGCGGCGCCCAAACTGACCACAAAATCATGCTTAACTTGCCTTGGTTCATGATGAATCCGCCATCGAAAGAGCCCCTTTCCCCGCGATGACCTGAGCAACGCCGAAAACGGCACATGACGCTCAGAAGGGGAAACGACCATGACAATGCAGGTCCAGCCAGAGGCCGCCTATGCCCATGCGCAGCCTGTGGGAACAGCGCCGTCGCTGTCGTATCGGACCGTCGTCAAGCGCGTGCTCGACATCACGCTGGTCGTGATGTCCGCGCCCCTGGTCGTGCCCCTGGTCCTCGTCCTGGCGGTCCTTGTCGCCTTGGATGGCGGGCGGCCGTTCTATAGCCAGATGCGCCTTGGGCGCGGCGGGCGTGGCTTCCGGATGTGGAAGCTGCGGTCGATGGTGGCCGATGCCGATGCCCGCCTGGCGGCCCATCTGGCGGCGAACCCCGACGCCAGGGCGGAATGGGATCGCGATCAGAAGCTGACCGACGACCCGCGCGTCACGCCCCTGGGGGCCGTTCTTCGCAGCCTGTCCCTGGACGAGCTTCCGCAGCTCTGGAACGTCCTGATGGGCGATATGAGCCTGGTCGGCCCCCGCCCGATGATGCCCAGCCAGCGCGCCATGTATCCCGGTCAGGCCTATTGGCGGCTGCGCCCGGGTCTGACGGGGCCCTGGCAGGTCTCGGCCCGCAACGAGACCAGCTTCGCCGCCCGGGCCGAATTCGACCGCGCCTACGACGCGGCCTGCTCGCTGGTCGGTGATCTGCGGCTGCTGGGCGCGACCGTGGGTGTCGTCCTGCGCGCAACAGGTCGGTAACGACCCCGCCCGGCCCGGTCATTTTCCCTTTCGTTTCCGGGGGCGGATCCCCCAAGATCGATGCACAAAAGAAGATCGAGCAGCACAGAGGCGCATAGCCCATGATCTCCAGACCGCTTTTCGCGGCGACGGCCTTGTCCGTCGCCGTCCTGTTATCGGCGTGCCAATCCGACGAGGATCGGTTGGTCGACTATCTGACCTCCGCCCAGGAATTGCAGGCCGCCGGGGATATGCCGCGCGCGATGCTGCAATACCGCAACGCCCTGCGGATCGACCCGGACAACGTCGAAGCCCGGTCCGCCGTGGCCGCGGCCCTGCTGTCCCAGGGCGATGTCCGGCAGGCGCAGTTCGAATACACGGCCTTGGCCGAACGCTTTCCCGAGGCGCCGCAATGGCGGCGAGCCCTGGGTGAAATCGCCTTCATCAGCGCCGATTGGCCGGCCCTGGACCGCCATGCGGCGGCCCTCAAGACCTTGGAGCCCGAGTCCGACGCGGCCCGCGAACTGGCATTGGCCGCCAAGTATCGCGATGCGATCGCATCCGACGACCAAGCGACGGCCACGGAAATCGCCGCCGAGGCCGAGGACCGGCTGGCGGCCAAACCAACGGACACCGTGTTGCTGCGCCTGGTCGTCGATCGCTATCTGAGCGGCGAGACGCCCGAGGACGCCCTGCCGATCCTCGACCGGGCGCTGGAGATCGAGCCGCGCATGCCGGAGCTTCAGATCGCCCGGCTGAAGCTTCTGTCCGACGCCGACGCGGTATCGCAGCTCGAGACGCGTCTTCTGGAACTCGCCACCCTCTATCCCGACGATCCCAGCATCGTCGGCCTGTTGATCGCGCGCCACTTGTCCCAAGGCCGCGTGGCCGAGGCCGAGGCGATCCTTCGCGCCTTGGCCGACGGCGCGCCCCGCGGGGATGCGGCCCTGCCGACCTTGCTGGTGACGTTCCTGAAGCGGATCCACGGGTCCGACGCGGCCTTGGCCGAACTCGACCGCCTGCAAGCCGGCGATCCGGGCGAGGCGGCCAGCATGCTCTACGCCGCCATGTCCCATGCGATCCGCTTCGATGCGGGCCAAACCGAAGAGGCGATCGCGGCGGTTACCGGGCTGCTGGCCGACCTCGACGACGGTGCGGAAGCCCGAACGATCCGCGTGATGCTGGCAAACATGCTTGACCGTGACGGCAACCGACCGGCCGCGCGGGACATGGTCGACCGCGCGCTCGCGCTCGATCCCGGTGACGTCGCGGCGTTGAAGCTTCGGGCGGCCTGGGCGATCGAGACCGACGACAGCCTGGCGGCCACGGTCGATCTGCGCGGGGCGCAGGCGCGCGCGCCACGCGATACCGAAGTGATGAACCTGCTGGCCGCGACCCATGCCATGGAAGGCAAGCGCGGCCTGGCGTTGGAGCAGTTGGCGCGGGCGGCCGAGATGTCGGGCCACGGCGCGCGCGAATCCGAACGGTATGCGCGGGCGCTCCTGGCCGACGGGCGGCGCCAAGTGGCCGAACGGGTGTTGGAGGCGGCCCTGTCCGCGGCGCCGATGGACGTAGCCCTGGCCACGCTTCTGGCCGAGCTGCGGCTCGACCGGGGCGATTGGGACGGCGTGCGGGCGCTGGACGACCATCTGGGCCGTCTGGGCACCCCCGCCGCGGACGACGTGCGCCTGCCGCTCCGGGTCGTGGGGCTACTGGCCCAAGGC
>JBCCCB010000226.1:0-6639 GCA_039033775.1 Pseudomonadota bacterium | reverse complement strand
GCGGCGGATATTCATCGGTCCTGCCTCCACCGGCGCCCGATGCGCCAAAGGGAGAGGCCGATGACGAAGATCGCAACGCCTTGGAGAAAGACGATCTCCGCGCCGGGTAGGGAGCGATCCACGAGGAACCAGAGCGCGACGGCGATGCCGGTCAGATCGCCGACGGTTTGCCCCATGGCCCGGTTCACGGCGCGGCCCAGTCGTAGCGGAGGTCGGGCAGGCCTTCCTCGTTGTCGCTGTCGGTGTGCGCCGTCGCGCGGAAGCCGTTGGCCGCATAGAAGCGTTGAGCTCCGTCATTTGCCTGGAAGGTCCAGAGCGCCAGGCGCCGGGCCGTGCCTTTGGCGCCGTCGAGTAGGGACCGGCCCAGACCTCGACCCCGGGCCGGCGCCGCCAGATAGAGCGCTGTGATCATGCCGTCGCCCTCATCCAGCGCCAGAAAGCCGCAGACCGGGTGCCCCGCGACCCAGACCCGGCGGGTCGGCAAGACGGTCTCGCGATAATGGCGCAGGACGTCCTCGGGCGGATGGACACGCGGCATCCAGGGCGTCGCGTCGATCCAGGCGTTCAGGATGGCGGCGCAGGCCGGGGCATCGGCTGGGGTCGCTTGGCGGATCACGCGGCCTCCATCCCCTCGCGCAGGCCCTCGCGGACGCGGTGGGCGACGGCCAGGAACTCGGGCGTGTCGCGGATGTCGAGGGGGCGGTCCTTGGGGAGCGGGCTGTCGATGATGTCGGTGATGCGGCCGGGGCGGGGGGACATGACGACGATCTTGGTCGACAGGTAGACGGCCTCGGGGATGGAATGGGTCACGAAGAGGGTGGTCTTGGTGGTGCGCGCCCAGAGGTCGAGGAGTTCCTCGTTCAAGCGGTCGCGGACGATCTCGTCCAGGGCGCCGAAGGGCTCGTCCATCAGCAGGATCGGGGCGTCGAAGGCCAGCGCGCGGGCGATGGAGGCGCGTTGCTGCATGCCGCCGGAGAGCTGCCAGGGGTACTTGTTGGCGAACCCGTCCAGCTCGACCATGGCGAGGACCTCGTCGCGTCGCTGCGCGCGCTCCTCGGCGGGGTAGCCCATGATTTCGAGGGGGAGTGTGACGTTCCGGCCGATGGTGCGCCAAGGGTAGAGGCCCGCAGCCTGGAAGACGTAGCCATAGGCGCGGGCTTTGCGGGCGTCATCGGGGGGCAGGCCGTTGACCGTCAGGGTGCCGCCGGTGGGGGTCTCAAGGGCCGCGATGCAGCGCAGGAAGGTGGTTTTGCCGCAGCCCGACGGGCCGATGAAGGAGACGAACTCGCCCTCGGCGATGTCGAGGCTGATGTCTTTCAAGGCGTGGACGGGGCCGTCGCCGGTCTGGAACGTCAGGTCGAGATGGTCGGCGCGGATGACGGGGTCTGGCATCGGGTCGGTCAGGCTCCGGGTCTGGGCCGCCGCGGGGGACGGGTTCCTGGATTTGTGGCATGATCCCGGGGCAGGGAAAAGGAGGGTGTCATGGATGACCGGACGCGACCCGGGTGCCGCAAGCTGCGGCCGGGCGGGACCTATGCGGGCAAGCAGGGGTTCGATTACTTCGAAGGCATCGCGCGCGAGAGTGTGGGCGCGGAGGGGATCTGCATGCATCTGCTGACGATCCCACCGGGCGGACGCGCCAAGGCGCATAAGCACGCGACCCACGAGACGGCGATCTACGTGCTGGAGGGCGAGGCGCTGATGTATTGGGGCGACCGGCTGGAGCACCGGATGGAGACGGTCGCGGGCGACTTGGTCTACATCCCCGCCGATTGCCCGCATCTGCCGGTCAACCCCTCGGACATGGCCGTGCGCGCGGTCATCGCCCGGACGGACCCGCATGAGCAGGAGAGCGTGGTGCTGTTGCCGGACTTGGAGGGGATGGTGGAGGGGTAGGGTGGGTGGAACCTACCATTTTGGCATGTTTCGGGACTTGGAGGGTTTCGCCCGCCATACGCGTGCTCCTCAGCCGATCGGGAAGGAATACCGAAAAGCCAGACCGGTCAGCCCCGCGGCCTCGACAGCCGAGATGAAGTCGTCGTTGACCAGGATGGGGGAGCTCAAGAATTCGCCGGGGCAGAAAATGGGATGGTCGTCCACGATGGAGGCATCGAAGGTCACGTGCCAGCCCGAGGGGCCTTTGTTGCTCGGATAGTAGCCCAGATCGTTCAACGGCGGTTCGATCAGATCCTTGCGCAATGCGAATAGTCTTACCGCGGGAACGAACCACCAGCGGTGACGATCCTCGTTCTTGTTGGCGTTGGTGATTTCGACGGGCTCGAATTGATGGGTATCGGCGCCGCAGATATCCTCGACGACGGGCTTAAACCGATCGGTGACGATCTGACCTAGATGCGCCGTTTCGAAATCGCCCAAGCCGGATCGTCCACCGCTTTTGGCGACCTTTGTCGGTAGATGTTCCGTTGTGACCCAACGGCCAGACGTCATAGCGTAAGTGCTTGGAATAGGCTTCCGTCCGACATCGATGTTCTCGGGATCGACGACATCGACCTTGTCGATCTGCCCATCCTTCGCGATGAGATAGACTGCAGCGGAGCTTTTCGACCAGACAGGGTCAGTTCCTAAAGTATGGATCATCCGTTCTCTCCCATCGTCCGTGCCCCCATCCTCTCCAACGTCTCCTGATCCAGCAACCGCGGCACCAAGGGGTGCAGGCGCAGCTCCCCCTCTTTCGCCACCTGCTTGAAACTGGGCCGGTAGGATGGGTGAGAACCCACCGATCAGGTGTGGCCGTCAAGATGGTGGGTTTTCACCCACCCTACGCTTGCTTGTCGTGGATTATCTCAAATTGTGCGAGTAGAAACCCGTTATAGTTCGGCTCACCGTTCGAATGGGCGACGGTACCGAAGCCAGCTCTGGCAAGAAGGTCGCCTATCGTACCACCGGCCGCTGAAATCAAGCTGCTCAGAAGGGACGCATCTTTGAGAAGCATCACTTTATTGCCACGGGCCTCTTCGGCCAAGCCCATTTGGTTCAGGACCCATTCCGCCTTTGGATCCCTGAAGGTTCTTCGTGAGACGATGTGGTGTAATTCCAGCTTACCCCAAAGGTCGGCCATCAGATCGTCTCCTCATTCGCGGATTGTACCGCTGGACCATCAACTCGAACCTGTTTGAGGGCCATGCCGCCTAGGCGCCCTTTATTGAAGCCAGCTTCTATCAACGCCTGAGCGAGTGGATCAGACAGGAAGAGCGTCCTGCTAACCTGCGGATCGGTCCATAAGTCCGGCCCTTCCAAGGCAGATGGAAGAGCCATCACGCCCGGGTGGACCAGCGTGTCTCGCGACGTGAGCATGCTTCGACGTACAGCAGTAACGAATACAGGCTCCGACCGCGCGTCGTCGATTGTCGGCCGGTTATTCGCTGTCGCAAGCAGAAGATAATCCTCATTGATCTCCCCACGCTCTGACCGCATGGTAACCGGCTTCAAGATCGTCCGCCCAAGATCAAAGCCGCGCATAACGTCGGCGACATCCTTGCGAACACAGACCTCATTCAGTCCGAAAATCGGCATACCAAGCTTCTTGCTGGCATCGCGTCGCCGGATGCAAAATTCGTCTGGAAACTCTTCCGCGGGGACTAACTCGCCACGTTCAAGCCGCCGGCCACGTTCGATGGCAGCGTCCCGAAGTTCCGGAACCTCCACTTCCGTCTGTCCATCTTTGGCCGGAAGGTAGTTTGGGTGACCGTAGTGGTCGTAAGCCCGCTGCGAAAACCAAATGATCCTTTCATCCATCACTCACCCCCCCATCGCCCGCGCACCCATCTTCTCCAACGTCTCCTGATCCAGCAGCCGCGGCACCAGGGGGTGCAGGCGCAGCTCCCCCTCCTTCGCCACCTGCTTGAAATTCGCGATCACCGCCGCCGCCGCCGCGCGGTCCGGGGCGATCACGTCGAAGAGCCAGTTGATTTCGCCACTCGTTCAGTCCTCCGCCCGCAGACGCACCGGAAACACGCCCGCCTTGATCTGCTCGCGGATCTTCGCGTCGACCTCGTCGGACAGGCTCGCCCAAATCGCCATCCCGGCGATGTCTGCCAGCGGCCCCTCGTTAGAGGCCTTCCTTGCCAAGGCGATGCGATCCTGCACCAAGGGCTCCAATCGGTTGGTATGGCGGGTGACACTGCACCGGTTGGTTGCCGCCGTCAGGATGGTGGGGTTCACCCACCCTACGCTTGCTGGATATGGATTGCGAAGCGTAACGTCGCGAGCCGTGGCAGGCGCGAAGGCAGATAGCATGTCCCGTAGGAGACTACTGAAGGGAAAGACCTGCCAGACCATGATGTCACCCCTTCGTGCTTTCCGTCGTCTTCGTCGCCGGTCCCTTACTCCAAATGAAAAGCCGCTTTCCGAAGACCATCGAGGTTGCTTCTCGACAAGCCATTATCTGTCATAACGCACGCCCAGCCCGCTGCGCCCCCATCCTCGCTGTAACCGTCCGGTCTGACTGCTGCTTGCCGGAATTCCAGGACATCAGTTCATCGGCACGGTTGATCATGTGGTCCGGAATGGACGCGAGGGTCCCCGGCAGCCGCCGCCGCTCCGTGGCACCGACCTTATCCTTGCCCGCTTGCGCGCCCCATGCGACCCACGGGCCCATGACCATCGTCAACCGCATCGTCGGCGTCCTGCGCTTTTCCTACCCGGCCAAGGAAGGCTTCGCCGTCTCGCAGATGTCCGAGGCCGACTTGGAAGCCCATCTCTACGACGAGGCCCGGCTTGAGACGCGATTCCAATACCTGGAGACGATCACCCTCCCGTCGCTGGCCGCCCAGACCGACCCGGATTTCCGGTGCGTCATTCTGTCGGGCACCACGCTGCCCATGCGCCACCGTAAGCGCTTGCGCGCGTTGGAGGAGACCCATGGCTTTCTCAAGGTCTGCTTCATGGACCGCATGGGCGCGCTGGCGGCCGCCAAGCGGTCCTACCGGCGGGGCCTGGAACATTGGGGGGGCGAGGCCAATTGCACCCATATCACCGGCTTCCGCATGGATGACGACGATGCCGTCTCGGTGGATTACGTGGCCAGGACAAGGGACATATCGGACCGCATGCTGGCCTCGGGCCTCTGCGCCGAGCCCACCGCCATCGCCTTTTCGCGCGGGATCTACTGGAACCTCTACGATCCCGCGCAGCCGTTCCACGAATTCCGCGAAGCCCAGGCCCTGGGCCTGGCCTGCGCCATGGTTACCACGTCGGATCTTCCGACCTGCATCTACCGTTACAACCACCGCCGCCTGGCCTGCCACGTCCCCACCTATATGGAGCCGGGGGGCGATTACATGTTCCTGCGCACGCTGCACGACCACAACGATAGCGGCCGATCCATCCCGCCCCACGCCGTCGAGATGGCCACCCGCAAGGGGCGCAGGCTGCTGGGCGAGCGCTTCGCGCTCGACCCCGTCGCGGCCATGGCGCTGATGCCCCAGCCGGCCTCGGACTGAGCCATGGCAAGCAGCGGCCCAGCCGCCACCCCGACCGCGCCGCGCCCCTGCCTGGCCGCGCCGGTCGTCCGGACACGGCGGCCAGCCCGGTCCCGGCGGGCCGGGTCAGGGCTCGATCTGATCCTCCCCCGGTCGTGTGGACTGGGTTAGGCTGCCCTTGGCTCTATGTCGGTCGGTGATCGGTCGCCGCGGGCCGAATGCAGGCGCCTCGAGGTGTAGAAGCCCTTGATGTATCCGAACAAGGCCCTGCGCGCCTCGTCGCGGGTGGCATAGACGCGGTGGTGGACACGCTCGACCTTGAGGGTGTGGAAGAAGCTCTCCATCGGCGCGTTGTCGAGGCAGTTGCCGCGGCGGCTCATCGAGGGGGTAATCGCAGCGGCGGCAAGGACTTGGCGATACGCGTCGGCTGCGTATTGGACGCCGCGATCCGAGTGTTGGATCAACCCGGGCGGCGGGCGCTGCCTCTCGATGGCCATGTGCAGCGCCTCGACGGCGATCCCGGCGTGCAGCGTCTCGCGCATGGCCCAGCCCACGACCGTGCGCGTGTGCATGTCGATCAGCGCGGCGAGGTAGAGCCAGCCTTCGCCGGTCGGGATGTCGGTCAGATCGGCCAGCCAGACTTGGTTGGGGCTGGACGCCGTGAAGGTCCGCCCAATCCTGTTGGGCGCGATGGGGTAGGAATGGCGGCTATCCGTGGTCCGCACCCGCCGAGGCAATGCGGCCAATCCGCGAAGGCCCGCCGCGCGCATGAGGCGGGCGATGCGGTTGCGGTCGATCATGCGACCGAGGCTCCGCAGCACGGCATGCACGCGGGGCGACCCGTAGACGCCGCTGTCGGCATGGATGTCTCGAATCTCCGCCAGCAGGACACGATCCTCGCGCGTCCGCCGGCTCTCCGGCCGCGAGCGCCAGGCGTAGTACCCGCTGGCCGACACGCCCAGCACGCGGCACATCATCCTTACCGGCCAGGTGCCGCGATGCTCATCGACGAACCCGAAGATCATCGGGCGGCCCCTCCGAGGATGAGCGCGGCTTCCTAAGAAACAGCCAGCTCCTCCGGCATGGTCGCCAACATATAGCCGAGCGCCTTGGCGTGTCGCTGGAGGTTTGAGACCACCCGTTGCCTGTGTCGTTCATCATAGGCAGCCGCCCCCTGATCTTGGTAGGTCATGCCATG
>JBCCCB010000225.1:0-6732 GCA_039033775.1 Pseudomonadota bacterium | reverse complement strand
CAGTCGCGGACGATCTGCAGACCAACCCCCGCCAAACGCGCCGCATCGCTGCGCCGGGCGCCATCGTAGATCTGCGCCAGTGCCAGCAATCGTCGAGCCTGTGATGCGTTTCGGCACCGCTTCGCAAGGCCTCGCAAAGCCAGACCGTCAAAATCATCCCGCAGTGGTAAAGCTGCTCCCATACCGAACCTCCATTCAGGGTTCGATCAATAGATTCAGAGAGCAACTCCGTTGGGAACCCCCAAATTGAGTCACCCACCGTGAGCGCTGGTATAAGAATATGAAAAAAGGACAATTTGTAGGAAAGCAGAATTCTTCAAATCTCGGGAAGGCGGCTTCAATCGAATGGGCCCGTCCAACGGTATCTCTACCTCATCGGACGCCAAACGCTTCCTCCGAAACGCAGAGACCCGAAAGGACCTGACCCATGCTGAAGATCGCCGCCCTCGCCCTGACCCTCGCTGCCGGTTTCACAGCCTTCCAGCCCGAAGAGAACACCAAGTTCCCGCCCGAGCGGATGGCAGAACTCGACGCCCTCATCTGATCCCACGCTGCACGGAGACATCCCATGAAATCCCTCCTTCCCCTCGCCTTCGCCGCCCTCGCCCTGCCCGCTACGGCCCAGATCGGCGGCGACCCCGTCACCGCCGACAATCTGGTCGACCGGGCCGAGATGATCCGCATCGCCGATGCCATCGACGCTGCCGTCGATGCCAAGGATTGGGATGCCGCCCGCGGCTTCTTCACCGAGACGATCGACGTGGACTTCACGTCGCTGGTGGGCGGCGAGCCCGCGACGATCCCCGCCGACGGCCTGATCGAAGGTTGGTCCGGCAACCTGACGGCTGAAAAACAGAGCTTCCACCTGCGCGGCAATCACCGGATCACCTTCGACGGCCCGGATGCCGCCACCATGGTCAGCCACGGCTACGCCTGGAACCGCCTGGAACGGGGCGCCCTGCCCGAGAATGGCGGCGAGGCGCTTTGGGAAGTTTGGGGCAGCTACGAACATGGCTTCACCCGCACCGAAGACGGCTGGCGCGTGGAGGCCATGACCTTCGACGCCACGGCCCAGCGCGGCAATGCCTTCGTCCGCGACACGCCCGGCAGCTGAGACCCTGGAAGGAGACAGACAATGCAACAGACCTGGTTCATCACCGGTGCGTCCTCGGGCTTCGGCCGCGCCTTCGCGCTTCACGCCCTGGCCCGGGGCCATAACGTGGTCGCCGCCGCCCGGCGCACGGACAAGCTGGCCGAGATCGAGGCCCGCGCGCCGGACCGGGTTCTGGCGGTGACGATGGACGTGACCCAGCCCGATCAAATCGCCGCCGGTATCGCTGATGTCGAGGCACGGTTCGGACGGATCGACGTGCTGATCAACAATGCGGGCTACGGCATCGTCGGCGCGGTGGAAGAAACCGACGAAGCCAGCCTGCGGGCAATGATGGAGACGAACTTCTTCGGGGCCGTCGCCGTCACCCAGGCCGCACTGCCGCTGATGCGGGCGCAGCGCTCCGGGACGATCGTCATGGTCTCTTCGCTGGGTGGGCAGATGTCCTTCGCGGGCTTCGGGCCTTATTCGGCCTCCAAATTCGCGCTGGAGGGTCTGACTGAAGCCCTGGCCCAGGAAATCGCGCCCTTCGGCCTGAAAGCCCTGATCGTCGAGCCGGGGGCGTTCCGCACCGATTTCGCGGGCGCGTCGGGGATGAAAGCCATGCCCGAGATCGCCGCCTATGCCGAGGTGGTCGGCCCCACGCGCGACTTCGCCGCCGGAATGCACGGCGCCCAGCCAGGCGACCCTGCCCGCGCCGCCGAGGCGTTGGAGCGGGCGTTGACCGCCGAATGTCCGCCGCTGCGCCTGGCCCTGGGCGCCGATGCGGTGGACGCGATTCGCGACCATGCCGAAGCGGTTTTGGCCGAACTGGCCCGGTGGGAGGACGTCGCCCGCGACACGGTCCTGGCCGACGCGGCCGCCTGACAATCGCGTGGGGGTCATTGGCCCCCGCGCCTGCGCGGCCTAGCATGACGGCCATGCCGAAGCGTTACCGCGACATCTACCCGTCCCTGCCGCTGCTCGACAGCGACGGGATCGAACATGCCTCGGCCGCGCAACTGATGTCGGTGCAGTATTTCCAAGCCCCGCCCGACACGATGCCCGAAGACGTCTTCGCCGAGCATCACCTGCTTCTGAACCTGAAGGCGGAACCACACCGCGTCCAGAACCGGCGCGACGGGGTGATGCGGGATTTCGAGTTCCGCAAGAACGACATCGTCTTCACGCCCGCCGGCATCCGATCCGGCTGGCGCTGGTTCGCGCAATCGGACGTGATCGTCGTGACGCTGGAGCCCATCGCCGTCGAGCGGTTCGCCGAGCGGGAATTGGGGATGCTGCTGAGCGAGCGGCAATTCGAGGACCTTCCGCAATTCGCCGATGCGGATCTGTGCCAGGCGGGGGTGATGCTGCGCGACACGATCGAGACGGGCGACATGACCTCGTCGGTCATGTTCGAGGCGATGGCGCGGGTCTTCCTGGTGAAGCTGCTGCAAAAGTACGGCCAGCGGCGCCCGGAAGAGGTGGCGCTGTCGGCCAAATTCACCTCGGCCCATTACCGGCGCGTCCTGGCACATGTGCGCGAGAACCTGGACCGGACCATCGCGGTCGAGGACATGGCGCGGGAAGTGGGCATGTCGCCCTCCCATTTCAGCCGGGTCTTCAAGGAGGTGATGGGCAAGACACCGATGCAATTCGTCATGTCCTACCGGATCGAGCAATCCATCCGCATGATGGAGGATCCGGACCTGCAACTGGGGCAGATCGCGCTCGATTGCGGCTTCGCCGATCAGGCCCATTTCACGCGCAGCTTCAAGCAGTTGATCGGCCTCACGCCCTCGGCCCACCGGGCGACGCAGGCCCTGCCCGCCCCCGGTCAGGCGTCTAGGTAGGGCGCCATCAGATCGGCGACAGAAATGCGCGCCTTCAGCCGCGCGGCCAGCAGGGTCATCCCGCCCATCTTCCGCTGGAGGTAGAGGATATCCATGGGCACGGGCGGCGGGACGAAGCCGTCGCGGGCCAGCGCCTCGCCCTCGGCGGCGAGGGTCTTGGACAGCGGATCGCTGGCGAAATCGAACAGGCCCGGCCGGCGCAGCGCCGCGAAGCCCGTTTCCATCATGGCCAGTAAGCGTGTTCGGAAGTGGGGCGCCATATCGGGGGTCAGAAGGCCCATCTCCTCGGCCACGCGCTCGGCCTCGGCCGCGTCGCCCGCCAGGCCCGCGCGCAGAAGGCGACGGTAGAGAACCTGGGTGCGCGGAGCGATGTCCATCGTGGCGCCGAAATCCAGCAGGACGATGCGGCCCGTCTCGGCGTTCCAGCGGTAATTGGCGAAGTTCGGGTCGGTCTGCATCACCCCGAAATCGAACAATTCCCGCAGGGTCAGGTCCAGCAGGCGCTGGACGATGTCGTCACGGATGTCCTGTGGCTCCTCGGCCACCCGCTCGATTTCGACACCGGGCACGAAGGTCATGGCCAGGATGTTCTCGGTCGTCCAGTCGGGGACAAGCCGTGGCACCTCGAACCTGCCATCGCCGTCCAGCAGCGCCGCGAACCGTTCCAGGTGACGGCCTTCCAGGGCGTAATCCGTCTCGTCGTGCAATTGCGCCTTGGCCTGTTCCAGATACGGCCCCAAATCGAAGCCCGGCGGCAGCAGCCCGGACATGCGAATCAACGCGCCCACATTGGTCACATCGCTGTCGATGCTGCGGGCGACGCCAGGATATTGGACCTTGATGGCCAGGCCCGTGCCGTCCCTAAGGGTTGCGCGATGGACCTGACCGATGGATGCCGCCGCGATGGGGTGCACGTCGAAAGACCGGAACTCTTTCAGCCAGCCATCGGGCCAGTTCGCCTCCAGCACCTTCTTCAGCTGCGCGGGCGGCATGAAATCGGCACCGGCCCGCAGGCGGGCCATGATCTGCGCAAGTTCGGGGGGCAGCAGGTCGCCACCATCCATCGACACGAGCTGTCCGACCTTCATGGCAGCCCCCCGCATTTGGGCCAGCTGCTCGGTCACGCGGGCCACGTTGCGGGGCGTCAGCAGCAGATCGCGCATCGCGGGCTTACGCCCCTGTCCCAACTGCATCGCGCCGCCCACGGCCATTCGACCGGCCACGCCGGCACCCAGGGACCCCAGCCGCGCCAGGCGGTTCAGGCGCCCGGACGGCACAGGGACGGGACGGCGAGGCTGGTCCGTCATCGGTACAGCCTGAGGGCCGAGACGGCGACATCCGCCTGGAATTCTCGGCCGACCGCCACCAGGCCCAGGCGGCGCAGTTGCGAGGGATCGAAGGGCGCGTCGATCCGATAGGGGTCCAGATCCGCGAAGGCGACGCGGATCGTGCCCCATTCGGCCGGGGCCGTGAACGCCGCGCGATAGGATTGCCAGGGCCGTGTGACGTCCGAGGTCTTCAAGCGCAGCTCATAGACCTCTCCATTTCCCAGGACGTCTACCTCGAACCCGGTCCAGTCCGAGGCGTCGAACGGCGCCGTCTCGGGCGCGAAATCGGTGGTGATCTGGATGAACCCGCCATCGTTGTCGAGCGACACGCTGCCCGTCAGCCGCGCGGCGTCGCGCCCATCCAGCACGACCCGTTCGATCCGGCCTTCCGAGACGCCGCCCATCACGCCATCGGCCACAAAGCGCCAATCCGTCCGTAAAGGTTCCATCCCATCCTCCGCGCCTGTCATCGGCCCGGCGACTGATGACAGGATTATGGCCAAGGTCCATGCTCGCCAAGTCATACGGTGCCCTCCGCCCGGTCCGGTCGCGATCAGATAGGGCGGCCAGCCATGGCGGACAGGCCCTTGCGGTCGCTGGGACCCCGTGGCATCCCAACGGTCGCGATGCGGGTATGGTGAAAAGGTATAACGCGAGCTTCCCAAGCTTAAGTTACGGGTTCGATTCCCGTTACCCGCTCCACCCGCAAGTCTTTGTTAATTCCTATATAATGTAACCTTCCCAACGTGCAGACTTCTGGCAGTTTCATGGGTGGAGTTGCGTTTGGGTTGCAACTGCTACCCGCCCGCCGCCGCCTGGCCGGCTCTTGCCTGCCACCCCTCCACCGTCGCCTCTACAACCTCTACTAACCGTGCCTCGGTCTGTTGGACGCCTTGATAGGGTCGAGGAGACCTGGAGAGGAGGTTTTATGGCGGAAGGGAAGCGGCAGGTGTTTCCCGGATACGTTCAAGCGCGAGGCGGTGGAGCGCGTCCGGACGAGGGGGATGACGATCATTGCGGTGGCCGAAGAGCTGGGGCTGGATGAGACGGTGCTTTGACGCTGATCGCGCGGTTCGGCGGCAGCGCGCCGGCGGTGACGTCCCGGCGGCCGATGCCCATGCCGACGACGCCGTCCCCGGCCGATCTTGCGGCCGAGAATGCGCGGCTGAAGCGCGCGTTGCAGCGTGCCCAGACGGAGCGCGACATCCTAAAAAGGGCCGCGTCGCCATTGCCGCTCGAACACTGTATGGATGGCCCCCTGGCAAGGGCTCTGTTCGGCCGTCTGGCGAGTGGTCGGTCGCGGCCATGGATACGGCGTCTGACCTACGGCATGTCCTGCCGCGCGCCCTGATGAATTCAGCCGGCGGATGGGTCCCGATCAATGGCCCGCGGTCTGCGCCGCTCCGGTCCGATCTGGGTGTCCCGCTCCGTATCACTTTCGTCCGTTCGCCATCACCACACGCTGCGCCTCACTATCTCCGGACCGGGCCAGTCGTCTGACTGGCGGGCCGTGTTCTCGTCCTCAAGCCATGCTGGCCCGGTAGCCGTTGCCGCGCGCGATGAGGGCCCAGATGGTCCTCGCCATACGGCCGGCCAACGCGATGGCGACCACCGTCACAAGTTTGCGTGCCAGCATTCGGTCGAGCAGTCGGGACCTTGGTCCACAGGAACTTCGCGGCGTCCGCGTCGGGCACAAATTTGGGCCATGGCGCCCAAGTAGAGGAGCCGTCCCACGTATCGATTGCCCGCTTTTGAGATGTGCCCCAGGCGGTCTTTGCCTCCGGACGAATGCGCACGGAGCGTCAGACCCAACCAAGCCGCGTTCGCCATCGGTCTCGAACGCATGGCGACACGATGGCTCACTCCCGCGCGCTGCGGAATGCCCCCACATCGGGGGGGTGGCAGCAAACGCGCTCGATGAGATCGTGCCCATGCCGGGCAGTGTCGCCCAATCTGCGCGCCACAGCGTCGGCGCCTTGCATCTCACTGATCCGATCCGTCACGTCGCCGATGCGGGCCTGGGTATCGCGGAGTTGTTCGACCAGCATATCCATCGCCGTACGCGCCGTCTCGGGCAGCTCCTCGGCTGCCGTGATCGGTCGATCGACGTGATGGATGCCCTTCGCCACGACGAGGCCTGAGGTGCCCCTAGATTTGTAGATGCTTTGCCCCCTAACTTTGAGGCGAGGAGGCCGACATGGGGACAAGCAACTATAGCGACGAGTTCAAGCGGGATGCGGTGCATCAGATCACGGTGGGAGGCTATCCGGTTCGGGAGGTATCGAGGCGTTTGGGCGTCAGCACGCATTCTCTGTACAAGTGGCTGAAGCAGTTCGGGGAATCGGTGGCGAAGCCGGGCGTGGACCACGAAGCTGAGAACCGAAGGTTGAAGCGTGAGCTGGCCAGGGTGACCGAGGAGCGTGACATCCTAAAAAAGGCCACCGCGTACTTCGCCAGGGAT
>JBCCCB010000224.1:0-6761 GCA_039033775.1 Pseudomonadota bacterium | reverse complement strand
GGCGCCGCCGAGACCGGACCGATCCCCGACACGGCCCTCCTCCTGCGCATCGACGCCTTCCAGGCCGAGCCCCGGCCGGACGCCGCCGGCGTGCCCGTCCGCATCGCCCTCGCCGCCACGCTCGTCCGCGACGCCGACCAGAGCCTTCGCGCCGCCCGCGACTTCACCGCCACCGCCACCGCCCCCTCCGACACACCCGCCACCCTCATCCCGGCCTTCCAACAAGCCCTCGCCTCCATCCTCCCCACGCTTGCGGACTGGGCGGCGGACCGTGCATGAGACAGATGGACAACATGGACCAAGCGACCGACGACTGGACCGCCCGCTTCCCCGGCCTCGCGCGCCTGGAACGGCGGATCCGCGACCACCTCCTGGACCGCAGCCACGTCACCGACCTACCCGAAGGCAGCGTCATCTTCGGGCCCGGCAAGTCGCCCGAGAATATGCTCTTCCTTCTCGACGGCGCTATTCGCGTCCAGCAGGTCTCCGAGACCGGGCGCGAGATCGTGCTCTACCGGATCCATGCCGGCGAGAGCTGTGTCCTGACCACCGCCTGCCTGCTGGCCTACGACGACTACTCCGCCGAGGGCATCGCCGAGACGCCCGTCCGCGCCGCCGCCGTCCCACGCGATGTCTTCGACGAACTGGTCGCCAGTTCCCCCACCTTCCGCACCTTCGTTTTCGCCGCCTTCTCCAAGCGGATCACCGACCTCTTCCTGGTCATCGACGAAGTCGCCTTCCAGCGCATCGACATCCGCTTGGCCCAGAAACTGATCGAGCTCAGCGGCGGACGCAACCGGCTCGAGACGACGCACCAAAGGCTCTCCGTCGAGCTCGGCACGGCCCGCGAGGTGGTCTCCCGTCAGCTCCAGGAATTCCAGCGCCGCGGCTGGATCGCGCAAACCCGCGGTACGATCAGGTTCCTGGATCGCACGGCACTCGAAAGGCTCGGCGAAGACTGATCCGAAGGCGTCTTCGACGGATGTGACTTTGTCACCGACATGGGCTCGCGACGGCGCTAGCGTCGGTACGAATTGGGGAACACGGCTCCGAGAGTTACCCCAATTTGCTCATTTTCGACGTCCGGCCGATGTCCCCGCCGGGACCTCGCCTTGAGCGCCGTCAACGCCCCGTCTGTCGCCGACGTTAGGATCCGATCCCATGGAAACCCCGTTCACCCCAATTCAATCCCTCCTCGGCGGCGCCCTCATCGGCATCGCTGCCGTGATGCTGATGGGGCTCATGGGGCGCATCATGGGCGCCACCGGAATCCTCGCCGGCCTCGTCGCGCCGATCTCCGTCCGCGAATGGAGCTGGCGTGCCGCTTTGCTGGCGGGCATGGTTACAGGACCGGCCGCCATCCTATTGATGACGGGACAAATGCCGGTCGTGCAGGTGCCTGTCCCCATACCCATGCTGATCCTTGGGGGCCTGATCGTCGGGATCGGCGCGACCTTCGGATCGGGGTGCACCTCCGGCCACGGCGTTTGCGGCATGGCACGCCTGTCACCCCGCTCCATCGTTGCCACGCTGACCTTCATGTCCACCACCGCGGTCACCGTTTACGTGATCCGCCACGTCCTCGGAGGCTGAGCCGATGCGCCTGATTACGAGCTATATCGTGGGCCTTGTCTTCGGCATCGGGATCGCCCTCTCGGGGATGGCGAATCCAGCCAAGGTCCTGAACTTCTTCGACTTCGCTGGCAGCTGGGACCCCAGCCTTGCCTTCGTCATGGGCGGCGCGCTGGCGATCACGCTGGCCGGCTACCGCTTCGTCCTCCGTGCACCGGGGCCCTTGCTGGAGACCCGGTTCCTGATCCCCACGAAGACTGATCTGGATGCACGCCTCATCGGCGGCTCGGCCCTGTTCGGGATCGGCTGGGGCATCGCCGGTTTCTGCCCCGGCGGTGCGCTCCCCGCCTTGGGCACCGGCGTGCCGGAGGTCTTCCTCTTCGTCGCCGCCGTGATCGCAGGCATCTGGATCGCCCGGTTCCTGCAGCGACTGACGCCCACCCCCACCGCTCAAGCCTGAGGAGGAGAGACAGGTGACCTATCCCATTGATATGAAGACCCATCCCCAGGTCTACGGCTTCTTCGACGAGGCCACGAACACGATTAGCTATATCGTCAAGGACCCGGGCAGCGACCATGGCGCAATCGTCGACAGCGTCATGGACATCGATTACGCGGCGGGTCGCATCACCTACGACCACGCCGACGCGCTGATCTCAGAGATCGAGCGGCGGGGCCTGACCGTCGACTGGATCATCGAGACCCATGTCCACGCCGACCATCTTTCGGCGGCGCCCTACCTGCAAAAGAGGCTCGGCGGCAAGATCGGCATCGGCGCCAACATCAAGGTCGTGCAGGACACCTTCGGCAAGGTCTTCAACGAGGGGACCGAGTTTCAGCGCGACGGAAGCCAGTTCGACGCGCTCTTCGAGGACGGCGACACCTACCAGGTCGGCGGCATGACCTGCTTCGCCATGCACACGCCCGGCCATACGCCCGCCTGCATGACCCACGTCATGGGCGACGCGGCCTTCGTGGGCGACACGCTCTTCATGCCCGACGGGGGCTCGGCGCGGGCCGACTTCCCGGGCGGGGACGCGGGCGAGCTCTACGACTCGATCCAGAAGGTGCTGACCCTGCCGGGAGAGATGCGCCTCTTCATGTGCCACGACTACGGGCCGAACGGTCGCGATATCCGGTGGGAGACGACCGTTGCCGAGGAGAAAGCTCACAATATCCACGTGGGCGGCGGTACCAGTCGCGAGGCATTCATCAAGATGCGCGAGGAGCGAGACGCCACCCTTGCGGTGCCGAAGCTGATCCTGCCGTCACTGCAGGTGAATATGCGGGCGGGAGAGGTCCCAAAGGATGACAACGGCCATCCGGTACTGAAGGTGCCGGTTAACGGAATCTGAGGGGGCCGGAATGGACGTTCGCACCCTCACCCCCCGCCTGTCGGTCGGACCACAGATCAAGCCGACCGACCTGACAGTGCTATCCGCAATGGGCTACCGTGCGATCATCTGTAACCGGCCCGACGGTGAGGGGGCGGACCAGCCCACCTTCGAGGAGATCGCCGAGGCGGCGAAGACGGCGGGACTGGAAGCACGGTATTTACCCATCGTGGCAGGTACGGTGCGGGACGAGGACGCCGAAGCCTTTGGCGACGCATTGACCGAGCTACCGGGTCCAGTGCTGGCCTATTGCCGGACGGGCACGCGTTCCACCACGCTTTGGTCGCTGAGCCAGGCCGATCGGCTCGACCTGCCCCAGATCCTGACCACCGCAAGGATGGCGGGCTACGACATGGGCGGTGTGGTGCGGCGGATCGCCAATGGCGGCAAGACCCCCACCGACGAGGCCGATGCCAGTTTTGAGGTTGTGATCGTCGGAGGCGGCGCGGCCGGCATCGCCGTGGCGGCGAGCCTGCGCAAGCGCCAGCCTCGTGCGGAGATCGCCATCATCGACCCCGCCGACACCCACTATTACCAGCCTGGCTGGACCATGGTCGGTGGCGGCGTGTTCGAGGCTGCCGACACGGTGCGGACCATGGGGTCGCTAATCCCGAAGGACGTGCGCTGGATCAAGGCCGCCGTCGCCGCCTTTGAGCCCGACGCCGATGCCGTGATCCTCGATGGTTGCCGGGTGGTGCGATACGAGTACCTGATCGTATGCCCGGGGCTGAAGCTCGACTGGCACGGTATCGACGGGCTGGTGGATACGCTTGGGCGCAATGGCGTGACGTCGAACTATCGCTACGACCTGGCGCCCTATACCTGGGAATTGGTGCGAGGGCTGACGTCGGGTTGCGCGATCTTCACCCAGCCGCCCATGCCGATCAAATGCGCCGGCGCCCCGCAGAAAGCAATGTACCTGTCGGCCGATGCATGGCGGCGGCGGGGCGTTCTGGACGACATCGACATCCACTTCGCCAATGCCGGTGGCGTGCTGTTCGGGGTGAAGGATTACGTGCCTGCCCTGATGGACTACGTGCACCGCTACGGCGCGACGCTGGACTTCCATCACAATCTCGTCGCCGTGGACGGGCCGAACCGAACCGCCGCCTTCGACGTCACGGCACCGGATGCGACCGCCGCGAGGGTCGAGATGACGTTCGACATGCTCCATGTCTGTCCGCCACAGACCGCGCCCGATTTCATCCGGGTCTCACCATTCGCCGACGAGTCGGGCTGGGTGGACGTGGACCAGGCGACCCTGCGGCACAAGGCCTACGAGAACATCTGGTCCCTGGGCGACGTGATGAACGCCCCGAACGCCAAGACCTCCGCCGCGGCGCGGATGCAGGCACCCGTCGTCGCGGCCAACGTGGATGCCAATATGCGCGGCCGTGCGCCGGTGGCGCAGTATAACGGCTACGGCTCCTGCCCGTTGACGGTGGAGCGGGGCAAGATCGTCCTGGCCGAGTTCGGCTATGGGGGTACACTGCTGCCCAGCTTCCCCAAGGCCTTGATCGACGGGACCAAGCCAAGCCGCGCCGCTTGGCTCCTGAAGGAGAAGATCCTACCGCCGGTCTATTGGCAGGGGATGTTGAAGGGCCGTGAATGGCTCGTCCGGCCTGAGACCGTTATGGTCGACTAGACCGATGCGCCTGGCCCGATACCTGCCAATCCTGGACTGGGGTCGGGCATATGGCCGGCGCGACCTGTCGGGCGACCTGCTCGCCGCCTTGATCGTAACGATCATGTTGATCCCTCAATCGCTGGCCTACGCGCTGCTTGCCGGGCTGCCGCCAGAGGCAGGACTGTACGCATCCATCGCGCCGATTCTGCTCTACGCCATCTTCGGGACCAGCCGTGCGTTGGCCGTTGGGCCGGTGGCGGTCGTCTCTTTGATGACAGCAGCGGCCTTGGGCAACGTGGTCGAACAGGGCACGGCCGGATATGCCGCGGCAGCCCTTACGTTGGCGGGCCTCTCCGGAGCGATGCTGATCCTGCTCGGGCTGTTGCGGCTCGGCGCCGTCGCGAATTACCTTTCACATCCCGTCATCGCGGGCTTCATCACGGCCAGCGGGCTCCTCATAGCGACGAGCCAACTGCGCCACATCTTCGGCATCGACGCCCATGGACAGACATGGCCCGTCCTGCTCGCCTCGCTCGCGCGGAACGTGGCGGAGACGAACCCGATGACGCTTGCCCTCGGCGCGTCGGCGACTGCCTTCCTCTTCTGGGTGCGCTCCGGGCTGAAACCGCTGCTCCGCCGCCTGCGCCTTACCGAGCCCGCTGCCGATACGCTTACCAAGGTCGGCCCCGTCCTCGCCATCGCGGCTTCGACCTTTGCGGTCTGGCGCTTCGACCTCGGCGCACAGGGTGTCGCCATCGTCGGCGCGGTGCCCCAGGCCCTGCCGCCACTGACCCTGCCCGACCTCTCGCCCGATCTGATCCGGCAACTCGCCCTGCCCGCGCTGCTGATCTCGATCATCGGCTTCGTCGAGTCCATCTCGGTCGCCCAGACGCTGGCTGCCAAGCGCCGCCAGCGGATCGATCCCGATCAGGAACTTATCGGCCTGGGTGCAGCGAATGTCGGCGCGGCCTTCACCGGCGGCTTTCCCGTCACCGGCGGCTTCTCCCGCTCGGTCGTCAACTTCGACGCCGGCGCGCGCACGCCCGCCGCCGGGGCCTTCACGGCGGCCGGCCTCGCCATCGCAGCACTGACGCTGACACCGCTGATCCATTACCTGCCGAAGGCGACGTTGGCCGCCACGATCATCGTGGCCGTCCTCGGCCTGGTGGATTTCGGCATTCCGCGCCGGGCCTGGACCTATTCCAAGGCGGACTTCGCCGCCGTAGCCACGACGATCGCATTGACCCTCGCCCTCGGCGTGGAGATCGGCGTGTCGACCGGCGTCGCCGCGTCGATCCTGCTGCATCTTCATCGCTCGTCCCGCCCCCACATCGCCGAAGTGGGTCGTGTGCCCGGAAGCGAGCACTTTCGAAACGTCCGCCGCCACGAGGTCCTGACCGATCCACAGGTCGTAACCCTGCGGGTGGACGAGAGCCTCTATTTCGCCAATGCCCGCTATCTGGAAGACTACATACACGCCCGTGTCGCAGGCGACCCAGGCATCCAGCACGTGATCCTGCAATGTGCGGCGATCAACGAGATCGATTTGAGCGCTTTGGAGTCGCTCGAAGCGATCAATGCCCGCCTCGCCGAAATGGATGTGGCGCTGCATCTGTCCGAGGTGAAGGGCCCAGTCATGGACCGCTTGCAACGCGGACATTTCCTGGATGACCTGACCGGCCACGTCTTCCTGAGCCAGCATGAGGCGGCTTGCGCCCTCGCGTCCATCAAGCACGTCGATTGCGCACGCGTCGGTTGAAATCGCTCAGATCGGCTCCGCCACCCGCGCCACCACCGAGAGGCCGTGCGTCACCCGGTCGCCGGGATGCAGGATCACCGTCTCGCCCTCGTCCAGGCCCGACAGGACCTCCGCCGTGTCCGTGCCGATCCGGCCCAGTTCCACCGGGCGCAACGTCGCCACGCCGTCCCGGGCCACGAACACGGCCCAGCCGCCATCGTCGCGGAAGGCGGCGGCGAGCGGCAGGCGCAGCACGTCGTCGGACCGCCAGATCACGATCCGCAGGACGACGCCGAAGCCGTCGCCGAGGCCCGCGCGCGCCTCGGGCGGGGTGAGCAGGTCGAACACCGCATCCACGCGCTGCTCCTCGATGCCGAGCGCCGAGACGTCCTTGCGGCCCACCGGGTCGACGCGCCGGAGCCGGGCGTCG
>JBCCCB010000223.1:0-6792 GCA_039033775.1 Pseudomonadota bacterium | reverse complement strand
GAGGATATGGACGTCAATGCGGGCGACATCCTGACAGGGGCGTCCACGGTCGAGGCCAAGGGCCGCGAGATCTACGATCTGTTCCTGCGGGTGGCCAGCGGAGAGGTCACCAAATCCGAAGCCCAGGGCCTGGGCGATTACGAATTCGTCCCCTGGCAGATCGGGGCCGTGATGTGACCCGCCTTCTGCTGGCCGGCACCGGCCTGATCGGCGCGCGGCACCTGGCCCATATCGAAGCGCATCCGAGCCTGTCCCTGGCCGGGATCATCGACCCCGACCCGGCGCGCCGCACCCACCCCACCGCGCCGGGCTTCGCCTCCATCGACGCTGTCGATGTCGCCGCCGATGGCATCGTCATCGCCACGCCCACGGCGACCCACGCGCCGCTGACCCTCGCGGCGGCGGAGCGGGGTTGGCATGTGCTGGTCGAAAAGCCGGTCGCCGATAGCCTGGACGCCGCCGACGACATGATTGCGGCCGCCGCGCAGGCGGGCACACGGATCCTGGTGGGGCATCACCGGCGGCACCATCCGCGGGTCGCCAAACTGAAGGAGATCGTAGCCAGCGGCCGGCTGGGACGACCGGTGGCGGCGTCGCTCCTGTGGCTGATGCGAAAACCGGACGATTACTTCGATGTGTCCTGGCGCGCGGGGATCGACGGCGCCCCTATCAAGCAGAACCTGATCCACGACGTGGACATGCTGCGCTGGCTGTTCGGCGAGGTGACGCAGGTAGTGGGCCTGGCCTCGAACGCCGTGCGCGGCGCGGCACGACCGGAATCGGGCGGCGCGGTCCTGGCCTTCGACAGCGGCGTGACGGCGACGCTGACCTATGCCGACACCACGCCCACCCCCTGGGGGTTCGAGGCCGGAACGGGCGAGAGCCCGCATATCCCCCATACGGCCCAGGACAGCCTGCGGATCGCCTGCACCGAAGGCGCGGTGGAGTTCCCGAGCTTGCGCGTCTGGTCGGGGGCGCGGCATTGGAACGAGCGGCCGGTCGCGGCGGAGACGAAGGTGGAAGACGCCGTCCCGCTGGTCCGACAGTTGGAGCATTTCGCGGATGTCATCGCCGGGCGGGCCGCGCCGCTGGTGGATGCCGCCTCGGCGCGCGCAAACCTGGATGTCATCTTACGGATCGAGGCCACCGCCGGGGCGCCGCGATGAGCGCGCGTAGCGACGCGAAGAGCACCCCGTTCGCAAGTTATTGAAGGAGAAGACATATGGCGAAAATCGGATTCATCGGGCTGGGACTCATGGGGTCGGCCATGGTGCAGCGGCTTCTGGATCGCGGCCATGACCTGACGGTCTTGGGCAACCGGGATCGCACCGGGGTCGAAGCCGCCACGACCCGCGGCGCCGCCGAGGCCGCGACGGCGCGCGCATTGGCCGAGGCCGCCGATATCGTCATGCTGTGCATGGGCACGTCCGACCAAGTCGAAGGCCGGATGCGGGGCGCGGATGGCGTGATCGCGGGCCTGTCGGCGGGCATGACGGTGATCGACTTCGGCACCTCGCTACCCGGCTCGACCCAGGTCCTGGCCCAGGAGGTCGCCGCCAAGGGCGCGGCCTATCTGGACGGACCGCTGGGGCGCACGCCCAGCCATGGCCGCGAGGGCAAGCTCAATATCATGGGCGCGGGCGACAAGGCGGCCTTCGACAAGATCCGCCCGGTCCTGGACGATCTGGGCGAGAACGTCTTCCATCTGGGACCGTCCGGCGCGGGCCATACGATCAAGCTGATCAACAACTTCTTCGCCATGACCACGGCCAATGCCATGTCCGAAGCCTTCGCCATGGCCGACGCCGCCGGGATCGCGCGCGAAGACGTCTATGACGTCATGGCGGCCGGGCCGCTGCGGTCGGGCATGATGGATTTCGTCAAGGCCTATGCGGTGGACGGCGATCCGCAGCAACTGGCCTTCTCGGTGCGCAACGCAGCCAAGGATGTCGGCTATTACCGCCAGATGGCGGAAGGTCTGGGCGCGGCGACAATCATGTCGGCCTGCGCCAACGACGCGCTGACCCGAGCGGTCGAGGCCGGGCGCGGCGATGACCTGGTCCCGCAGATGGTCGATTTCTACGCCGACAGGTTCAAAGGCTAGGGCGTGGCCGCGCCCGCGCCGGTCTCGCATCTGGCGCGCGCCCGCGAGGACGCGCCAGGCAAGGGCATCGCCCTGATGCTGTTGGCGTATCTTCTGTTTTCGGTCACCGACACGTCGGTCAAGTGGCTCAGTGTGGCGGGCTTGCCGGCGCTGCAATTGGCCTTCATGCGCTACGCCGTTCATCTGGGCCTGTCGACGGCGCCGATGCTGGGGCGGGACCATTCAGGCTGGACCGCGCCGCGCCGTCAGGCCTTGGCCATGCTGGCGCGCGGCGCTCTTCTGATGCTGTCGACGGTCTGCAACTTCATCGCGCTCAGCGTCCTGGACCTGACCATGGTCGCCGCGATCATGTTCTCGTCGCCGATCCTGGTCTGCGCCCTGTCGGTCCCGCTTCTGGGTGAGCGAGTGGGGCCCTGGCGCTGGGGCGCCATCCTGCTGGGATTCGCGGGCGTGTTGATCGTCGTCCGGCCCTGGTCGGCCGAGTTCCATCCCGCCGCCATCCTGTCGCTGACCTCGGCTTTGTGCCTGGCGCTGTTTTCAATCATGACGCGGGCCATGGCGGGGGTCGCCGCGCCCCGGACGATGCAGCTCTATGCCGGGCTGGTGGGGACGGTGGTTCTGCTGCCCGCCGCGATCTGGGCGTGGCAGATGCCCGCGACGGGAATCGACTGGGCTTTGATGTGCGGCATCGGCGTGTCGGCCTGGGCCGGCCACCACTTCTTCAGCCAAGCCCACGGCTATGCACCGGCCTCGGTACTGATGCCCTATAGCTATTCGTTCCTGATCTATCTGGCGATCGCCGGATATCTGGTCTTCGGGACGGTGCCCGATGGGCAGACGGTGGCCGGCGCCCTGGTGATCGCGCTGGCGGGCCTGGTGATCTGGTGGCGGGAGCGGCGGGTGTGAGGCGGATATCTGCGATGGACGATCCGGGGCAGCCCCCGCCATGCTGACCTTCGTCGCCGCCGTCTTCTTCCTGATCGTCACGCCGGGCCCGGGGGTCCTGTCCACGGCGGGGGTCGGCAGTGCCTTCGGCGCCCGGGCCGGGATCCGCTATGTGGCCGGTCTGTTCGTCGGCAACAATCTGGTGATCCTGGCGGTGATCTCGGGGCTGGCGGCGCTGGTCCTGGCCCTGCCCGCCTTGCGGATCGTGCTGTCGGTGGCGTCGACGGCATATCTGCTCTACCTTGCGGTCCGCATCGCCACGGCGGGCGCGAAGATCGCCTTCATCGAGGCCGCCCACCGGCCGGGGATCTGGGACGGGATCGCGTTGCAGGCGATCAATCCGAAGGCCTATGCGGTGAATACGGCCTTGTTTTCGGGCTTCGCGTTTCTGCCGGATGCGGCCGCGACCGAGGCGGTGGTGAAACTGGTGATCCTGAACGCGATTTGGCTGCCGATCCACATCGCCTGGCTGGGCGCCGGGGTGGCCTTGCGGCGCCTGGATCTGGCGGACCGGACGCAACGGGCCATCAACATCGCCATGGCGTTGTCGATGCTGGCGGTGGTGGGGCTGGCCTTGTTCAGCTTGCGGTGAGGGCGGGAGGGCAGCAGCAAATGTCGACGATGAGAACGGCCGAGTCCGGTTCCACGGCACGGCCGACGAAGTCCGCGCTGGTCCCGAGTTACAGAAACGCGATCTGACCGCCTGACGCAGGAGAGAACCGATGCAAGCCAACCCCCAACCCGCCATCGAGGGCGTCATCGCCGAAGGCGTCGAACACCGGATCATCGCCACCGGCCTGGGCTTCACCGAGGGGCCGATCTGGCATCCGGGCGAGGGCTGGCTGATCTTCTCCGACATCGCCGAAAGCCGCCAATACCGCTGGCGCGACGGGGCTCCGTTGGAGGTGTTCCGGATTCCGTCAAACCAAGCCAACGGGAATTGCTTCGACCTGGAGGGGCGGGTGGTCAGCTGCGAGCACGCTTCCTCGCAGCTCGTGCTGCATGACCATGGCGGCAAGCGAGTGCGGGTGCTGGCCTCCCACTATAATGGGCAGGAGTTGAACAGCCCCAACGACGTGATCTGCGACCCCCAGGGGCGGATCTGGTTCACGGATCCGGCGTTCGGCCGCCTGCGCGAAGATCTTGGACTTCTGCGTGCGCAGGCGCAGCCGATGCAGGGCGTCTTCCGATTGGACCCGGATGGGACGCTGACCTGCGTGGTGGACGATTTCCAGCAGCCCAATGGCTTGTGTCTGGACCTGTCGGGGACGCGGCTCTTCGTGAACGATTCCTGGGGGCCGACGATCCGCGTATTCGACATCGAAGCCGATGGGCGCCTGACCGGCGGCGCCGTCTGGGCCACCATCACCGGCGACGGCGAGGGCGTGCCCGACGGTATGAAAATCGACGAAACCGGGCGGGTCTATAGCAACGGGCCCGGCGGCGTGCACGTCTTCTCGCCGGAGGCCCGGCATCTGGGCATCATCGCGACGCCCGAGAAGTCGACCAATTTCTGCTTCGGGGGCGACGACCTGCGGACGCTGTTCGTGACGACCTGCACCACGGTCCGGGCGATCCCCCTCTTGGCCCGCGGCCTGCCGATGATCCAGCCGGGCGGCGCGCCCGCCCGTTGACGCCCGACATTCGATCGGGACAAAGGTGGCCCATGGCAAATCACGATCCGAACACCGTCCGGCATGGCGGCCAAATCCTGGTGGATGCTCTGAAGGTCCAAGGCGTCGATCGCGTCTTCTGTGTCCCAGGCGAAAGCTACCTGGCCGCGCTGGACGGCCTCTACCAATCGGGCATCGACACCATCGTCGCCCGGCAAGAAGGCGGCGCGGCGATGATGGCCGAAGCCCATGGCAAGCTGACCGGGCGGCCCGGGGTGGCCTTCGTGACACGGGGGCCGGGGGCGACCAACGCGTCGTCGGGTGTGCATGTGGCGTTTCAGGACAGCACGCCGATGATCCTATTCGTCGGTCAGGTGGCGTCCGACCAGCGCGATCGCGAAGCCTTCCAGGAGGTCGATTACCGCGCCATGTTCGCCCCCTTGGCCAAATGGGTGGCCGAGATCGACCGCCTGGACCGGATTCCGGAATATGTGAGCCGGGCGTTTCACACGGCCATGAACGGCCGGCCCGGCCCGGTCGTGTTGGCCTTGCCCGAAGACATGCTGTCGGGCACCGGGCATGCCCCCGCGGTCGCGCCCGCGACCGTTGCGGAAGCAGCGGCCTCGGCGGCGGATATCGGACGGATCGGCGACCTGCTGGCCGCCGCCAAGCGCCCCATGGTGATCGCAGGTGGCGGCGGCTGGTCCGCGGAGGCGGCACTGGCACTGGGCCGCTTCGCCGAAATGGCCCAGGTGCCGGTCGGGGCCTCGTTCCGGTGTCAGGACTATCTGGACAACCGGCACCCGAACTATGTCGGCGATGTGGGGATCGGCATCAATCCGGCGCTTGCGGAGCGGGTCCGGGCAGCCGACCTCTTGCTGGTTTTGGGGGCGCGCCTGGGCGAGATGACGACCAGCGGCTACACATTGGTCGATATCCCCACCCCCGCTCAGACACTGGTCCACGTCTATCCCGATCCGTCCGAGATCGGCCGGGTCTACCGTCCGCACCTGGCCGTCGTCGCCCGGCCGGCGCAGGTCGCTGCTCAACTGGCCGACACGGCCCGTCCCCCCAAGCAGGATCGAAGCGCGGATATCGCCGGTGCCAGGGCGGCATACGAGGCCTGGCAAATGCCGGAGGCGACACCCGGCGATCTGCAATTGGAACAGGTGATCGCCCATTTGAACGAGGCGCTGCCCGACAACGCCATCTTGACCAATGGCGCCGGGAATTACGCGGCCTGGCTCAATCGCTACTACCGCTATCGGTCCTGGCGGACGCAACTGGCCCCCACCTCCGGCTCGATGGGCTATGGCCTGCCCGCCGCCATCGCCGCCAAGCTGGCACAACCCGAGCGGGAGGTGATCTGCCTCGCCGGAGACGGCTGCTTCCAAATGGTAATGCAGGAATTCGGGACCGCAGCCCAATACGGCGCCAATGTGATCGTTCTGATCTCCGATAACGGCATGTACGGCACGATCCGGATGCACCAGCAACGCCATTATCCGAAACGTCCATCCGGCACGACCTTGGTGAACCCGGACTTCGATCAGATCGCCCGGGCCTATGGCGGCCATGGCGAGACCGTGACGCGGAACGAGCATTTCCCGGACGCCCTGGCCCGCGCCCGCGCGGCAGGACGGCCAGCCATCATCACCTTGAAGATCTCGCCGGACGCCCTGGGCCCGCGCGTCATCTTGGAGCACGACTGACCGCTCGCCCGTCCGAGACCCGGATATTGATGCCAAAGACAGGCGTCAGTCCGGGCGAGAAAATCGCCGCCAGACACGAAAAAACCGCCCCGAAGGGCGGCTTTTCGTAGGAACGTCGTCAAAGAGATACGCTCGGTGTGTTTCCTAGGTTTGGCGGTGACCTACTCTCCCACGTCTTAAGACGCAGTACCATCGGCGCTACAGCACTTAACGGCCAGGTTCGGGATGGGACTGGGTGTTTTGCTTGCGCTATGACCACCAAACCGAGGAAACACACCGAATTCCAAGTCACGTACGCTTGTGTGCGTATGCTTTTGATATGCCAGCCTTCTACTGGATCAAATCAAGCCTATCGGACAATTAGTACCGGTCAACTGAACGCATTGCTGCGCTTACATCTCCGGCCTATCGACGTGGT
>JBCCCB010000222.1:0-6810 GCA_039033775.1 Pseudomonadota bacterium | reverse complement strand
CCGCGCCTGCGCCGCCGGGTGATCGCGGGCATCTGGACACTCTTCGCCATCCTCGCCGTCGCCGCCGCCCTCCTGGGCCAACCCGCCCTGGCCGGCGTCGCGCTGCTCTCTCTCCTCCTCTCGGTCGCGCCCATCGTCCTGGCCCGACGCCTGCGGATCGTCCTGCCCCTGCCCTTCGTCCTCGCCCTGGCCGGGTTCCTGGCGGCCTCGCTCCTCCTGGGCGAGGCGTTCGACATGTACGAACGGGTCTGGTGGTGGGACATCGCCCTGCACACCGCCGCCGCCATCGGCCTGGGCATGGCCGGGTTCCTCTTCGTTCTGATGCTGTTCGAGGGCGACCGCTTCGCCGCGCCCATCTGGGCCCTGACCCTCATCGCCGCCTGCATCGCAATCACCTTCGGCGTGTTGTGGGAACTGTTCGAGTTCGCCATGGACCGCGCCTTCGGCCTGTCCATGCAGAAATCCGGCTTGCCCGACACCATGGGCGATCTGTTGGCCGACCTGATCGGCTCGATCCTCGGCGCGCTGACCGGCGCGCTCTACCTGACGGGCCGCAAGCTGGGCCTCGCCACCGCCCTGATCGGCCAGTTCGTCCGCATCAACCGGCGGCACTTCCGGAAACGTCGCTGACGGCAATCGATGCATCGGCCGACCCTGGCGGCGGCGCGCGCGGTCCGCATTGACGCCCGTCAACGGCCCCCCGCCTCCATCGGGCATCCCTCTTTCGGCAAAAACCCGAACGGATATCCATGACGCAGACCCTCTCCCCTCTCCGCCATCGGCTGCCCTCCGGCGCGCTTATCCCCTTTGCCCTGGCGACCTTCGCGATCACCTGGGGCGTCATCGGCACCTACATCCTGTTTCCCGACACCGCCGCCGCCACTTTCGGCCCAATCAGCGGTGGGCATCCGCTCTATTTCCTGGCGACCTGGGCCCCCGCCATCTCCGGGATCGCACTGGTCTTCACCTATGCCGGCCCGAAGGGCGTCAATGCCTTCCTGCGCCGCACCCTGATCTGGCGCTGCCCGCCAGCCTGGTGGCTGTTCATCCTGGTGGGCCTTCCCCTCGTCTTCATGGCCGGATCCCTCGTCAAGGGCGGCCCGCTCCTTGCGCCGGCCCCTCCCGAGGGCGCGGGCGCCATGGTCGCGCTCCTGGCCGTGATGCTCGTCCTCGGACCCGTGGAGGAATTCGGCTGGCGCGGCGTCGCCCAGCCGCTTCTGCAACGCCACCTGGCGCCGCTTTGGGCCGGGGCCCTGATCGGCGCCGCCTGGGGCCTGTGGCACCTGCCCGCCTTCTTCCTGGCTGGGATGGTCTTCGCCGATTGGCACTTCCTGCCGTTCTTCATCGGCAACGTCACCCTCGCGATCCTGGTGACCCCGATCTTCAACGCCTCCGGCGGCAGCCTTCTGCTGCCGATCCTGTTTCACTGGCAACTCATCAACCCGTTCTGGCCCGATGCGCAGCCCAGGGACACCGGGATCCGGGTCGCCGTGGCCGGGGCGGTCGTCTGGCTGAACCGCAAGACGATGCTGTCCCGCAAAGGCGCGGTGACCGAGGTCATCCCCCCGCCCCCTCAACCACGCCCCTAGGCTCACCCCATCACCGCGCCGGCCAGGCGATGGACGTCACGCGCACATCGAAGAACGGGACGTAATCCGCCGTCCCGAACTGGTTGCCCGCCACCAGCCGCATGGGCACGCGGAAGCCGTCCACCTCCCGATGAGCCGACAGGACGCCGCCGAACGGCTGCACACGATGGATCCGCTCCGGGTTCTCGTTCGACCAGCGGGAGAAAACGACCTGCACCGGGCGCCCGGCCTCGTCCACGGTGAGGTCGAC
Organism: Pseudomonadota bacterium; assembly: GCA_039033775.1. Taxonomy (GTDB): domain Bacteria; phylum Pseudomonadota; class Alphaproteobacteria; order Rhodobacterales; family Rhodobacteraceae; genus Jannaschia. The sequence continues at coordinate 4,971 of JBCCCB010000222.1, read as the reverse complement.
CGATTGCGACAGGTCGCCATGGGTCATCGTCATCCGCGCCGTCTCCGCATCTACCGCGTCCCAGGTCACCCCCGGCCCGGGCAAGATTGCGGCGGGGGTCCAGAAAACCGCCTCCGCCACGTAGCGCCCGAACGCCGACCGGCGGTGATCGGCATCCCCGCCCAGCCGCGCCACCGGCACCAGTCCGCCCAGCCAGAACCGCGTCCAGGACGCGCTGTCAGACCCCGACAGGACCATCTCGCCCTGCCCGGCCCGCATGGCCCAGATGAAGCCGTGCGGCGCGGCCAGAACCTGGGTCGCGACCATCTTGTAGTGTTTGGCCTTCCGCGCATCGCCCATGGAAAACCGCCCCGCCATCTCGATCCGGGCGACCCGCCGCAACGGCGTGTCGGGCAGGATGGCGAAGGTCAGGAACCGGCGCGCGGGCTCGGGCAGATCGGCCACCATCGCCGGATCGAACGCCGGCGGATCGCGCGGCTGCATCGCCAGCAGCCGCGCCATCTCGGCCCGATCGGCGGTCCTGTCCGACCAGCGCCACAGCCCCATCCCACAGATCCCGACCGCCGCCAGAACCAGAACGGCAGCGAGGGGCACGCCGGCCCGGCCCCTCGCCTCGCCATCGACCATCGGTGTCACGCCGCGTCGATGGCGATCCTGTGCGAAGTCTCCTTGACCTCCGAGGGCTTGGCGATCGTCAACCGAAGCACCCCGTTTTCCAGCTTGGCATTCATCCCGTCCGCCTTCGGCACGAAGCCCAGCGGGATCACACGGCGGAACAGGCCCGACCGGCGTTCGACGGCATGCCAATCCTTGCCTTCCTCCCGCGTCTCTTCTTCGTGACCGCCCTTCAGCACCAGACGGTCCTGCACGATCGAGGCGTCGATCTCATCGGCGGTCAGGCCGGGCACCTCGGCCACGATCTCCACCGCCTCGTCGGTCTCCGACATATCGATGGCGGGCACCAGACGCGGGCCGATCTCGGCGCGCAGCCCGTCGAACCGGTCCATCAGATCGGCGAATTCCGATTGCAGCGAGGGCAGGAACGGCCAGCCGCGAACGTGCAGGGCCGGTCGGGTTTCGGGGGTCTTCGACATCTCGGATCTCCTCTCGTCTGGGGTCTGCCGTCATCGGCATGCGCGATCCTGCGGCCGCCGCCCATGCAGGGCATTGACGGGCGTCAAGTCCGGGCGGCCGCTCGGGCGCTAGACTCAGGGGGACGGCAGCCAAGGAGACGCCCATGTCCGCCCAAGATCTTCAGGTCCTGGACCACACGCTCCAACTGACCCACGACTGGATCAACGAATTGCGCGACCGCCTGGGCTGGTCCAGCAGCCGCGACGCCCTGCGCCTGATGCGCGCCGTCCTGACCGAGATCCGCGACCGCATCCCCCATGACGAGGCGGCGCAGCTTTCGGCACAGATGCCGCTTCTGATCCGCGGCATGTTCTTCGAAGGCTGGCAGCCCGCGAAGACCCCCATCGCCGACCGGGGCGCCGACACGTTCCGCAACGCCATCGAGGCCAAGCTGGGACGTGTCGCGGACTGGCGCGGCGAGGCGGACATCGCGGCGGTCTTCGCCACCCTCGCCAATCGCGTCTCCGAGGGCGAGTTGCGCCAGGTGCGCCACGCCCTGCCGCCCGCGATCCGCGCCTTTTGGCCCGCCGACATGGTCTGGGCCGATAATTAGGCGCGGCGGCCGGGGCCTTCACTCGGCCCCGGCCATCTCCATCAGCCCCTCGCGGTCCAGCAGGACGATCCGCTGACATCCGTCGAGCCGGATGATCCCGGCCGCGCGCATCTGCGTCAGTGTCCGGCTCACCGTCTCGACGGTCATGCACAGGTAATCGCCGATATCGGCCCTTGGCATCTCAAGCTCCAGGACCGCATGCCCGCCCCTTGCCTGCCCGTGGGCGTCGATCATGTTCAGCAGAAACGAGGCCAGCTTGCCCCGCGCGCCCTTCCGCGCCAGCAAAAGCAGATGGTCCTGCAGCGCGGCGATCTCGCGCAGGGCCGCCGCTTGCAGACGTCGGTGCAGGGCGGGGTCGGTCCCGCCGCCCTCCAACGCCGCGCGGCGATGCACCGCCAGGGTGGCGGGCGTCAGTGCCTCGCAATCGCAATGGTGCAGCCCGCCCGCCGGAAAGCCCACCACGTCGCCCGGATGGGCGAAGGCCACCACCTGACGCCGCCCGGTCTCCAGCACGCGGGTCAGGCGCAGCACGCCCGTGCGCAGCTCGAACAGATGGGTGACCGGGTCGGCCTCCCGGAACAGCGTCGCGCCCTCGGGCACGGATCGCAGGGCATGCAGATGGTCGGCGCGCCGGGCGGTTTCGGTCTCGATCACATGCAGAGCAGTCATTCTCGGCCTCCCCAGGTCGGTGAATGACGCGATCCTGCGCGCCGAGTGTCGCCGCGCTGTCAGCGCTTATGTACTAGAATGTAACGGAACGTCCCCAAGACTCGGCGGGCCTTCGAACACCGCCCGCCGAACCTATGTTATCGTCGACGGGACCCGTGAACGATGGGAGGGGCAGGCATGCGACTGAAAACCGTGCTCGTGGTCGATGACGACCAGAAGGTCCGGCGCCTGATCCGGAACACGCTGGAAGCGGACGGCTTCGCCGTGGCCGAAGCCGGGGATGCCGCCGCCGCCCGCGCCCATCTGGCCCGGGACCGGCCCGACCTGGTGACGCTGGATCTGGACCTGGGCGGCGAGGACGGGCTAGACTTGGCGCGCGACATGCGCCGCGACGACGACATCCCCATCGTCATGGTCACCGGCAAGGGCGACGTCATCGACCGGGTCGTGGGCCTGGAACTGGGCGCCGACGATTACGTAGCCAAGCCCTTTCACGTGCGAGAATTGCTGGCGCGCGTGAAATCCGTCCTGCGCCGCGCCGAGGCCCGCGCGCCCCGCGCCGCGCGCCCGGACGGCACGCTCGACCTGGACGGCCTGCATCTGGACCTGGACCGCATGGAGGTGCTCTGCCGCGACGGCCAGCCCTGCGAGATGACCACCGCCGACATCAAACTGCTGCGGGCCTTCGTGTCCAACCCCCTGCGGCCGCTGTCCCGCGACCGGCTGATGGACCTGACCAACGGGACCGATTGGTCGCCCATGGACCGCACCATCGACAACCAGGTCGCCCGCCTGCGCAAGAAGATCGAACGCGACCCGGCCCACCCGGACCTGATCCGCACCGTCCGCGGTGTCGGCTACATGCTGGCGGCGACGCCCAAGGCCAGCAGCATGCCAGGATCAGCCGCCTGACAGCAGCTCCCGGAAGGCCGCCGCCAGATCCGCCTGCCGGTACGGCTTGCGCAACAGACGCGGCCGCCCCGGGATCCCCTCCAGGTTCGCCATCCCGCCCGAAAAGCCCGAGGTCAGCAGCACCGCGATCTCCGGCCGTGCCGCCGCCAGATGCATGGCCAAGCCCTCGCCCGTCATGGCGCCGGGCATCACCAGATCGCTGAACACGATGGCCACGTCGTCGCGGGCCGCCAGCACCTCCAGCGCCTCTTCCGCGTCGCCCGCGCCGACCACGTCGAAGCCCAAGGCCGCGACCCGCCCCTCGGACAGGCGGCGCACGGCCGGGTCGTCCTCGACCACCAGCACCACTCGTCCGCCCCCGAAGGCCGCCACCGGGGTCGCCACGTCCGGCAGGGCCGCCGCACCGCCATCTGCCCTGGGGAAGTACAGCGCGACCGCCGTCCCCTTCCCGACCTCGCTGTAAAGCGTCAGATACCCGCCCGATTGCCGCACGTAGCCATAGACCATCGACAGGCCCAGCCCCGTGCCCTTGCCCGGCGCCTTGGTGGTGAAGAACGGCTCCAATGCGCGGCGCCGCTGGTCCGGCGTCATCCCGCAGCCAGTATCGCTGACCGATAGGCGGACATAGCGGCCCGGCTCGATATCGGTGTCCTGGGCCAGGTAATCGTCGTCGATCACGACGTTCTCCACCTCCAACCTAAGGCGGCCGCCCTCGGGCATGGCATCCTGGGCGTTCAGCGCCAGGTTGATGATCGCCGTCTGCAATTGCACCGGGTCCGCCTCGACCGGCCAGATATCGGGCGCCGCGCGCTGCTCGATGCGCATCTGCGCGCTCAAGGTCCGACGCAGCAGCCGCAGCGTCTCGTCCACCGCGGCGGGCACGTTCAGACGCATGGGCCGCAACTCTCCCTTGCGCGAAAACAGCAGCAGCCGCGACGTCAGATCCGCGCCCATCTCGGCGGCCGATAAGGCGTCGTTGATCAACTCGCCCGCGACCGCCTCCCCGACACGCATCTGAAGAAGTTCCAGATTTCCGACGATCACCGTCAGCAAGTTGTTGAAATCATGGGCCACGCCGCCCGTCATCTGCCCGATTGCATCCATCCGCTGCGACCGGGTCAACGCCTCCTCGGCGGCATGCCGGGCGGTCCGATCCTGCATCACGGCGACGAAGATAGGCGCCTCGGCGGCATCGGTCCGGCCCACCGACAGGTGCAGCGGAAACGTCATCCCATCGCTGCGCAGGCCGGTCACCTCGCGACCGATATCTATGATCCGCGCCTCACCGCTGGCCAGATAATGCTGCATGAACCCGCCATGGCGCGCGGCCATGTCGTCCGGCATCAACATGGCGACATCCGCGCCCAGCATGTCTTCGGGACGATACCGGAACAGCTGCGCGGCCGCGCGGTTCACCCGCAGGATGCATCCCCTCGCATCCGACACGACCACGCCATCGACCGTCGCGCCAAGCAGCGCGTCCAGCACGGCTCTGTCGTCGGCCCCGCCCGTCTTGTCCGGCCCATCATCCATCACGCGCACGATTGCACCTTTGGCGCGCACCGGCCAGACGTCCTCAGCCGCCATCCGACGCCAAACTGGCCGAGACCCGCAGCCGCGCCATCAGATCGGCCAGCGTCACCACGCCCAGAAGCCGCCGATCCTCCACCACGGTGAATTTCCGCCGCCCCTCGCGCGCCATG
>JBCCCB010000221.1:0-6845 GCA_039033775.1 Pseudomonadota bacterium | reverse complement strand
TCGCCCTGACCTTCTACAATGCCGACGGCTCGACCGCCGGGGCCTGCGGCAACGCCACGCGCTGTATCGCGGCGTGGGAGATGGCGAACCGTGATGCCGATGCCCTGACCCTGCGGACCGAGCGCGGTCTGCTACAGGCCCGCGTCCAAGGCGACGCAGTGTCGGTGAACATGGGTCCGCCGCTGGTCGACTGGCGAGATATCCCTCTGTCCCAGGATGTGGACACCCTGCACCTGCCCCTGGACGGCGACCCCGTCGCCACGGGCATGGGCAACCCGCACTGCACCTTCTTCGTGGACGATGCCGGGGCGGTGGACCTGTCTACCTTCGGCCCCGCCCACGAACATCACCCTCTCTTCCCCGACCGTACCAACGTTCAGGTCGCCCACGTTACCGCGCCCGATCACCTGCGCATGCGCGTGTGGGAACGGGGGACCGGCATCACCCTGGCCAGCGGGTCCAGTTCCTGCGCCACCGCCGTGGCGGCCGCGCGCCGGGGGCTGACGGGGCGCAACGTCCGGATCGACCTGGATGGCGGCACGCTCCATGTGGATTGGCGCGACGACGGCGTCTGGATGACCGGCCCGACGGCCCATGTCTTCGACGGGGTCTGGCATGGCTGAGGCGCCGATCCTGTCCAACCACGGCTGCCGCCTGAATGCCTACGAGGCCGAGGCCATGCGAGACCTGGCCACCAAGGCGGGCCTGGGCGACGCCGTCATCGTCAATACCTGCGCCGTCACCGCCGAGGCCGTCCGCAAGGCGCGCCAGGACATCCGCAAGCTGCGCCGCCAGAACCCGGACGCCCGGCTCATCGTCACCGGTTGTGCTGCCCAGACCGACCCGGACAGTTTCGCCGCCATGGAAGAGGTCGACCATGTGATCGGCAATACCGAAAAGATGCAGGCCGCGACGTGGACCGGTCTCGCCACCGGCGGCACCGAGCCGGTGCAGGTCGACGACATCATGTCCGTCACGGAGACCGCCGGCCACTTGATCGACGGCTTCGGCACCCGGTCACGGGCCTATGTCCAGGTCCAGAACGGCTGCGACCACCGCTGCACGTTCTGCATCATCCCCTATGGCCGGGGGAACTCCCGCTCCGTCCCGGCAGGCGTCGTCGTGGACCAGATCAACCGCCTGGTGGCGCGCGGCTTCAACGAGATCGTCCTGACCGGCGTCGACCTGACGTCCTGGGGCGCCGACCTGCCGGGGCAGCCGCCGCTGGGCGACCTGGTCGCGCGGATCCTCCGGCTGACCGACGTGCGGCGCCTGCGCATCTCGTCGATCGATTCCATTGAGGTGGATGACGCCCTCATGCGCTGCATCGCCGAGGAGCCGCGGCTGATGCCCCATCTGCATCTGTCGCTGCAACACGGTGCCGACCTGATCCTGAAGCGCATGAAGCGCCGCCACCTGCGCGGCGATGCCATCGCTTTCTGCCGCGAGGCCCGCGCCGTGCGCCCCGATATCACTTTCGGCGCCGACATCATCGCGGGCTTCCCGACCGAAACCGACGCCCATGTCGAGGACTCGCTGCGTCTGATCGACGAATGCGATCTCACCTGGCTCCACGTCTTCCCCTATTCCCCGCGCCAGGGCACGCCGGCGGCGAAGATGCCGCCGGTGGCGGGCCCTCTCATCCGGGCGCGGGCTGCCCGTCTTCGAGAGGCGGGGGCGCAGGCCGTCGACCGGCACCTCCGGGCGCAGGTCGGGCAGAACCGCCAGGTCTTGATGGAATCGCCTCGTATGGGCCGGACCGAGCATTTCGCCGAGGTCATGTTCGACCACGACCAAGCTGTCGGCACCATCGTCCCGGCCCAGATCACCGGCGCGGCGGATCGGCATCTGCAAGCCCAACCGCTGGCGCGCGCGGCCGCCTGACCACGACCAGCAGGGCGGCCGCCGTGATCAGGACCGATCCCAGATAGGCCAGCGGGCCCGGCGCGTGGGCGAACAGCGTCCAATCCAATGCCAAGGCCAGGATCAGCCCGGTATATTCCAGGGGCGCCAGAGAACTCACCGGCGCCCTGGCCACCGCCTCGGTGTTGAAGACCAGCGCCCCCGCGCCCAGCACCCCGGCACCGAGCAGCCACCACAGGACAGGCCCATCCAAGGGCACCCATGTCCCGGTGAACCAGGTGAGCGCGCTGACAATCGTCACGATCACCGAAAACGACAGCGCGATGGACAGCGTCGTCTCGGTCGCCGTCATGGCCCGGATTTGCACCTGGATCAGCGCGATCATCGCCGCGCAGACAACGCCCGCCAGCGCCCCGATGGTCGCTGCGCGCCCCATCTCCAGCGAGACGCCCAGGATCAGCAGCACGCCCGCGAAGGCCACGCCGACGGCGATCACAACCCGGGGCGCCAGGCGTTCCCCCAGCAGCAGCGCAGCGGCGGGCAGCGTCAGGACCGGTGCCAGATAGGCCAAGGTTTGGGCCTGCGCCACGGGCAGGGCGGCATAGGCGACATAGCTTAGGAACATCGCCACACAGGCCAACCCGCCCCGCACCAGATGAGGCCGCAGACGCTTGGGCCGCAGGTCGGCCAGCGGGGCCGCCAAGATCCCATAGGCCCCGATCAACACCAGCGACACCGCCGCCCGCATCGCCATGATCTGCCCGATGGGGGCCTCGGCGGCGGCCGCATGGACGCAGGCGCCCAGGCCCACCACACAGGCCACGGCGGCAAGCTTCAGGAGGATGGCGGAGATCGGCATATCGCCGCTCCTGCGCCAAGCGTGGCCGTCCGGCAAGCCTCAGCGGAGCCGCAGCCCGGTCCCGACGGAACGCCCGCCCAAGGCCGTCAGCAACCCGGCCGCGGCGATCAGCCCGATCCCCAGCCAGCCCCAGGGGCCCGGCAGATGGGCGAAGATCACGAAATCCAAGGTCACGGCGAAGACCAAACCGGCATAGTCGAACGGCGCCAAGGTCGAGACAGGCGCCCGCGCCACCGCCTCGGTCGCCGCGATATGGGTGGCCGCGCCCAGCAGGCCCGCGCCGCCCAACCACGCCCACATAACCGGCGTCATCGGCACCCACCCGGTCAGCGCCACCGCGACCGCGCCCAAGCCCGTCGTGATCACGGCAAAGGACAGCGCGATCGAGATCGTCGTCTCGGTCGCCGTCATCGCCTTGATCTGCACCCGGAGCAGCGCCATCACGGCGGCAAAGGAGATGCCCGCCAGGACCCCCGACAGCTCGGCCCAGCCCCAATCGGGCCGCGCCACCGAGGTGTAGAGCATCGCCAGCATCCCGCCGAAACCCAGGGCCACGGCCAGGACCGTGCGCAGGGACAGCCGCTCGCCCAGCAGGATCACCGCCGCCGGGATCGTCAGGACCGGCGCCAAGTAGCCCAGCGCCTGGGCATGGGTCAGCGGCAATTGCCCCAAGGCGTAGAAATTCAGCGCCATGGCGATCCCGCCCACCACGCCGCGGACCAGATGCAGGCGCGGCGCCCGGGGCAGCAGATCCGCCACCGGCGCCGTCATCAAACCCCAGAGAACCAAGGGGGGAACCGACAATGCTGCCCGCAAGAATAGAATCTGCGCCGTTTCCGCATGTTTGGCCGCGCCATGGACGCAGAACGCCAACCCGGTCGCGAAGGCGGCCGCCAGCAGGCGCAAGGCGATCGCCCAGCCAACGGAGCTTCGGGCGACAGGGACAGGGGACGGGACCATGCGTCGGACATTGCGCCCGGCCGGTGGTCCCGGCAAGGTCCGCGCCGAGACCGCAAACGGACCCCTGCCCATGCATCCGAACCCCGCCTTCCGTCAGATACCCGAGACGAAAGCGCTCGACTTTGTCCGCACGCGCAGCTTCGGGACGCTGGCAGTCAACGCGGACATTGGCCCGCTGCTGTCCCACATCCCCTTCCTGATCGCCGACGACGCACGGACGGCCGATCTGCATCTCGTCCGCTCCAACCCGATCCTGCGGCACCTGCCCGCCGATGCCGTGATCGCCGTGCAAGGCCCCGACGGCTATGTTTCGCCCGATTGGTACGACGTCCCCGACCAGGTTCCGACCTGGAACTATGTCGCCGTGCACCTGCGCGGCCGCCTCGAACGTTTGCCGCAGGAGGCGATGCGCGACATGCTCGACCGTCAAAGCGCCGGGTTCGAGACCCGCCTGCCGAAACCCCCTTGGACGACGGCCAAAATGGCGCCCGACGTGCTCGACCGCATGATGCGCCAGATCGTGCCCTGCCGCCTGCACCTCGACGATATCCAATCGACCTGGAAGCTGAACCAGAACAAGCCCGACGAGGTCCGCCTGCGCGCCGCCACGGCGATGGAAAGCTCTGGCATCGGATCGGAGACACTGCTCTTGTCGCGGTTGATGCACAACGCGGGATCCAAATGATGCAGCTCCTCTCTTCCGGCGCCTCGCCCTTCGTCCGCAAATGCCGCGTCGTCTTGCTGGAGACCGGCCAGGACGACGTCCAGGTCAGAGACGTGACCGCCATGCCCCTGGGGGGCGACGCGGATCTGAACGCGGCGAATCCGTCGGGCAAGATCCCGGTCTTGATCCGCGACGACGGCCCCGCGATCTACGACAGCCGCGTGATCTGCCGCTTCCTGGACCAGCGCGCGGGCGCCAATCTGTATCCCCATGGCCGCCTCTGGGACGTCCTTTCCCTTGAAGCCAATGCCGATGCGATCATGGAAGCCGCCGTCGGCATGACCTATGAAAAGCGCTTCCGGGCCGAGAAGGGCCTGGTTTGGGACGACTGGCTGGACGCCCAATGGGCGAAGGTCGCCCGCTCGCTGGACGCGATCGAAGCCCGGTCGATGCCGCTGCTGGAAGGCCCCCTGAACGCGGCCCAGATCGGAATCGGCTGCGCCCTCGGCTATCTGGATCTGCGCCATGACGACCGCGCCTGGCGCGACGGCCGGGCGGCCCTCGCGGCCTGGGACACCCGCTTCGCCGCCCGCTACTCCATGCAGGCGACCAAGCCGGCATGACCGATCCGCTTGGGTATGCGCCCATGGGCGTCGCCATCGCCCTGATGGGGCTCGCCTGTCTGGTCCTGGCGGCCATTCTCGCTCCCCGTGGGACCACGGCGGCGGCGAGGATGGCGGGGCTCGCCACCGGCCTGCCGTTTTTCACCGCGTCAAATCTTTCCATTCTGGCGCTCGGGTCGCCGTTCGTCCCGGACATCCTGGCCGCCCGGCGGCGATCCGTCCCTGGAACAAACGCGAAGACCTGACCGACATGCTGAAGATCGCGCAGATCGACGATTGGACCCCCGCCCTTGCGATCCGCCGCGCCGTTTTCATCGACGAGCAGGGCGTCAGCGCGGCCGACGAGGTGGACGGCCGCGACCCGGATTGCTTCCACTGGCTGGCCTGCGACGCCCACGGCCCGGTCGCCACCCTGCGGGTCCTGCCAAAGGGCGACGCCGCCAAGATCCAGCGCGTGGCCGTGTTGGCCCGCGCGCGCGGCACGGGCCTCGGCGCCGCGCTGATGCGCCACGTGATGTCTGATCTGTCGTCCTTGGGCTACCGCACGGCCGTCCTCGGGTCGCAGACCGACGCGATTGGGTTCTACGAACGCCTCGGCTTCACGGCGCATGGTCCGATCTACGATGATGCGGGTCTCCCGCATCGCGATATGATCCGTCCGCTTTGACGTCACTCGCGCAACCTCCTGCGACGATCCGTTGCGCCTGCGCCGCATTGTCCGCTGGAACTTTCCTCTATCTTCGCGGTATGAGCCACCGGATACCCGTCGCGCCCCTGGCCTGCCGGGATAGGATTCGCCGCGCCACGCGGCACCAAGACGACGGGAGACGCCTCAAGTGTCACACGCAGACGATCAGACGGGGACCCGCCGCGACTTTCTCTACTACGCGACCGCCGGAACGGGCGTGGTGGTGACGGGCGCGGCCGTTTGGCCCCTGGTCAACCAGATGAACCCTTCGGCCGACGTTCTGGCCCTGTCCTCCATCGACGTGGACATCTCGACGATCCAGCCGGGCAGCCAGATCACCGTGTCGTTCCTGGGCAAGCCGGTCTTCATCCGCCGCCGCACCGAGGAAGAGATCACGGCCGCCCGCGAAGTGGATGTGGACGATCTGCCGGACCCGCTGGCCAACAATGACAATATCGACGGCGCCGCCCCGGCCACCGATGAAAACCGGGCCCAGGGCGAGTCGGGTGAATGGCTGATCCAGATGGGCGTCTGCACCCATCTGGGCTGTGTCCCCCTGGGCGACGGCGCCGGGGATTTCGGGGGCTGGTTCTGCCCCTGCCACGGCTCTCACTACGACAGCGCCGGCCGCATCCGCCGCGGCCCGGCACCCCGGAACCTGCCGATCCCGCCGGTGGCGTTCCTGGACGAAGCAACGATTAGATTGGGCTGAGGAGAGACGACCATGTCTGGCATTCCCCACGATCACTACGAGCCCACCACCAAGGGTGAGAAATGGGTCGAGAAGCGTCTCCCGATCATCGGGCTGATGTACGACACGCTGATGATCCCGACGCCCAAGAACCTGAACTGGATGTGGATTTGGGGCATCGTCCTCACTTTCACCCTGGTGCTTCAGATCGTGACCGGCATCGTCCTGGTCATGCACTACACCCCCCATGTGGACATGGCCTTCGCCTCGGTCGAGCATATCATGCGTGACGTGAACGGCGGCTGGGCTCTGCGCTACATCCACCAGAACGGCGCCTCGCTGTTTTTCGTGGCGGTCTATGCGCACATCTTCCGCAACCTCTATTACGGCTCCTACAAGGCCCCGCGCGAGATCACGTGGATCCTGGGTATCATCATCTACCTGTTGATGATGGGCACCGCCTTCATGGGCTACGTGCTGCCCTGGGGTCAGATGTC
>JBCCCB010000220.1:0-6860 GCA_039033775.1 Pseudomonadota bacterium | reverse complement strand
GGCAGGCACACCACCCTCCATCTGGCGCAGCACACCCATAATCTGGGCTTCTGTGAATCGTGTCTTCTTCATCGGAATCTCCTCGTTCATCCTGCCGAGAAATTCTACTTCCGCATCCCCTCAAAATCGGGGGGGATTACCAAAAATCACCTATATCCGAACCCATCAGGGCTGGCTCTACCTGTTGGTTGTTATCGACCTGTTTTCGCGACGCGTTGTCGGCTGGTCGATGCAGCCCCGCATGACGACGGAACTCGCCCTACAGGCGCTGCTGATGCCCGTCTGGCGCAGAAAGCCGAAGAGCATGGTCCGAATTTACTCGGATCAGGGCAACCAATTCTCGAGCCGGGAATGGAGGATGTTCCTCTCACAGCATAATCTGGAAGCCAGTATGAGCCGACGCGGGAATTGCCACGACAACGCGATCGCCGAGAGCTTCTTCCAGCTCCTCAAGCGGGAACGGATCAGACGGCGAACCTATGCCACCTGGGAAGCTGCGCGGCAGGACGTATTCGAGTACATCGAGATGTTCTAAAACCCGAAGCGCAAACACACGAACAACGGCATGCTGTCGCCCGTTGAATTCCAGACTAGGCAGCAGAAACTGAACGAGGCAGGTGTCTAGCAAACTAGGGGCACCTCACTGGTGTGTGCGGAACGGTCGTCCAGAAGGGCGCCATTCTTTCAAGCCCGCTGGACGGCGCGCGGGCCTGGGTCTCTGCACTCTTCAGCGCCACGAAGCGCATCGTCGGGCGTATGGCCGCCTCGGCGATGGCCTCCGCGTCGGCACGGGCGTTCGGCGGGGGATCGCGGGTCCATCCACGATCCCATGTCCGCCTCGCTCTACCGCTTGACGACCGACTTGACGTAGGCCGCCGGCACCAGCCGAGCTTCATGGCCATCCGCTTGCGCGACCCGCCCCCAATGATGCGATGTCGTGCACACCTCCCATCGCCACCACGCACGCCGCCTGCTGGGCCAGTCGTGCCGCCAGCCGCGGCGCGACATTACCCGGTTCGACAGGACCGACCCGTCCGGCCCGACGGCGCAGACCTGGAAGCTGCCCTTCGCCAGGTCGCTCGCCAACATGCTGACCTTGGTCTGCATCGATGCACCCTCCGCGTGGCTCTAAGAACCGTCATGGCATACGTGACGCCATCCGGCTCCAAGGCAAAGGCATCCACCGCATCCTTGCACACCGTATCTCAAATCCCGGTCCGACGACCGAGAAGCGAGTCGGACGGCGGCAGCTCCAGTCACCTCGCCATCTCAAGATGGTTCGGAACCGTTCCCCCCCGCTGGGAAGTTAGACTGTCACACCTCCCCGCAAACAGAGGATTCACCTGATGGCAGATCGTTTTGACGCCTTGAAGACCTTGCTGACCCGCCTGATCGATTCCCGGGAGGGGTATCGCAAGGCGGTCGACGGGACCGAGTCGGCTCATGTGAAAGACATCTTCACCGAATTCATGGCCCGCCGTGATCGGAGCGCCTCCGAGATCCGGGGCTATCTGAGACAAGAAGGACATTCTGCCGATGATGACGGTTCGATCCTTGCCTCGGCCCATAGAAACTTCATGGCCCTCAGAGATTTAGCATCATCGGCTGACGAGGCCGCGATCCTGCTGGAAGTGGTGCGCGGCGAGAAGACCCTGCTGGATGCTTACGATGTAGCCATCTCGGCGGTGAATGACGGGGCGCCAGAGTACGAGTTTCTCGTGGCGCAACACAGCTCGCTGGCATCGGCAATTCGGCATCTGGAGGGCCGCCAGCGCTTGGCTGCCTGATCCGACCGACGAGAAATCATAGGGGTGGCCGTCCGCGGGCACCCCGTCTTTCGACATGACATCAAGGAGAAGAGATATGTCCCGCATCGCCGTTATCGCCGGAGGCTCCGCAGGGGTTGGCCGCGCGACGCTAGACGCGTTCCTAGATCGTGGCTATCGGGTCGCGGTCCTGGCCCGCGGCAAAGGTCGCTTGGACGAAATCGAAGCCGAGTTCGGAGATCGCGTTTTCACTCGCACCTGTAATGTGGCCGAAGACGCCCAGGTCCAGAAGGCCGCCGACGAGATCGTCGCCAATTGGGGCGCGCCCGATATCTGGATCAACTGCGCCATGCTCACCAGCTTCTCGCCTTTCCACAAGGTGGACGAGGCCGAGTTCCGCAAGATCACCGACACGACCTATCTGGGTCAGGTCAATGGCTGCCGCGCAGCGCTTCGCGTCATGACCGAAGGCAACATCGTCAATGTCGGCTCGGGCCTCGGCTACCGGTCGGTGCCGTACCAGGCCGCCTATTGCGGCGCCAAGCACGCCATCAACGGCTTCAGCCAGGCCCTCCGGTCCGAGCTTATGCGCGAAGGCCGGCCCATCGCGCTCAGCCTCGTGCAGCTTCCCGCGATCAACACGCCGCAATTCGACTGGGCGCGCAACCGACTCGACCATGCGCCTCAGCCGGCGCCGCCGATCTTCCAGCCCGATGTGGCCGCGCGGGCGATCCTAAAGGCCATAGACGAAGACAGCCGCGAGATCCTTGTGGGCCGTTCGGTCCTACAACTGCTCTTCGGCAACATGCTATTCCCGGACCTCTTCGACGCACAATTGGCCGAAATGGGCGTCGAGGCGCAGGAATCCGACCGCCCTGCCACGCCGCGGGCCGACAATCTCGACGGTCCGGTCTCATCGATTGGCGCCCGTGCCAAGGGCTCCTACGGTCACCGGGCGGAAGAGCAGGCCGTTACCGTCGACGGCGATGTCATCCGCAAGGCGATCGCCTTCGGCGGCGCGGCGGTGCTGTTGGCGGTCGGTACGATCCTGGGCCGGGCAGTGGTCTCGGCGCCGAAGCCATACCGCGCGGTGACCCAGCCCGACCATCCGGACCAGCTTTGGACTCCCGACCGGCGGGTGACACAGCAGCCGTCCGAAAACCGGATGTAACGTTAGTGGACCCTCTGGAATTGATCCGCTGGGGTGCCGCGATCTTAGTGATCGCGGCGTCTCTTATGGTCGCGTGGGGTGAGCCGCCCAAGCTGGTTGCCTGGGGCTTCGTGACCTTCTCGCTTGCCTCGATCCTTTGGGTCGGCGCCGCCTGGTGGGATGGCAAATGGGCGCTCGTCGCGCAGAATGGTGTCTTGCTTCTAGTTAACCTCTGGGGAGTCCGACGATGGTTCGCCCGCGTCAGGAAGGAAAACGATCGGTCGCCAGCGGCCCAACCGGCCGAGTGATCATGTCCGCCGGATCGCACCGCATCGACCTGGCAATCGGCCTTCTGGAATCGTGGCAGATGCGAAGTCTGCCGCCATCTTCATCTCGACCTCCCTCTGGCCGAAGTTGAGCGTGACCTCGCATCCCTCCGTCGCTTGTCCGGACATCTCGTAGCGCAGCCGGATGACGTCGCCGTCCCGAGACCAGTCCGTAAGATCCATATTACCCAATTCGATCTCTCGCCGGAATGCGAAGACGCGCCGATAGAAGCCTAGAACTGATTCCGTGCTGATCTCCTGCACTGCGACCGAGATTCCCTGCGGCCAGTCCATGGGCAACCAGGGCCGCCCGGTCGAAAAACCCCGGTCGTCGCCCTCGGCCCAAGGCATCGGCACGCGCGCGCCCTCCCGGCCCGGCCCGTCGGGCCCGTAGAGCAAGTCCAGCGGGTCCGACACCGCGTGCTTCGGCAAGTCCGGCTGCGTCAAGCCCAGCTCTTCGCCCTGATAGGTCAGGACCGGACCTGGGGCGGTGGCCAGGACCAGTGCCAGGAAGCGTGCATCCCAATCGGACCCATCGCCCGCGCGGCCTAGATGCCGCGGCTGGTCGTGGGATGACAGCCACCAGCCGATCCGCCTTGGGTCAGTGGCGCGGTGAAGGATATCCGCATAGGCGTCGGCCGATCCGGCCTTTTCCGGAAAGTCGGTCGTATAGGCCGCATCCAGCCGGCCGGGCTCGGTCAGGTCTCCGGCCAGTTCGATCGACTGGTTGCCCGAGGTGATCTCTCCGATCAGGAACGCGTCTTCTCCAGCCCAACGGCGCAGGTTTTCCATATAGGCCGCGCCGTCGCCGGGCAGAATATCATGGACATGGTCCTGATAGGTGTAAGGGACAAAGTCCTCGCCGCTCACCTTCCTTCTTACTTCGTCCGAGGCCGGCGGATTGTCCGGCATCTCGGGGTCGAACAGGAAGGACGTCACCGCATCCAGCCGGAAGCCATCCACCCCGCGATCCAGCCAGAACCGCATGATATTGCGCATCTGATCCTGCACGCCGGGGCAGCGCAGGTTCAGGCTGGGCTGATGGGTTGTGAAGTTGTGGAAGTAGTATTGCTTCCGCTTGTGGTTCCAGGTCCAGGCGGGCGGACCGAATTGCGACAGCCAATTGTTCGGCGGCGTGCCGTCGGGCTTGGGATCGCGCCACACGTAGAACTCGTCGTAATCCGGGTCACCCGCGATCGAGCGTTGGAACCACGGGCTCGCGTCGGAGGTGTGATTGAAGACCTGGTCGATCAGCACCTTCAGGCCCAGATCATGGGCGCGCGCGACTAAGTCGTCGAAATCGTCCAGCGTGCCCAGGGCGGGGTGGACGTCGATATGGTCGGCGATGTCGTAGCCGCCGTCGCGCAGCGGCGAGGGATAGAAGGGCGACAGCCAGATCGCATCGACCGACAGCTTGGCGATATGGTCCAGTTTCTGACAGATGCCCCGCAGATCGCCGGTGCCCGTTCCGGTCGTGTCCCGGAAGCTCCGCGGGTAAATCTGATAGATCACGGGGGCCTTGGGCCAGACGAGGCGGTCTTCGGGCATGGGCTCTCCGATGGCAAGACTTGCGCCAGATACGGCGATGAATGTCGAGGCCGAGAAAAGGCCCCGACCCTTGCGAGGACCGGGACCCGATGATGTCGCGGGATCGGCGGATTTCTAGGCGCCTACGATCATGCCGCCATTCGGGTGCATCGTTTGGCCAGTGTAGTAGCTGCCATCCGACGAGGCGAAGAACAGATAGGCCGTCGCCACCTCCCAGGGCTGGCCGGCACGGCCCATGGGGGTGTTCGAACCAAAATCCTCGACCTGTTCGGCCGGCATGGTGCCCGGTATGAACGGTGTCCAAATCGGCCCCGGCGCGACGGCGTTCACCGTGATGCCCTTATCGACCAGGTTGCTGGCCATGGAGCGCGTGAAAGCCAGCGACGCGCCGCGGGTCATCGAATAGGTCACGAGCGACCCCATGCCCGCGAACGCGTTGACCGACGAGGTGTTGATGATCTTAGACCCCTCCCCTAGGTGGGGCAGCGCAGCTTGCGTGGTGAACATGTAGGCCATGATGTTCGAGCCGATCATCTGGCGGATCTTGTCTTCCTCCAGGCTCTCGAAATCCTCATCGATCCATTGTTGGGCGGCATTGTTGATCAGAATGTCGATTTTGCCGAACTCGGAGACGGTGTCCTCGACGGCCTTGGTCGCGGTCTGCTTGATGCCCAAATCGCCCTTGAGCAGGATGGCTTGACCACCCTCCGCTTCAACCAACTCCTTGGTCTTCTCGGCGTCGCGATCCTCTTCGAGGTAGGAAAGGCCGACATTTGCACCTTCCCGCGCGAACAGGACGGCGATGGCGCGCCCGATGCCGCTGTCGCCGCCGGTGATAAGGGCGACTTTGCCCTTCAGTTTACCCGCACCGGGATGACGGGGCTGCCAATCGGGTGCCGGGTCCATCTTGTGCTCATGGGCGGGCATTGCATCTTGCGACTGAGGCGGAATCTTGGGGGCGCTCATGGGGTTGCTCCTGGACATCGGTGTCTTGGATAAGGTGTCGAACCCCCGAATGGTTCCATCGATCGACCGAATGCCGGGACAGAGGGTCGAGCCGATCTTTGATCGCCAAGGCCTAGCGGGGGGAGAACGCCTTCGCGGGATGTATTCCGGCTTGCTCCATTCCTGCGACTTCGCGCCTTAGCAGCGCCATGTTCCGCCGATTGGCCTTGAACACGACATCAAAGGCGTCCCCCACCAGCGGAATGCTTCCCACCAAGAGGTCGGCCCCGGAATTCAGTGCCATCCGTCCGAGAATGCCAGGACGGACGCCCAACCGGTATCCCTCGAAGATCATGTAGGCGGCCGGCAAAACGGTCACGGCGTCCCCCAGTCCCGGAATGAGGCCCAACAGGCTGTCCCAACCGAAGCGAATGCCGAAGAGTTGGAACTGGGGCGGTTCAGGTGTCGCTGCTGTCGTTCCTGCAGAGCATCGCGGATCGCATTCACTCGGCCTTCAGTTCGAACGGCGCGCGCGTTCAGATCGACGTCGGTGGCGACGACCTCCTCGCGGAGGGACGTCTGGGCGCCGATGTCGGGCTGATCGTCGGCGAACTGGTGACCAATGCGCTCAAGCATGCGTTCGCAGATCGTAGAGAGGGCCGTATCATGATCGCGTTGCGCGGCGACGAGGAGGCCGGGGCGCTGGAAGTGACCGTGCATGACGATGGCCCCGGGTTGCCCGACGGCATGGACCGTCCCAACCGCCTGACCTCGCTGGGCTGGCGCATGGTGGAGAGCATGGCGGCGCGCGACGCCGGACAGGTCGATGTGACGAACCGGAACGGCCTGTGCGTGCGCGTGACGCTGGAGGAGCCCGATCGGAACAGGTCCTAGAGCCGGTACCTTCTCTTGAACCGATCCGGACCTGGCGGCGGCCACATCGAAGTCGTCCTGATCGACCCCAGACATGCCGGTGGGCTGCAGTGGAGTTGGAGTTCCCCCGGTTTCGTGGACACCCTTTGACTGAAGTAGAAAGGTGTTCAGATGCCACGAACGAGGACCCCGTACCCGGCGGCTTTCCGGGAGCAGATCGTCGAGTTGCATAGAGCTGGTCGGAGCGCGGAG
>JBCCCB010000219.1:0-6878 GCA_039033775.1 Pseudomonadota bacterium | reverse complement strand
TGCCGGCCCTGCGCTACCTGGGCCACCCCGCACGCCGCCAAACGACGCTCGACTGGATGGCCACGGCCGGGCTCGACGTGGCCTCCGGCCTCGTCAACATGGGCCTCGACTGGGTGCGCGAGAATCTGTTCCGGCCGCTGATCCGCCTCTGCCTCGTCGCGCGCTATCCGGTCGCGGCCGCCGCCATCGTCCTGTTGTCGACCCAGATCGCCCTGTTCCTGACCGGCGATGTCCAATGGCGCTTCTTCAACGCGCCCGAGCGGGGCTCGGTCACTGGGAACTTCGCCATGGCCGACGGTGCCACCCGGGCCGACGCCATCGCGCAGATGCGCGAGCTGCAGCGCGTCACCGAGGAGTTGGGCGCCGAATACGAAGCCGAATACGGCGTCAACCCGCTGGACTACGTCCTGGGTGAAGTCGGCGGCAATACCGGTCGTCAGCTGGCCTCGGCCGAAGGGAAGGATCGCGACCTGCTGGGCTCGATCTCCATCGAGTTGATCGACGCTGATCTGCGGCCCTATTCCTCGTTCCAATTCGTGGCCGACCTGCAGGAACGCGCCCGTCAGCTCCCCCTGACGGAGGAAATCAGCTTCCGCGGCTGGCGCTCCGGCCCTGGCGGCGATTCCCTGTCGGTCGAGTTCCAGGGTGCCGACAGCGCGACCCTGAAATCCGCCGCCGACGCGTTCGAGCGGTCCGTGGCCCGCTTCCCCGAAGTATCCGGCCTGGACGACAGCCTGCCCTTCGACAAGGACGAGCTGATCCTGGAACTGACCCCCCAGGGCGAGGCTCTGGGCTTCGATATCGGCACGCTCAGCGGCGTGTTGCGGAATCGCCTGAACGGGATCGAGGCGGCCAGTTTCCCCGTGGGGCCCCGAACCGGCACCATCGAGGTGCAATTGCCCGAAGACGAGGTGCGCGCCGACTTCCTGGATACCCTGCGGCTGACCGCGCCCTCGGGCGGCGACGTGGCCCTGGCCGATATCGTCACTGTCACAGTCCGGTCCGGCTTCGCGACCATCGAGCGAGAGAACGGCATCCAAGTCGTCGAAGTCTCGGGCGACCTGGACCAGGACGATGCCGCCCGCGCCGCCGAGATCCGGGCCGAGATCGGCGACGTCATCCTGCCAGAGATCGCCGCGCGCTATCAGGTGGGCTACACGCTTGGCGGACTGGCCGAGCAGGAAAGTGACTTCCTGAACGACGCGCTGGTCGGGCTAGTGGCCTGCCTTCTGGGCATCTATCTGGTGCTGGCCTGGATCTTCTCGTCCTGGACCCGGCCGGGCGTGATCATGGCAATCATCCCTTTCGGCCTGATCGGCGCGATCTGGGGGCATTGGGTCTGGGACGTGCCCTTGTCGATGTTCTCGGTCGTGGGCCTGATCGGGATGATCGGGATCATCATCAACGATTCCATCGTGCTGGTGACGACGGTCGACGAGTATTCCAAGGATCGCGCCCTTCGGCCCGCCATCGTCGATGCGGTCTGCGACCGCCTGCGGCCGATCCTGCTGACGACGCTGACGACCGTCCTGGGCCTGACGCCGCTGCTCTATGAGACGTCGTCCCAAGCCCAGTTCCTGCGCCCCACGGTCATCACGCTCAGCTACGGGCTGGGCTTCGGCATGTTGCTGGTGCTGGTCCTGGTGCCCGCGATTCTGGCCATGGGCGAGGACATGTCCCGGCTCGCCACCGCGCTGCGCCGTCTGCTGCGTCTGCCCGCGCGGAGCCGCGGGCGCGGTGCAGGGGCTGTGGGCCTGGCGGCGGGCACGATGGTCGCGATCTGGGGCGGCGCAACGCTCGGCTGGCACCTGGCGCGGGGCACGATGCTGCCGCTGCTGGATGCCTTGGGGCTGGACGGTACGGGATCCGTCCTGGCCCTGTTCCTGGGCGGAACGGCGGCGATCCTGATCGCGACATGGTTGCTGGGCGGCCTGCTGGTCCTGCGGACCAAACGCGGTGATGTCACGGCCTGACGGGCGTCAGAACTGATCGGGCCGCGCGTCCCGCGCCATGTGGTCGAGCACGGCGTTCACAAAGGCGGCCTCTTTGCCTTCCGGAAAGAACGCCCGCGCGATCTCGACATATTCGGTGATGATTACCTTCGGCGGCGTGTCCCGGTCGACCAACTCGCCGCCCGCCGCCCGGAAGAGCGCGCGGAGCGTCGGGTCGATCCGGTCGATGGGCCATTTGGCCACCAGGGCCCGGTCGGTCATCTGATCGACCCTGGCCTGATTGTTGACCGCCGCCTCCAGCAGCGCGCGGAAGAGGTCGACATCCCCCTCGGACAGTTCGCCCGCCTCCGTCACCATGCCGAAGCGATGATCCTCGAACTCGGCCTGCACCGTCTCGACGGTCTGGCCCGCCGCCTCCATCTGAAACAGCGCCTGGACGGCATAGAGCCGGGCTGCGGATTTCATACGGCGCTTCAGGGCGCGCTTGTCTTCGGTAGAGGCATTCGGCATGGGCGCGCACCTATGGGGCGGCGGGGCGTGGGTCAATGGGCCAGGCCAGCCTACCGGTGCGACATGTCCGTACTGGTCCGCGCCTCAATCGCAGGCTCGTTCTGGATAGCTGGTCGGGATACCTCGAGCCGCCGCCATCGAAGGTGAGAGCGGGGTGAGTATGACCGGGCGCTCGGGACAACGACGGTGGATTTGTCAGACCCCTGTCGCCTTGAACCCGATCCCCTTCGGCGCCTTCTTCAACGTCCGCTGCAGATGGATCAGATGCAGCGCCGCCTGCGCTGCACCGCCCGCCGTGTCCAGCCGGGCGGCATCGGCCCGCTCCTCGGCCTGCTCCATGTTCTCGACTGTAATGATCCCATTGCCGATGCACGCACCCGTCAAGCCCAGGGTCGCGATGCCCCGCGCACTCTCGGTTACGACGATGTCGTAATGGGACGTCCGGCCCCGGATCACGCAGCCCAAGGCGACGTAGCCATCGAATTCGGCCTGCCGATGCGCGATGCCGATGGCCGTGGGGATTTCCAAGGAGCCGGGCACTTCCACCGTCTCATGCGTGGCTCCCCCGCGCTCCAACACGGCCCTGGCCGAGGCCAGCTGTGCTTCGGAGATGGCCCCGTAATAAGGCGCGATCACGATCAGGACCTTCGGCGCCTCCTCGAAAGACGGCAGGTCCAGGACGTTGTCGGAATGGCCGGCCATCCTACCCGACCTCCGGGATCGGCCGGGTCCCAACGATCGACAGGCCATAGGCATCCAGCCCCACGACTTTCGGCGCCCCCGAATTCGTCACCAGTTCCAGCTCGTGCAGGCCCAATGCGGCCAGGATCTGCGCGCCCAGCCCATATTGCCGCAGCTTCTGGGGCGACACCCCGCCGGGATCGAGTTTCATTTCCGTATCGCGCAGCAACACGACGACGCCCCGCCCCTCGCCGGCGATCACCTTCATGGCGCCGGCCAGGTCGCTGTCGCCGATGCCTAGCGCGTCCTCCAGCGGGTTCATGGCGTGCATCCGCACCAAGACCGGACCGTCGGAGATGTCGCCCTTGGTCAGAACGATATGCTCCGCCCCCTGGGTCTCGTCCGTGAAGACCCGCATCAGCCACTCACCGCCCATTTTGGACGTGACGGGCGTGGACGCGGTCTGGTTGACCAAATTGTCATGCCGCCGACGATAAGAAATCAGGTCGCTGATCGTCCCGATCTTCAACCCGTGCCGCTGGGCGAACGCGATCAGGTCGGGCAGGCGGGCCATCGACCCGTCTTCCTTCATGATCTCGCAGATCACACCCGACGGGTTCAGCCCGGCCAACCGCGCGATGTCGCAGGCGGCCTCTGTGTGGCCCGCGCGGACCAGCACGCCGCCATCGCGGGCGCGCAGCGGGAAAACGTGGCCGGGTGTCGCAATATCGGCGGCGCCCTTGGAGGCGTCGATGGCCACGCTGACCGTACGCGCACGGTCATGGGCCGAAATGCCGGTGGTCACGCCCTCGCGAGCCTCGATGGAGATGGTAAAGGCGGTCTCGTGCCGCGACGAGTTATGCGAAGCCATCAACGGCAGGCCCAAAGCGTCGATCCGCTCGCCCGGCAGGGTCAGACAGATCAGGCCCCGCCCGTGGCTGGCCATGAAGTTGATCGCATCGGGCGTGGCCATCTGGGCGGGGATCACCAGATCGCCTTCGTTCTCCCGGTCCTCGTGATCGACCAGGATGAACATGCGCCCGTTGCGGGCATCCTCCAGAATGTCCTCGATCTTCGAGATAACGTCGGAATTCTCGCGCTCGACGGGGCCGGGGGCCTCGAAGGGGATGGGATCGGCCATGGCAACACCTCCTGCTCTGCAAGGATGTAGCCGCCGCCCCGCCCATGTGCCAGTGCGGGCGCGCAGGGAGGGTCACGCATGACGCGATATCCGAAGGTCGGCGCCTTGGCCGTGGTGGAACGGGACGGCGCGGTGCTGATGGTGCGCCGCGCACGCGCCCCGGCGGCGGGACTTTGGGGCTTTCCGGGTGGCCATGTGGAATGGGGTGAGACGGCGCGCGACGCCGCCATCCGCGAACTGGCCGAGGAGACGGGCGTGACCGCCCGCCCCGGCGCCCATCTCGGCGTGATCGACGCGATCGGGGTGGATCACCATTATCTGCTGGTCGCGACCCAATGCCATTGGCAGGCCGGCGAGCCGGTGGCGGATGACGATGCGGACGAGGCGCTCTGGGTGCCGATCCCGGCCGTCGTGCGCTACCACACGGTCGAGAACGTCGATCTCGTCCTGCGCTGGCTGGTGGATCGGCGATAGACGCGCAGCGCGCGTCACATCCGGAAGTATCGTTCGCCGCTGAGATATCCCGCCGCCTTGGCCGCCGGGCACCAAGAGGCCTCGAACGCCGTATCGCCGACCATCAGAACACCGTCGGGCGGCAGACCCTTCTCTTGCAACACCCCACGCAACCGGGCCGACATGTCGCTCCAACTCAACTGAAACCCCGGCGCCCGGTCGGCCCAATCCAAAGGTGCGACGGATTCGACCACCAAAGGCGCATGGATCAACCCGCCCAACGCCGCCTCGACCCGGGCCAGTTTGGCGGCGCAGACGGCATCCATCTCGGCCCGCCGAAGCATGCCCAGCGCGTTCGACGAAAACAGCAGCGCCACGATATCCCGCCCCGTTGTCGCCCGCACGCTCGCATAGGTCCCGTAATCGAGACCCAAAGCCGCCGCCCGCCGCACGCGCATCCGGACCACCTCCAAGGGTAACGCCTTGCCAAGCAACGCGGTGCGCGCGCGACGCCATTGGTGCAGGCGCCCGGTATAGCCGTCGAAATCCTGCCGCGAATTATGGCCGATGCCTGGGGTCATATCGGGCCTCCTCGGTCCTGATCGGACCGCGTCGGCCTTCGGATGTCCAGCCTTGACCAACGCTCCCAGCCACCGGCAGGGTCCTGGACATGCAGATCGATCTCATCGGCCCGGCAGCGCTGCTCGTCAAACCCGGCCGCCGCGCCATCGGCCCGGGCGCTTTGTCGGCGCGCCGACTCTGATGTTGCCGCTGCGACGGGGCGATATCGTGTTGCGCCGGTTCCGTTCCTCGGATGCGGAGGCGTTCCACGGGATCCGGTCCGACCCGGAGGTCGGCCGATATCAGAGTTGGGACCCGTTGGACCGGAACGGCGCCCTGCGCGCCGTGACGGCCATGGAAACGGAGCCGCCCTTCCCGCGCGGCGGCTGGTGGCAAGTGGCCATCGCGCGACCCGGAGACGATGAACTGGTCGGCGATCTGGGCCTGCACTTGGCTGCCGACGGAACCGAATTGGAACTGGGCATAACCCTGGCCCGGACCGCCCAGGGCCAAGGTCTCGCTCCGCAGGCCATCCGAGCGGCGGCCGATCTGGTTTTCGCCGAAACCCCGGCTCGCCGCATCGTGCTCATCACCGATGCGCGCAACGCCGCGATGCTAGCAGTCTTGGCCCGTCTCGGCCTGACCCAAGTGGATACGCTCCACGATCAGGGCTTCCCCGAGCCAGTCTTCCACCTAACCCGGTCGACCTGACACTCAGGCGTCGGTCTTGGCCAGCATCGCCGCGATCTCGTCCTTCAGATGCATCCGGCGGCGGCGCATCTGCTGCTCGTGCTCGTCGGAGGTCGGCTCGACGTTGGTCTCGGCCCGATGGATCTCGCGATTCACCTCGTGATATTCGTCCGCCAGCTTGGCGAAATGGGGCGAACTGACTTTCAGATGCGAGATCTTGGCGGCTGCATCCGGAAATTCTTCGGCCAATTCGTGGGGCACATGGGACATGATACGGGACTCCCTCTCTTCTCGTGTCGTTGGTCCCACGCTGTCCCATCGCCGGATGGGACACCTTGACGTATATCAACTGGCCGGCATGCGCTTGGGCTAGGATGCATCGGACAGGCGCGCCACGTATCGGGCCAGCGTGTCGATCTCCAGGTTCACCCGGTCGCCGACCCTGGCCCCCCCCCAGGTGGTGACCTGCTGGGTGTGGGGGATAAGGTTGACGCCGAATTCGGCCCCCTCGACCTCATTGACCGTCAGGGATGTGCCACCCAGCGCGATAGACCCCTTTGGCGCGATGAACCGGGCCAGCGTGTCGGGCGCGCGGAAGCGGTAGCGCATTGAATCGCCTTCGGGGGTGATCGAGAGGATCTCGGCCACACCGTCCACATGGCCGGACACGATATGGCCGCCGAGTTCGTCGCCCACCTTCAGGGACCGCTCCAGATTAACGCGCACGCCCACGTCCCAATCGCCCAAACCCGTCTTCGACAGGCTCTCGGCGCTGACATCCACGTCGAACCAGCCGCCTTCGCCGTCGCGACCGCGATCCACCACCGTCAGGCAACACCCGTCACACGCGATGGACGCGCCCAAATCGATCCCCTCCGGCTCGTAGGTCG
>JBCCCB010000218.1:0-6989 GCA_039033775.1 Pseudomonadota bacterium | reverse complement strand
TAGACTTGCCTGGGAAAAGAGGTCGCTCATCCGATCGCCGGATACAACCGGCAGGCCAGCAACCGCCTCGCACTCCAGCCGGGCGGCGTCTGCCGATACACCGAAGATCTGTGCGTGTGCCTGAAACGCGGGTATCAGGCGATCGAAATCCTCGATCTCTTCGAAGCACATGTCTGCGTGGATCGGCCGTCCGCCTGGGGCGAGCTTTTGGCGAAGTCCTCTCAGATAGGCCAGCTTGGAGCCATCGTCCGGGATATGGTGCATCACCAGCAGAGATGTGACAACATCGAAGGTTTCACCGTCAGCCCGATCATCAACGATTCCGACGATGAACCTGGTCTCGGGCGACGCATCTGCGACAGCCCGCGCCATTTCCAGGTTGCCGTCCGCCGGATCGATGGCCGTGATCGGTCCGACGACTCCGCCGGTCCGGAACTCCCCGATCTCCCGGCCGCCGCCGGCCCCGACGACCAGGACCCGCGACATTTCCTTGCCGTGGCTGGCGATCAGGCGTGGACGAGCCGATACATCGCGTCGAGACTGGGAATGGCGCGTTGCATCTGTTGATACATCGTGGGCGGGGCCATGGCATGATCCTTAGAAAGGGACATCACTCAGGCCTTTTGCGGTCTGTGCCGCAACTATCCCAGCCGGACGGGCAGCAGGTTCCGCGAGAGAGGCGGGCTCGGATTGATCGCGCGATCGTCACCGCCGGTCTCGGTGCGCCACGTCCGCTGACTCACTTCAGCGAGGCCGAACGGCAGGTCGGCTTAGCGCAGTGCGATATGGGATACCGAGGAGCAGGCGCCGGGCACGAAATACAGTTTCATGTCGTGCCTCCCCTTAATGGCAAGCTGTTTAGGGCCTGGATGCACAAGGTTGAATAGACGATCGTGCCGGTGGCCATGGCGATCCAGATCCCGACCGCCCCCATGTCGAACCAGATCGTCGTGACCACGATCAGAGATCCCGAGACGGCCCAGTTCCCGATCAGGGAATAGATCATGACCGGGCGCGTCACTTCCCGTGCCCGCAACAATCCCGCCGCACCCGCACCGGCCGGACCGAACAGCTCTGCCACTGCGAGCACGCCGATCACGGCAATCGCACCGCTGATGGCCGCAGGTGTTGAACCCTGCAGCGCATAGTCGGCGATCGGGGCCGCGACCATCAGAAGGGTGATGCAGAGCGTCAGACCGATTGCGACGCCAAACGCAATCGTGGTTGCCACCACATCGTCCTTGCGACCCGACGTGGCATCGGCCCGTGCCAGCCTGGTCATCGCGGCCTGCTGCAAGCCGAAGTAGAACGCGTATCCGATGCCCGCCAAGCGGATTGCGACGGAATGCGCGGCCGCGTCCGTTACGGACAACGAGGCGGCATAAATCGTGGCCCCCAGATAGATGCCGACCTCGGCCAGGGTGGCGATCCCGATGGGCAGGCCGATGCGGAAGATCGCGGCAATATCCTCCGGTTCCACGCGGCCCGATCCGCCGTCGCCGACACGGTGCGCCTCTCGCATCAAGGCGGCAAGCGTCAGCACGCCAACCAGCAGAGACGACACGCCCGCGCCCGTCACGCCAAGCTCTGGCATACCGAAGGCGCCATACATGAACACGTAATTGAAGACAGCATTCAGGGGCACCGCGCAGAGGGTGATCCGCAACATCACGCCTGGACGTTCGATCGCCGTCAGCCGTGTCCGCAAGACGGCCACCGCCAGCATCGGGATCAATGTGCACGCCATCGCCCGGACGTAACCCGTGCCTGTATCGGCAAGGTTTTGATCGATGCCGAGCACGCCCAAAAGCGCCGGCGTGTGCCACAAGAGGGCAAAGATCGGCAAAGCCAGCACTGCGCAGGTGATGGTTCCCGCCGTTCTGAGCCGCGCCAACCGATCCGTGTCACCCGCGGCATGGGCGGCCGCGTAGAGCGGGCCGAGACCGCCGATGCAGCCGACGGCCAGGTAAAAGAGGATCGAGTAGAAGTCGCTTGCCACGGCGACGGCTGCAAGGGCTTCCACTCCGAACGCGGCCGTCATCAGCGTGTCGGTGACGCTCATCGCCATGTTGACAAGCGCGAGACCGGTCAACGGTGCGGCAAGCTTCACCAACGCCCATGCCTCGGCCTTGGTGAAATTTCGATTGAAGTGTTTGAGGGGACCGCCGAGGCCCCGTGAGATTTCGAGGTAAGTCATGGGTCTCGCCCTTTGGCCGCCTTGCCAGAAAACAATTGGCGTGGTCGTGATCGGTACGAAGGTCGGCGCGTGCCGGCCTCCGTGTCTTCGCTTGGAGTGACCTCCCTGGCCTTAGCCAGCCTCAGACCTGTCGAGGAACGGCATAGGTCCGACCGGAACACCGGAATCCCATTCGGTGTGGTCCTCTTCGCCGTAGGCATCGGCGGACCCACCACCGAGTTCGATCTGCAACCGCACGCCATAGCCGTCGCTCATGCCAAGCAGCACCTGGTCCAGCTCCGCAGGGGCATCGGCATAGTCACCGGTCCCGCCAGTCACGGCGCGCGTGACGGTCACGCCCGCATCGACGAATTCGGGGCCATGGCTGATCAGCAGATCGCCATCATTGAACCGGTAGATCTGCCGGGTCATGACGATGGCGCCTGTCTCGGTGCGCATGCCGTCGCCGACGAAGTACCCGTCACAGGTCCATTCGCCGATGACGAGGTCCGGGAAAGCCGGATCGCCGTTCGGCAGCGTGCCTTCCACACCGCCGTCGAGCGTGCCTGCCGGGTAGATATAACCCTGAGTGATGAAGGCGTTGCCATAGGCCGGCATGCCATCGTCAAAGACCGGCACTGCGGCGAAGACGAAGCGTGACATGTCTTCGGCGACGTCGAACGCGGCAAGCGGTTCACCGGCGTTTCCGGTGAGGGGCATGACCGCAATGGCGGCGGCGACAAGAAGGTTCGTGTGTTTCATTTGATCGGTCCTTTCGGGAGTTTCAGGTTGTGGTTGCGTCCGCTGGTGCGGGGCGCTGGTGGGCGACATGCGGTTCACGCATATCGGGCGTCTCAGAGCGCGTGACGCGGTGTGCGTCGGTCGCAACACCGGTGGCGATGCGCCCGGCGGCAATGCCCGCGGCGTCGAAGAAGCCGGTGTAGATCGGCTTGAAACCGGCGAACCAGAGGCCCGGTCGCTTCGGATCGCGCTCGCCCATCGGATGGTGCGGGCGGCCGTTCTCGTCGAGCACATCCAGATGTCCGAGCAGCGGTTCGAGACCGGAGCGATACCCGGTGGCCGCGATCACGACATCCGGGCGGCAGACAGATCCATCGGCCAGAGCGACGGTGTCGCCGGAAAACCCCTCGACACGCGGTACGACCCGGAACCGCCCTGCCTTCAGGGCCGCAACGAAACCGTCGTCGATCGCGAAGGTCACGCCATCGCGCAAGAGCCGCGTGCTGCCGCCATCGGGGTGACTGGTCAGCCCGTACCGCCGGAGGTCTCCGAGAAACAGCCGTTCGGTCAGCTTGAAGGCCGGGTCCAGTATCGCGTTCGGAAGCGCCGCGAAGACGCGCGCCAGCCCATGGAGCGGATAGCCGAAGATGCGTTTCGGTACGACCGACGGGCCGTAGCGCAGCGACACCATCACCTCGGCCGGTTCTTGCCGGGCAAAGTGGTTCAGCGCGTCCGTACCAGAGTTGCCCGCACCCACGACCAGCACGCGCTTCCCGTCGTAGCGGGACACATCGCCGAGATCGGCGACATGCAGCAGCTCGCCTCCATATTGGTCGCGCCCTGGCCAGTCGGGGATATGCGGGATGCTCTCGCGACCCGTCGCGACGACGACATTCTCCGCCTCAAAGCGCGAGCTCTCAGTGGCCACGCTCCACCCACCCTGTATCCGTTCGATGCCCGTCACGACGCTGCCGAAACGGATCGGCGTACCGATGCTTTCGGCGTAGCTCTCCAGATGCGCGACCACGGTGTCGCGCTTCAGATACGTGCCGTCCGTTTGCGGGGCCGCCTGCCCGGGAAGCCCGGCGAACTTGCGGTGGATGTTGAGGCGAAGCGCCGGATGACGCTTTCGCCAGGGGTCAGCCACCCGGTCGCGTGCCTCAAGCACCGTGACTGGGTGGCCACGTTCAGTCAACGTGCGCGCCGTGGCGAGGCCCGAAAGACCCGCGCCGATCACGATAGTGCTACCGCGTTCAATTCCGTTCATTGTCTGTCCTTTCGAGGGGTTCATCACCAAAGGATGTGGATGTCGGGCTCACGCGGGGCGGCGTATTGCTCCAGCCCCATGTCGCGCAGCAGGTGTGACGGGAGACGGGAGAGCCCCTTCATCTCGATGCGCATCTGTTGCCGTTGTTTGGCGCGCACCGCCCAACTCCGAATAGCGCCTGCGATGCTGTCAGATCGCCGGCGACGAACGTTGTAAACTTCAGAAGTTATTGCCATGTCGTCTCTCCAGTTCGGAGCCCGCTCAAACGCGGGCGATGAAGTAGGCGTTGAGGTCGTCATGGGGCAGCCGATGCATTTCGACCGAGGCGAATCCGGTCTGCGCGAGATACTCTTCGGCGGTCTCGACTCCCCACATGGCCCCCAATCCAGGCCCGCCCTGCCCGAGCGAGATGGGCATGCAGTGCATGCTGGAGATCATGAACAGCAGGGGCGCGAACGGATTATCGAGGTTCTTCTCCAGATGGCGCGAACCGCCGATGTCCTGCATCAGGAAGAGGCCGCCGGATCTCAGCGACCGATGGACCAGCCGCAGGAACCCCTTCGGATCGGCCTGGTCGTGAACGGCATCGAAGGCAGTCACGAGATCGAATTGGCCGACCGAGGCAACGGAGGACAGATCGCGTGCGCGAAATTGGAGATTCGTCAGGCCCTCAAACCGCGCTTCGGCAACCGTTTCCGCGAAGGCGTCCTCGCAGAGGTCGAAGCCGTGGAACCGGCTCTTCGGAAATGCCCGCGCCAGCGTCATCATCGCCCGCCCGGCCCCGCACCCGAAATCGGCGACGTCGATGCCCCGGTCTAACTGTTCGATCAAGCCGGGAACGACCGGCAGGATCGCGCTTTCAAGATTGGAAACGACCAGTTGCGCGCTGTCTTCGGCCATGACCTCGTGGAAGCGGTCGAAATGGTGATAGCAAAGGCCCTCGCCGCTCTTGACCCGGTCAAGGAGCTTGTCCTCGACCAACGCCGCGAGACCGATGAACTGGGTCGTGACCGCCATGTTGTTCGGGCTTGCCGCGCGGGTCAGGAAGGCCGCGTGCTCTGGCGGCAGCGTGTAGCTTTTCGCAGCAGGGTCGTAGTCCACGACACCCGAGGTCACCATGACGCCCAGCCATTCGCGCAGGTATCGCTCGTTCGCGCCGATCTCGTCGGCCAATGCGGCCGAGCTCAGCCCCGGATTGGCCGCCAAACCGTCGAGCAGGCCGGCGCGATGGCCGAGCGAGGTCATGACGGCGAGCGCCGCCTCGTTCAGGGTTCCGACGAACCGTTCGGCGAAAGCCTCCGCCTTAGCGTCGTCGAACGCAGTGATTTGATTCTGAATGGTCATGTCCCAGTCCTCGCTCCTGATTGGATGGCCGGTATGGCCGCCGTCATGGGCGGGGTGATGGACCGGGCGAGCGTGTCGGGTTAGAAGAGGATGGGACCGAAACGGTGATTATCGGACGCCGTTTGGCCGATGGAGGGCGGAATGGCCATCAATACGACCGTTATCGGATCGCGGCACGCAGGCACGTCCGTGCTGTTTTCGATCCTCGACGTCTTGGCTTCGGTGGGTCGAGATTGGGAAATGCTGCATGGGCTTCCCGCGCAGATTCCGATGTTCAACGTGAGCCTCCGAACAGTCGACGGCGCACCCTATTGGGACGTCAACGGACGCAAGATCACGCCCGATGCAGCTCTGGCGGAGGCGCCCGCGCCAGACCTCGTCATCGTGTCCGATCTCCACTTCGATCCGAATGCGGGCTTGCCTGAAGACCTTGTGGCTGTCGCGGATTGGCTGTCGGACGTCCACGCGCGCGGCGCAATCGTCACATCTGTCTGTTCAGGAGCCGTGCTGCTTGGCGCGGCCGGACTGCTCAATGGAAAAGAAGCGACGACGCACTGGGGCTTCGCTGACATGTTGGACAGGAACTACCCGGACGTGAAGGTATGCAGAGAGCGTATTCTCGTACCCGCCGGAGATGGACACCGCGTCGTCACCGCGGGTGGCGCCTCAGCCTGGGCCGACCTCATGCTCTACCTGATCGGACGTTTTGCCGGCGCCGACGAAGCCCGTCGGATCGCGAAGATCTATTTGATCGACCCACATCTCGACGGCCAGCTCACCTATGCATCGCTGATATCCGCACGCCAACATGATGACCAGTTAATCGCCGACGCGCAGATTTGGGCGGCGCAGCACTACGACACGCCCAGCCCTGTGGCTGCAATGGCAGAGCGAAGCGGCATGACCGAGCGTGGTTTTCATCGCCGGTTCAGGAAAGCGACCGGCCAGGCGCCGGGGGACTACATCCAGACCCTCCGGATCGAGGAAGCCAAACAATTGCTGGAGACCACCGCGACGCCGATCGACGAAGTCTCGGTAGAGGTCGGATATTCCGAACCGTCGAGCTTCCGTTCGGCCTTTCGAAAGCGTGTTGGCATCTCCGCGTCGGCCTACCGGAAGAAATGGCGGGCACTTGCGCCGGTGCACGCCTGAGGGTCGTGCTAATAGTCTTGCTAATAGAGTTCTGTAGGAAAATTTGATGGATTGGGAACCGTCGGTTGCCTCTGAACGTAACTTCCCAAGCCGCGCCCTGGCGGTGTCCGTCGTCAGGGATTTTGGGACAGATGGCCGCCTGAGCTAAGAGAGGATCGGGCGCATCTAGTTGGGTTGATTATGCGGCGGATTTGCGGTGAAGCAAGCGCCGCGCTTCGATGGTCTTTCGTTTGATCCTTTCTCGTTGTTTCAAGATGGTCTTTCCGCGCCCGAAGTAGACGTCCGCAGGCGTAAGGTTCTGCAGGCTCT
>JBCCCB010000217.1:0-7006 GCA_039033775.1 Pseudomonadota bacterium | reverse complement strand
TCCATGGTCGTCGCCCCCTGGGGCGAGGTCTTGCTCGACGCGGGCACCGAGCCGGGCGTCTACAGTGTCGATATCGACCTGGATGCGGTCGCCGATGCCCGCGCGCGCATCCCCTCGCTTGCGGCCGACCAGCCTTGGGACGGGCCATGAAAGACGATGTCGACGACCTGGCCGTCGCCCTCTTCTCCGAGATGCTGACGGCCGATCAACTGGTCCGCGCCCGCCTGCGGTCGGTCTTGCCCAAGGGGATGGAGCTCAGCCATTTCACGGTGCTGAACTACCTGGCCCAGCACCGCGAGGAACGGACCCCGGCCGAGCTTGCGCGCATCTTCCACCTCAGCCGGGGCGCCATGACCAACACACTGGCGCGGCTCGAATGGGCCGGCCACATCCATATCCGCCCCGATTGGGACGATGCCCGGCGCAAGCGGGTGGCGATTTCCGGCGCCGGGGTAACGGCCCGGGAAACCGCCCTTGCCGCGATCCGCCCGGTGATGCGCGAAGCCGTCGAGCAGATCGGCCCCGACCGCACCCGCGCCGCAATCCCCGTCCTGCGCGCCATCCGGCAGACCTTCGGCGATCAGGATTGAGATCGGGCCGGGGCCCGGATGCGCGCGGCAGCCCCTTACCCAGCCCGGCAGGCCGGACCTCCAGACCCAACGCGAACCGGCAGGGTCCGGATATGCGTATTCGCGACCAATGATGGCCATAGCGCTTCAGTTTTTGACGGAAGCATAGCCTGTGTTCCTTAGGTAGTTTTCGCACTCATCGGGAGTGAAGCGGTCGAGGATGGCTCCGACTGCTCGCCACAGACTTTCGCGTGAACGCGACGCGGTGTTGCGCATCCAGTGTTTCAGCTTTGCAAAGGCCTGTTCGATGCGGGGCAGGTCCGGGCTGTATGGCGGCAGGAAGAGAAGGTGGGCGCCTGCCGCGCGGATCGCCTGTTGCACGGCTTGTCCTTTGTGGCTGCCGAGGTTGTCCATCACGACCACGTCGCCTGGGCGCGAGCGTCGGACCGAGAACCTGCTCGACATAGGTGCGGAAGATGTCGCCGTTCACCGGGCCATCGAAGACCCAGGGCGCGTCGATCCGATCGTGGCGAAGCGCCGCGATAAAGGTACGCGATAAAGGTAGAGGTATTCCAGTGGCCGAACGGTGCCGCGCCCGGCAGGCGCTCGCCTTTGGGGGCCAGCCACGAAGCGGGGCCATGTTGGTCTTCACCCAGGTCTCATCCATGGCCCGGCAGTGCATTGCGCAGCACTGTCACGAGAGGGGATTGAACACCAGACGTGTCGGATCAATGCGCGCCTGATGCCGCTGCCACCGCTCCCGGCGGCGTTTCACGTCCGGGCGGTCGCGCTCGTCGGCGACCAATGTCTCTTTTTGAAACTGAACCCGCAGCCACGTAGGAACCGCCAACCCGTGTCATGGCTCACGTCAATTCCGCGCTCCGCCAGCAAATCCTGAAGGACCGCGAGCGTCACATGCGGGCAAGTGCGAACCTGTTCCAAAAGCCAGGCCCGATGCGGCTCCAGGATCGGACGGCGATACCCACCCATCTGCGCCGGGCTCACCGATCCGGTCTGCGCCGCGCGCTGCGTCCATTTCACGACGCTGGACGGCGCGGCCCCGAACCGCTCCGGCAGCTCTCGCCGGATTGCATCGCAGCTACAACGCGTTCGCGAAGATCGTCTGAAGAAGGTTTCGTCATCCATGCTGGCCTCCCTCACCAGTCGGGATTCTGAACCACAATGCGCGCCCCTTGGAATCCCCTCCAATTCAGAGAAAGCCGGAGCCGCTCTAGATGTCCGGACGCTGGATATCTGGGTCGATTTCGGGGACGGGCGTGCGGTCCGGCCGGTCATGATCGCGCTGGTCGATGTGGCGTCGAACGTGATCCTGGACTTCGAACTGACGTCCTCCAAGAACGCCGCCGCGACGGTCCGCGTCATCAAGCGGGTCTGTCAGGACCATGGCATCTTCGACCGGCTTTATACCGACAACGGGTCTGCCTTCGCGGGTCACCTGGTGGCGGGTGGTGTGGGCCGGGCCTTCCGCACCCATGGCCCCGCCGCCGATGCGCCGACGCCACCCGGCGTCTGCGCGCATCTCGGCATCGCCACGACCTTCGCTTTGCCTGCCAACGCCAAGACCAAGATCGCGAAGCGGGCCTTCGCCACGGTATCGCGCAGCGTCGACGACCGCCCGGAATTCGCCCAGGCTCATGCTGGGCACGTGCCAGGCGCAGCCCCGAGCGTGGATGTCGTGCCGGTGCTCATCGCCACCTTGGAGGCGGTCTATCGGCGCGAGGTCGCCCGGTACAATTGCGAGCCCGGCCGCACGTCGCAGGGCGCGCGAGGCCGGTCCCATTGGGATGTTTTCGAAGCGGGGCTGGCGGCGCGCATCACTCGACGCCCCACGGCCCGCCAGCTCTACCGCTTCGTTGCCGTGGACCGCGTCGGACGGGTGAAGGTCCAGGGCTGGACCTATGGCGGACAAGAGACGCAGGACGCCTTGCTGCGCCACCATGGCGGCGGAAAGCGGGTCCTGCTGGGCCGCGATCCCGACGATTTCGGCCAGCCCGCGCTGGCCTGGGACAGGGACGGCCGGCTGATCTGCGAAGGGATCGAACCCATCAAGGCCGGGGCCTATGGCAGTGTCGACGGCATCCGCCAGGCGGCGAGCAACCGTCGCAAGCTGCGGGCCACGGCCGCAGCCCATGAAGAGGCGAACCGGACCTATGACGACGCGGAGATGGCCGAGTTGCTGAGCCAAATCCCGATGCCGGGACCCGTATCGAGCGCGCCCGCGCGTCAGGTCGTGGCCGGGCGGTTCGGCGCCCCGGTCGACGCGCGGCCGGATCGGCCCGGGGCGTCGGACGACATCATCGCCGCGAAAGTTCCAGAGGAATTCCTCGCCCGCTTCGACGCCCATTACGGGCTTCCGGTGGCAGGGAGCAAAGGGCGCGGAGGGTGATGCAACACCCCCCGCGCCTGCAACCCGGGCTTGCGCCCGAACCACGATAGGAGACCAGTATGGCACAAGCGCTACACGTGATCCAACCCCCGGAGCCGCCGCCGGCGCCCGGCGGCTATGTCGAGACGGAGACGGCCCGCGACATCGCGCGGTCGCTCAACATGGCGCTGGCGACACGCGGCTTGACGATGATCGCGGGCCGGTCCGGCGTGGGCAAGTCCACGGCCGTGGATCGTTTCTGCGAGACCCTGCCCGACCGTGAGGGTGGTGGCGCACTGCGCCTGACCATCACATCCGGCCAAGGCAGCCCGTGGCATGTCGCGACAGGCCTCATGCGCCCGTGGGGCACGTCGCCGCGTGAGCAGGGCCAGGGCATCGAGACCGCCTTCGATTTTCTGCGCGACCGGCTCACCAGCGAGGAATACTCCGAACATGACTATGTCATGATCGTGGTGGACGAGGCGCAATATCTCGACCACCGGACCCGGAAGTCGCATTACCGGGGTGCCGCCTTCGAATGGTTGCGCAGCCTGTCTGAAGAGACCGACGTTCCGTTGGCCTTCGTGGGTGATCTGGCCTTGGTGGACGGGATCGGACTGTTCCCGCAGCTCGAAAGCCGGATGCGGCGGCCCGTGATCTTGAAAAATGCCTCGGCGACCGACGTGGAAGCCATCGCGGCCTCCTACGGTGTCGGCGGGGATCTGGAACTCCGCGTCCTCAAGGCGGTCGCCCGCCGGGCTGGCGGGCTGCGGAACGTGGCCGGGGTTCTCGACATGGCGCACGTGTTCTCGGGCGGCGAGCCCATCGGCAGCGCGCATATCGGCGCGGCCGTCCATGATCTGAAGCTCGACAAGGAAAGGGGGCTGGCATGACGGATCGGATCGTGCACATGACCCATAACCTCGCAGCGGAGGACCTCGCCCGGTCGCAGGCGCTTTGGCGCATCCTGGTCGACTATCCCTTTGAGGTCGCTGCGACGGCCGACGCCCTGGAAGAGCGCGCCAAGGATCCGGACCGGGTCCGAGAGCTGGCCAAGCGCCTCCGTGCGACGGCGATCAATGCCAACCAGCTGAGCGGAGAGCTTCGAGCGCTCTTCGAAGGCGTCCAACTCCACGAAAACATGGAAGGAATAATCCAATGAACGCTGTTAAGCGACCCTCGCCCCGCGTGTCCGTCCATCCGATGAAGGAGGATCGGGTTCTGATCGACATGGAGCGGGCGCAACTCGACCAGATGATCCGCGACATGGAGCAGGTGACTTGGATGCTGAGCCAGGTGCATCTCGGCTTGAAACCGTTGGGATCGGGCGGCGCGTTGACGTCGTGGACCACGGAGCCGAGCCAGGACGATCTGTCGGCGGCGGCCATCGCGACGATGCTGGCCATGGCGGTGGAGCGCACGGCCCGAACGGAAGGTGACCGGTTGGATTGGCTGCACCTCCGTATGGGGAACGATCTGTCCAAGATCGACAGCGAATGTGGGGAGGCCATCCAATGAGCCTGTCGAAGAAGCAGCTGGCGATCCTGCGGGTGGCGCAGTCGAAGCTCGGCCTGTCCGAGCCGGAATATCGCGCGGCGATGGTGCAGATCACCGGTCAGGTCTCGGCCCTGGACATGGGCAAGGCCGACTTCGAGGCGTTGATGGGGTTCTTCGAGTATCTGGGGTTCAAGCCCCTAGTGAAAAGCAGCCCCGATTATGGCGCCCGACCCGGCATGGCGAGCTTCGCCCAGTTGGAGCTGATCCGCCAGCTCTGGGCCGAATATACCGGCGGCAAGGGCACGCCGGACAGCCTGGGCAAGTGGATCGCGCGGAGCTTCAAGGTGTCCAGCCTGCGGTTCCTGACCCTGGGCGATGCCCGCAAGGCCATCGTGGCGTTGAAGTCGATGAAGGACCGTCAGGCGGCGTGAGGGCCGCAATCGACGACGGTCGGGGCGGTTCGGAGGCGGGCCGCCCCGACGCGTTCGGGGCATCGCCGGAGGGGCCGAAAAGCGGCCTTCTCAGGGCCAAGTC
Organism: Pseudomonadota bacterium; assembly: GCA_039033775.1. GTDB lineage: Bacteria > Pseudomonadota > Alphaproteobacteria > Rhodobacterales > Rhodobacteraceae > Jannaschia. The sequence continues at coordinate 2,020 of JBCCCB010000217.1, read as the reverse complement.
GAGTTTGGGTCTGGGGGCCGCCGAAAACCCAACCCACCCAAATTCAAACGCACTCCGGCGAATTCAAACGGGGTCTCGAAGCGGGCGGGCTGCGACCGCGGCGCCGGTCGGATATCGAGACGGCGAAGATGCGCCCGCCTGGTCGCCGACACCCGGCGCCAGACCCGCCTCACGTAATCCCGTCCCCCCGCCCGATGCCGAACCTTCGGACACGTGTCCGGATGGTTTCGATCCGCCCCGATCCGTACCTTTTCCGTGACATCGGGCGACCGCTGGACCGCACCAAAGGGGACGACAGACGGCATGGACCTCACCGATCGCAACTTCGACCTGGCCTTCCGGGGCTTCAAGACGCTCTTCAACGACGGCATGGCGGGCGCACCCACCCATGCCCTGGACGTGGCCATGCGGGTCACCAGCACCGGGTGCGACGAGACCTATGGCTGGCTCGGCAACGTCCCGCAGCTGCGCGAATGGATCGGCGACCGGGTGATCCACAAGCTGGCCTCCCATGGCTTCACCATCGAGAACGTCGATTTTGAAAGCACCGTTGAGGTCGACCGCAACAACTTCGCCGACGACAAGCTCGGCCTCTACAGCCCGATGTTCTCGGAACTGGGCCGCCTCACCGGGCAACACCGGGAGGAGCTGGTCTTCGGTCTGCTCGCGCGCGGGTTCGAGACCGAAGGCTATGACGGCCAACCGTTCTTCGACACGGCGCATTCCTTGGACACGGCCCAGGGCGGGGTCGAGCTGTTCTCGAACATGCAGGACGGCGCCGGTCCGGCCTGGTTCCGGCTGGACACGTCCCGCGCGGTCCGCGCCCTTATCTGGCAGGAACGCAAGCCCTACGACTTCGTCGCCATGGATCGCCCCGGAGATGACAGCGTGTTCATGAACCGCAAGCTGATCTATGGCGTCGACGCCCGCGTGAATGCCGGGTTCGGCCTGCCGCAACTGGCCTTCGGGTCGAAGGCGGAGCTGACGGCGACAAACTATGCCGCCGCCCGCGCCGCGATGATGGGCTTCAAGACCGCCGATGGCCGCAAGCTGGGCATCCAGCCCAACATCCTGGTCGTTCTGCCCGAGCTGGAAGAGGCCGCGCTGCACATCGCCAACACCGACACCAACGATGGCGGCGGGTCGAACCCGTGGAAAGGCACCTCCAGCCCATCGTCACGCCGTTCCTGGGCTGAGCGCATGCCCGACGTCTTCACCACGCTTCTGACCCGCGTCGGCGGGCCTCGGGCGCCGGACTGGGTCCACCTCCTGGATGTGGGCCGCAACGCCGCCCGCGACGGCCGGGTCTTCCTGGTGGACGATCCCGATGCGCTGGTCGCCGCCTTCGGGGCGGGCGGCATCGACCTGCCCGTCGACGATCACCACCAGACCGACAAGCCGCCGGCCGGATATGCCGGGCCGGTGCCCGCCGCCGGATGGATGAAAGCAATCCGCCGCGAGGGCGCACGGATCCTCGGCCGCGTCGACTGGACCGCCCAAGCGGCCGATCTACTGGCCACAAAGGGCTTCCGCTTCCTGTCGCCCGCGCTGCGCGTCACCCGCGACGGCCGCGTCCTCGCGATCAAGGGCGCGGGCCTGGTCCACGACCCCGCGCTGCCACTCACCGCCCTCGCCAGCCAGGAGACCCCGATGACCGATCCCGCCGACCTCATGGCCGCCTTGGTCGACCTCATGGGCCTGCCCGACAGCGCCACGGCCGACGACATCCTGGCCGCGACCCGCACCCTCATGGATGGTGCGGCAGACACGCCAGGCAAAATGGAGGGTAAGGCGCGCGGTGGCGATTTGCCGGGAAGCGACACGGCCATGGTCAGCGTCCAGCCCGACCCCGCCCGCACCGTCCCCATCGAGGTCTTCCACGAGGCCATGGCCGGGCCCAGCGCCCAGACCGCGACCCTCGCCGAAGAGCGCGTCCAGACCAAGGTCGGCGCCGCCCTCCGCGACGGCCATATCACGCCGGGCATGCGCGACTGGGCCGTGGCGCTCTGCCGTCAGGACG
>JBCCCB010000216.1:0-7009 GCA_039033775.1 Pseudomonadota bacterium | reverse complement strand
TCCTGCCCGCCTCGGCCTTCGCCGAGAAGCGGGGAACGGTGACGAACACCAACCGGCAGGTGCAGATGGGGCGGCCTGCGGTGCCGCCGCCGGGAGAAGCGCGGGAGGATTGGTGGATCACGACCGAACTGGCGAAGCGGTGCGGGCTGGAATGGGGCTTTAGCGACCCGTCCGAGGTCTTCGCCGAGATGACCCGGAATATGGCGTCGCTGGACAACATTACGTGGGACCGCCTGCTGGCGGAGGACGCGGTGACCTATCCGTCGCTCGCCCCCGACGATCCGGGCCAGGCCATCGTGTTCGGCGACGGCTTCCCGCGCGACGGTGGGCGGGCGAAATTCACGCCAGCCTCGGTCATCGCGCCGGACGAGGTGCCGGACGCTACCTATCCCATGATCCTGACGACGGGTCGGCAGTTGGAGCATTGGCATACGGGCTCCATGACGCGCCGGTCGGCCACCTTGGATGCCATCGAGCCGGAGGCGAATTGCTCGCTGCACCCCTCGACCCTGCGGAAGCTTGGGGTCGATGCGGGCGGTGCGGTGCGCCTGACCACCCGGCGCGGCAGCGTCGAGATCATGGCCCGGGCGGATCGGGCGGTGGCGCCGGACATGGTCTTCCTGCCCTTTGCCTATGTCGAAGCGGCGGCGAACCTGCTGACCAACCCGGCGGTGGATCCGTATGGCAAAATCCCCGAGTTCAAATTTGCTGCGGTAAAGGTCGAAGCGATCTCTTGACGTAAGCCGCCGGTCCCGCTTGGTGGGGCCGTGGCGAAGAAGCAGTCCAAGAAGAAACCCGCGCGCAAGAAGGCAGCGCAGAGCCCTGGCCTTCGACAGCGGGTCGGCCAAGGGGTTCGGCGCGTCTTGCGGACGGCCTTTCGTATCGTGTTCTGGGGAAGCGTGGCGATCCTGGTCTGGGTTCTGGCCTATCGTTGGATCGACCCGCCGACGACGCCCTACATCTGGTCGGAAGGCTCTCGCATAGGGTCTATCCAGCGGGATTGGGTCGATTTGGACCGCATCGCGCCGGCCATGGCCCGGTCCGCCGTCGCCGCCGAGGACGCCAATTTCTGCCGGCATTGGGGCTTCGATGTCGACGCGATCCGGGGCGCCATCGAAGACGGGGCCAGCCGTGGCGCCTCGACCATCAGCCAGCAGGTCGTGAAGAACGCCTTTCTCTGGCACGGCCGGTCCTGGTTCCGGAAGGCCGCCGAGGCCGCGCTGACCCCGGTGATGGAAGCCTTCTGGCCCAAGCGGCGGGTGATCGAGATCTATCTGAACATCGCGGAATTCGACGAAGGCGTGTTCGGCGTGCAGGCGGCGGCGCGCCACTACTTTGGGGTCGATGCCGCCGATCTGAGCGCGCGGCAGGCGGCGGCCTTGGCGTCGATTCTACCGTCGCCCAAGACGCGGAACCCGAACGCCCTGACGCCGGGCCTTCAGCGCAAGGCCGCCCGCGTGCGCGACGGGGCCGCCACGATCCTGGCCGATGGGCGGGCTGCGTGTTTCGAGGATTGAAATGATCCGCGCGGCGGGGCATTCCCCATGGTCATGATCCAGCTTTATCATTTCGCGCTGTCGCCATTCTGCCGGAAGGTCCGGCTGGTCCTGGCGGAGAAGAAGTTGGAGGTGGAACTGATCGACGAGCGCTATTGGGAGCAATCGTCGGAGTTCCTGCGCCGGAACGCGGCGGGCAAGGTGCCCGTGCTGCGCATCGACGGGGTCACCTTGGCCGATAGCACGGCGATCTGCGAATACCTGGAAGAGACCGTGCCGACGCCGGCGCTGATGCCGTCCGACCCGGTCAAGCGGGCCGAGGTGCGGCGGCTGATCGGGTGGTTCGACGACAAGTTCCACCAGGAGGTGACGTCGAAGCTGGTCTATGAGCGGGTGAACAAGAAGCTGACCCGGGCGGGTTACCCGGACGGGGCGAACGTCAAGAACGGTGTGAAGGCGATCAAGTTTCACCTGGATTATATGGGTTGGCTGCTGGACCGGAACCGCTGGCTGGCCGGGCCCGATCTGACGATGGCCGATTTTGCGGCGGCCGCGCATCTGTCGTGCCTGGATTACTCCTCGGATGTGGATTGGGCCCGCAGCGAGTCGGTGCGCGACTGGTACGCCAAGATCAAGTCGCGCCCGGCCTTCCGGTCGATCCTGGCCGATGTGGTGCCGGGGTTCCGTCCGGCGGGTCACTACGCGGACCTCGACTTTTGACTCTGCGCGCCCGGCTCGATGCCGAGGCGCGGGCGTCGGGGTTCGTCTCGGTCGGAATCTGCCGGCCGGATGCGATCCCCGATGCGGCCCGGCGGTTGAGCCGGTTTCTGACGGATGGGCATCACGGCCAGATGGCCTGGATGGCCGACCGCGCGGCTTGGCGCGGCGATCCGACGGCGCTGTGGCCCGAGGCGCGGTCCATCGTGATGCTGGCCCATTCCTACGGACCGGACCATGATCCCCTGACGGACTTGAACAGACCCGAACACGGGGCGATTTCGGTCTATGCCCAGGGGCGCGACTACCATGACATCGTCAAGAAGGCGCTGAAGCGGGTGGCGCGCTGGATGGTGGCCGAGACCGGCGCCGAGGTGAAGGTCTTCGTCGACACCGCGCCCGTGATGGAGAAGCCGCTGGCCCAAGCCGCCGGGATCGGCTGGCAAGGCAAGCATACCAACCTGTTGTCGCGCGATGTGGGCAATTGGGTCTTTCTGGGCGCGATCTTCACGACGCTGGACTTGGACCCGGACGCGCCGGAAACGGACCATTGCGGATCCTGCACCAGGTGCCTGGATATTTGCCCGACCGATGCCTTTCCCGCGCCCTTCCGACTGGATGCGCGGCGCTGCATTTCCTACCTGACCATCGAACACAGGGGGCCGGTCGACCCGGCGCTGCGGCCCCATCTGGGCAACCGGATCTATGGCTGCGACGATTGCCTGGCGGTCTGTCCCTGGAACAAATTCGCGGTCGAGGCGTCCGACCTGCGCTATCACGGTCCCCACCGGACCCCGCCACTGGAAGACCTGGCCGCGTTGGACGATGCGGGTTTCCGCGCGCGGTTCGCCGGAAGCCCGATCAAGCGGATCGGGCGGGACCGCATGGTGCGCAATGTCTGTTACGCCATCGGCAATTCCGGATCCGCGCGTCTGAAACCGCATGTGCAGAGACTATCCGACGATCCCGACCCGGCGGTGGCCGATGCGGCCCGCTGGGCGGTCGAGAGGCTGACATGCCCACCCTGCTGAGCTTCGGACACGGCTATTCCGCCCGCGCGCTGACCCCGCTGCTGACGGCCGGGGGGTGGCGTGTGATCGGCACGACCCGGTCGGTCGAAAAGGCCGAGACCTTGCGCGGCGAAGGGGTCGAGCCGGTGATTTTCGGGGATCCCCTGCCATTGGATGATGTGACGCATATCCTGACTTCGGCGGGGCCGGACGGGGAGGGCGACCCGGTTCTGAACCGCTATGGCGCCGTGCTGGAGCCCGTTCTGGGGCGGATGGCCTGGATCGGCTATCTTTCGACAACGGGGGTGTACGGCGACCACCAGGGCGGTTGGGTGGACGAGGCGACGCCCCTGACCCCGTCGACGCGTCGGGGGCGGATGCGGGTCGAGGCCGAGACCGAATGGCAGGGGCGGGCCCAGCGCACGGGGGCCAAGCTGCATATCTTCCGGCTGGCCGGGATCTATGGGCCCGGACGCGGGCCCTTCGCCAAGGTCCGCGCGGGCACCGCGCGGCGGATCGTGAAGCCCGGCCAGGTCTTCAGCCGCATCCATGTGGAGGATATCGCCCGGGTGCTGCACGCCTCGATCGGACGCCCGAATCCCGGTGCGGTCTATAACCTCTGCGACGACGATCCCGCCCCGCCGGAAGACGTCATCGGCCACGCCGCCGAGCTGCTCGGCTTGCCGCCGCCGCCCGCCGAGGACTTCGCCACGGCCGAGATGACGCCCATGGCGCGCAGCTTCTACGCCGAATCCAAGCGGGTGCGGAACGACCGGATCAAGGCGGAGTTGGGCGTGCGCCTGCGGTTCCCCGATTACCGCGCGGGCCTGGCCGATCTGCTGCGGCGCGAAAGCGACATCTGATCGCATGGTCATCCCGGGCTTTCCCAAAGCCGCCGGTGCCTGTATGGATGCCCTTGGAAGTGCAGAAGACACTCGACAGGCAGATAGTATGTTTCCTTTGACTCGCCGGGGCGCCCTGACGCTCGGTCTCGCTGCGGCTGCGGCCGCGTGTACGAAATTCCCGGTCTATACGGGCCCGCAGGTGACCCGGCTTCAGGTCCAGAAGCGGGACCGGAAGATGTTCCTGATGCACCACAACGTGGTGCTGGAGCGGTACGACGTCCAACTGGGCTTCACGGCCGAGGGGCCCAAGCAGTTCGAAGGCGACGGCAAAACGCCCGAGGGTCGGTATCATATCGACCGGCGGAACCCGAATTCGTCCTTCTTCCTCTCCATCGGGATCGACTATCCGAACGCCCGGGATATGGCTTTCGCAGCCGAACACGGCCGCTCGCCGGGCGGGGACATCTTCATTCACGGCTGGGGTGACCAAAGGCGCGGGCGCAGCGCCGATTGGACAGCAGGGTGTATCGCGGTCACCAACCGGCAGATGAAGCAGGTCTATTCCATGGTTCAGGACGGAACGCCCATCGACATCCTGCCCTAAAGCGTTTCGCTCAGGCCGGCGATCGGAAGATGAAGACCCCCATGACGGCCAGAAGAAGAACGGTCACGCCGGTGGCGGGATGGGTCAGGTCCAGTTGGCTGGATCCCACTTGCACCTTCAGGTCATGCAGACAAATCGGCCCGAGACCGGGGACATTGAAACAGTTCATATGGGCGGCTCCCTTGCCGATCGCTCCACCCGAGGTTCAGGCTGCTTAACGAATCCGGCGAAAGCGCGTCGCGGGCGTGGCGCTTTTGGGTCAAATCCTAAGAATTAGACCGTTCCCGATGCGTTGGTCCCGACGGTCATCGTCCACCAAATCTTGCCGTTCTCTTCCTGGAAGAACGCGAATCCCATGCGCCGGGCCTCCGGCTCCAGGATCACGCGGCGCGGCCCCGGTTCCTGCATCCAGGCGGCAATGGTCTCAAGCTCGCTTTCGTAGGTTTCCGAGATGGCCTCGCCCAGAAGCTGTCCGTCGAACCCGACACGTCGGGCCCGGTCGATGGGCGACGACCCGTCCGATCCGAAATGCCATGGCCGGTTTTGGAGCGACATGTCGCGGGAATGGGTTTCGGCGGCGGCGGTCAGGCGGCTGTCCAGTTCCAGCGCCGGAACGCCGGCCCCGGCCCGCAGGGCATTGACAGCGTCCAGGGCGCGGAAGGGAATGCGACGGGCATCGCTGGATGAAATCCGGTAGAGGCGGGGCAGGGGCTGCCCGTCCGGACCCAAAGCCGGAGGGGCTGGCGTGCCGGTGTCACAGGCCGCGACGGCGGCCCCACCCAAGAGAAGCAAAACAGTACGGCGGTTCATGGCCCGATCCCCAATTTTTCCGAGGTTTTTCCGGCATTATATCGGAGCAAGCCACAACGCAAATAACGCATTTGCCCTGGCTTACGCGAAACGCGGTTTGTTGACCTATGGTCAGTCATCCACTTGCAGCCCCCGATCCTACGGCACGACATCCCGGGTTCGGTCCACGGCAAACCCTCTGATTCGCCTGCGAAGAAAAGGTGTTGCTTATTTGACGAGACTCTTGAAGGCCCGCTTTCCAGGGCTCGACTCGACGTTGCAAACCGCTCTGATTGCAGGTTAACGGGGCTCACGAGGTACAGTCTTGGGTGCCATATGGTGTGGCAACTGTCGCCTCACCGATGGCGTATCTTGGAGGATACAATGAAGAAACTCGCACTCGCCGCCGTTCTGTCGGCCGCCGCTTCCACCGCCTTTGCGGGCAACATCGAACCCGCCCCGATCGAGCCCGCTCCGGTTCCGATCGTCGAGGACACCGCGTCCACGGCGGGCGGCATCCTGGTTCCGATCCTGGCCGCCATCCTGATCGCGGCTGCGGTTGCCGCCGACTGATCGAAGACCCTTCTGCCTCCGCTCTCGGGGGCCGGAAAGACTATCTTGTGGAAGGGCGTCCCATCGGGGCGCTCTTTCCATTTAAGCCGGTCGTGGCCGTCGGTCTGGCTGGCGCTTTCAGGACGATTCCCATGATCCGGTTCTTCGACCCCGCCCACCCACTCGCGCTGTTGGCCCAGTGTCCCATGCACAGGGCCACGGGTCTGCACCACCATGGCGGGCTGATGCTGAAGACCGAAGCGGAGCGCATGGGGCTGAACGCCTTCAAGGCGCTGGGCGGGGTCTATGCCGTGGCGCGTTTGTTGGGTGGCCGGGTCGACGATCTGGCCAGCGGCCAGGCCGGGGCCGGCCGCACCTTCGTCTGCGCCAGTGCGGGGAACCACGGGATGTCCGTGGCCGCTGGCGCGCGGCTGTTCGGGGCGGCGGCGCGTATCCACCTGTCGGCGCAGGTCGCCGAGGGTTTCGCCGATCGCCTGCGCGCCAAGGGGGCCGAGGTCGTGCGATCCGGCGCCGATTACGACGCCAGCGTCGACGCGGCCATCGCCGATGCCGAGGCGACGGGCGCCACCCACCTGGCCGACGGATCCTGGCCCGGCTATACCGAGCCGCCGCGTCTGGTCATGGAAGGCTACACCGTGATCGCGCGGGAATTGATGGACCAGTTCGAGACCTATCCCGACAGGGTCTACGTGCAGGCGGGTGTCGGCGGTCTGGCCGCCGCCATGGCCGAGACGATCCGCGCCGACTGGCCGGTGCAGCCCCGGATCATCGTGGTGGAGCCGGACCGCGCGCCCTGCATGAAGGTCAGCGCGGAGGCGGGGCGGGTGGTGACGGTGGAGGGGCCGGTCTCGGATATGGGCCGTTTGGATTGCAAGGTGCCGTCGATGCTGGCGGTCGAGGTCCTGGCGCGCTGCGATGTGGCCTACGAGACGGTCACGGAAGAGGAGGCCGCGGCGGCCGTCGCCCATGCGACCG
>JBCCCB010000215.1:0-7042 GCA_039033775.1 Pseudomonadota bacterium | reverse complement strand
CCCACCAGTTCCAGCAATTCGACCGCCCGGTCCTTGGCCTGCTTCTTGTTCAACCCCAGATGCCGCCGGATCGGCTCCATGATCTGGTAGCCCACGGTGAAGACCGGGTTCAGCGAGGTCATTGGGTCTTGAAAGATGAACCCAATCTCGCCCCCGCGCACATGCCGCAACCGCGACGGCGAGACCTTCAGCAGGTCCTCGCCGTCCAGAAGCACCTCGCCCTCGCGCACTTCGGCGGGGGGCGACGGCAGCAGACCGATCAGCGACATCATCGTCACCGACTTGCCCGAACCGGATTCGCCGACGACGCCCAAAAGCTCCCCCGGCTTCACATCGAAGCTGACCGAGTTCACGGCGTGCACTTCGCCGCCTCGTGTTTGAAAGACCGTGCGAAGGTCGCGGACCTCCAGCACGTTGCCGGTTCGGCCGTCAGCCATCCCCGCTCCCCGCATATGTCGCGACGGGTCTCTGCCCGTCATAGACTCGTTACGCTATCAACAAACCTCCACCTTGCAAGGGGCCAGCCGCCCGCCCTCGCGGCATTTGCTCAAATGACGGGCACGTCTCTTGACCTGAGCCCGCCCGAACCGCACCCCTTACACGCGAAGGAGCCCATCCATGCCCTACTCCCTGTCCGCGCGCGAGATACTCGCGACGCTGGTCGCGTTTCCGACGATCAGCCGGGACTCCAATCTCGATCTGGTGGATTGGGTCGAGGATTACCTGCACAGCCACGGCGTCCCCGCCCGTCGCGTGTATGATGCAACCGGCACCAAGGCCGCGCTCTATGCCAATATCGGGCCGGAAGAGGCTGGCGGCGTCGTGCTGTCCGGCCATACCGACGTGGTCCCCGTCGACGGCCAGGATTGGTCCAGCGATCCGTTCACGGTGACCGAGCGGGATGGCAAGCTCTACGGCCGCGGCACCTGTGACATGAAGGGGTTCGATGCGCTCGCCCTGGCCATGGTGCCCGTCGCCCTGGCCTCGAACCTGAAACGCCCCCTTCAGATCGCGCTCAGCTACGACGAGGAGGTGGGCTGCCTTGGCGCCCCGCCGATGATCGACGACATGGCCCGCCACCTGCCCCGCGCCGCCGCCGCCATTATCGGCGAGCCGTCGATGCTGCGCCCCGTTTCGGGGCACAATGCCTCGACGATCCACGACATCCATGTTCATGGCTTCGAAGTCCATTCCTCGAAACTGCCCCAAGGCGTGTCTGCCATCCACGAGGCGGGCCGCATCTTGCAATGGGTCAACGACTGGAACGAGGCGCTGATGGCCGAGACGCCGGATCCGGTCTCGGCCGCGTTCGACCCGCCGCATACGACGGCCCATGTCGGGATGATCCAAGGCGGCACCGCCCACAACATCACCGCCGCGGATTGCACGTTCAAACTGGGCTTCCGGGTTCCCGCCGGGGACGATCTGGAACGCCATGTGGACGCGCTGAATGGCTTTCTGACACGGCTCGACGCCGATCTGAAAGCCAAGCATCCCCAGGCGGGCATCAGCTGGACCCGCTCCACCTCCGTCCCGGCGCTGAGACCGGAACCCGACGGCACCGCCGAAACCCTGATCCGCCGCCTGACGGGCGACAACGCCCCCCATGTGGTAACCTACGGCACCGAGGCGGGACAGTTCCAGGACCGGGGCTATTCGGCCATCGTCTGCGGGCCGGGCGACATCGCCCAGGCGCACCAGCCCGACGAATGGATCGCCGTGGACCAGTTCCAGAAGGGCGAGGCCCTCCTGCAGCGGGTGGTCGAGACGCTGACCTGAGCGAGGTCCGGGCTAGACCCGCGCCATGGAACCCGCACCGTCCGCCGGGCGTTCCCAGTCAAATCGACGATGGGACCCATGGAACAGACGGACGAACAGACCCCGACCGGCGCGAACCCCATCGACGCCGATCCCGAACTCATCCTCGGCAAGGTGGACAGCTGGTTGGACGGTCTGTTTCGGCTTCTGCCCAATATCGCCGTTGCCATCGTCGTGCTGCTGCTGTTCGTCGGCCTCGGCCTCGCCGTCGCCTGGCTCTTCCACCGCAGTGGCCAGTCCCGGAACCGGGCCGATCTGGGGGCCGTCACCGGCAGCCTGGTCAAGTGGGCGATCTGGATTGGTGGCGCCATGGTCGCGCTGACCATCGTCACGCCCAGCCTGCGTCCCGGCGACCTGATTGCGGGTCTCGGCATCGGATCGGTCGCCATCGGTTTCGCCTTCAAGGACATCCTGCAGAACATGCTGGCCGGCCTCCTGATCCTGATCCGCCAGCCCTTCGAGGTCGGCGACCAGATCGTCGCCGGCGATTACGAAGGCACCGTCGAGCATATCGAGACCCGCGCCACCCTGATCCGCACCTATGACGGCAAGCGCGTCGTGATCCCCAATTCCGACGTCTATACCAACGCCGTCACCGTCAACACGGCCTTCGAGACCCGCCGCACCGAATACGATTTCGGCATCAGCTACGACAGCGACACCAAGCTGGCCATGAAGGTCGCGGTCGAGGCGGCCAACGGCGTGGACGGCGTCGTCGCCGACCCAGCGCCCGAAGCGCTGTCGGTCAATCTGGGCGATTTCGCCAAGGTCGTGCGCCTGCGCTGGTGGACCAAGTCCACGCAGAAGGAAACGGTCCATGTCCGCTCGGACGTGATGCTGGCCGTCGAAGACGCCTTCGCCGCCAACGGCATCGACATCCCCTTCCCCACCCGCACGCTGATGGTCGAAGGCACGGTCGAGACGGAGTCGCTCCGCCACGCGGCCGAGTGACCCCTTGCGGCGGGCCCGCACCCGCCTAGGGTATGGGCTTCGCTGATCCCAAGGAGCCGTCCCATGCCCGTCAAGAACCGCTTCGCCGAATTGCTGCCCGATATCACCGCCTGGCGCCGTGACCTGCACGAAAACCCGGAGATCCTGTTCGACACGCACCGGACCTCGAAGATCGTCGCCGACAAGCTGCGCGCCTTCGGCTGTGACGAGGTGGTCGAAGGCATCGGGCGCACCGGCGTCGTGGGCGTGATCCACGGCAAGCAGGACAACTCGGGCAAGGTGATCGGCCTGCGGGCCGACATGGACGCGCTGCCGATCCATGAACAGACAGGCCGGGACTATGCCTCCAAGACCGACGGCGCCATGCATGCCTGCGGTCATGACGGGCACACGGCCATGCTGTTGGGGGCGGCGCAATATTTGAGCGAGACCCGGAATTTTGACGGCAAGGTCATCGTGATCTTCCAGCCCGCCGAAGAAGGCGGCGGCGGCGGGAAAGAGATGTGCGACGACGGCATGATGGACCGTTGGGGCATCCAGGAAGTCTACGGCATGCACAATTGGCCCGGCCGCCCCGTGGGCACCTTCGCCATCCGCCCGGGCGCCTTCTTCGCCGCAACCGATCAATTCGACATCACCCTGGAAGGCAAGGGCGGCCACGCCGCCAAGCCGCAGGAGGTCGTGGACACGACCCTGATGGCCGCCCACCTGGTCACCGTGCTGCAAAGCATCGTCAGCCGCAACGCCGACCCGGTGAAGCAGATTGTCGTCTCGGTGACGTCGTTCGAGACCTCGTCCAAGGCGTTCAACGTCATCCCCCAGCGGGTTGAGATCAAAGGCACCGTGCGCACCATGGCCGAAGATCAGCGCGACCTGGCCGAGAAGCGGCTCAAGGAAATCACCGACGGCATCTGCGCTACCTTCGGCGGTGCCGCGAAAATCGACTACATCCGTGGCTATCCCGTCATGGTGAACCACGACGAACAGACCGAATTCGCCGCCGAGGTGGCCCGTGCGGTCTCGGGCGATTGCGAGGATGCGCCGCTGGTCATGGGCGGCGAGGATTTCGCCTTCATGCTGGAGGAACGCCCGGGTGCCTATATCCTGGTCGGCAACGGCGACACCGCCCCCGTCCACCACCCGGAATACGATTTCACCGACGATGCGATCCCGGCGGGCTGCTCCTGGTGGGCGGAAATCGTGGAACGGCGCATGCCCGCAGCCTGACGCGACGGAATGCAAAATACATCTCCACAAGGGTTTACGAACCCGGACGACATCGGCGAAAAACCGCCGATATCGTCCGGAGTGTACCATGTTTCATCGTCTTCTCACCTTCACCGCCGCCGCCATACTGTCGGTGGCGACAGTCACACACGCTAATGCCCAGGGCCGCGTCTCGGTCGCCGAACCCGATGGTTTCGCCATCTGGGGCACGTCTTGGCGGGGGACGCCGGGTAGCTTGGTGATCGCCTGGTATCCGGTCCAGGCGTCCGGCAATCAGGTCGCGATCTGCGGCATGTGGGTCCTTGAGAACATCCAGATGCGCGAAGGCGCACGGCAACTCCTGCGGGGATCGGTGGTCAATGTGGACGGCCAAAGCACGCGCCTCAACATGGGCCAGCTCGCCCGCGCCTCCAGCATCGACGGTATGCAGACCACGGACCCGACCTGCATCGGCACGGGCCTCAGCGGCCCGGTCGAGGGCGTCAGCATCGCCTTCGGCGACGGCAGCTTCCGGGACTGACCCGTCCCGAGTGGTGGAGCCGGTCCCCCGGCTCCGCCAAGCGGCTCTTTAGAACCGAATGCGGGCGCCGGTGTAGAACACGTTCATCTCGTCCAACTCGGTCTCGACGCCGCCGATGAACACGTCGCTCACGTCGTAATACCGATAGCCCGCGAAGATCTCGGCATTCACGCGGCTGATCTGCTGAACGGCGACGACACCAATCGACTCGGCCTCCGGCAGGTTGCCGCTCGGGCTGGCGAACTCGAAATTGTTCTCGCCGATGAAGTAATCGACCGAAAAGCGCGTGTCGCCGAAATCGAACAGGTCCGCCCGGTAGCCCAGCTTGACGAAGAAGGCCGTCGTGTCCTCGTCCTCGCCCTCGATATCGCCCACCGATCCGGCCAGCGTCAGGTTGATCCCCGACGAATGCAGGAACGAGGCCGAGCCGACGAAGATGTTGTCCTCGTCGCTGCCATCTTCTTCGATCCGCCAGGACGCCGCGGATTCCATCTCGATGGCGCCGAATTCGGCGTCGTAATAGATCCCGACCGCCGGCTCGACTCCGTCATCGCCGTCATTGGTCGAGGCGCTGACGCCCAGGGACAGGCCCTGGATATCGGGCGTGATGTATAGAACGCGCGTTTCGCGGAAGCCGTCCTGGATGTCGAAGAACGCGTCGATATCGCCGGCCGATCCCAGATCGGTGCCGTCATCGGGTGTGAAGGAAATCCCGCCCGCGATGTCGTCCACATCCGACCCGGCACCGCCCAGCGACGTGCCGGACAAATCCGCATGGGCCGTGTCCTCGGCCGCCGTGTTGCCCTGACCGATCGACAGATATCCGAACCGATCGCTCTCGAAGAACAGATGCGCCTGGCGCACGTCGCCGAAATCGGAATCGTCATCGGCCACGCCCGGCGTGAACCCGAAGTCGATATCGTCGGTCGAGTTCACCTCCGTCGCGATCTCGAACCGCAGACCGGCCGTCAGGTCCTGGAAGTCTGCCTCGGCGGTGAACCCGAAGCGCGAGCCCGACGCATCGTTGTCGGCAAAGAAGAACTGGTCGTTCGGCCCCTGATCGGCATAGAGCGCCACGGCGCTGATCCGGCCGTTGAAGGTCAGGCGGACATTGTCGCGGTTGGTGAAGACGACGGGGCTATCGTTTTCGCGAACCTCGTCGATCTGGTTCTGCAGGTCCTCGACCTGCCGCTGCAGATCGGCGATCTCGCCCGAACTTTGCGCCATGGCGCCCATGGGCCCGAGCGCCACAAGCAGGGCAATCGGCACCACAAAAGAACCGGCCGGCGGCCGGGAAGTGGAATACGTCATCTTTGGGGTATCCGTCTTCTAGGGGTTACAAGTCCCCTCAACGCACCCGGCGTTTGTAACTTTGACGTCGCGATTAAGTGACTTTGGCGCGTCAGAGCGACGACAGTGACGTAACGGAAACGTAACGCCCATGCGACGGCGGCCCCGCCCCCCGGCGCCTATCCCGCCGAATGGGTCAGTTCGGGAACATCCTTCGCCCCGGCCGACCCGCGCCCCGACAGGGACGGGTTTTCCATGAAGAACCGGTGGCAATTGAACGGATTGTCCAGAGCCGACAAATCCGCCCGGTCCCATTCGCCTTCCGGCCCCAAGACCCAAGACTGCGCCACGTCGGCCAGGTTCGCCGCCATGATCTGGCTGACGATCTGCGCCTTCACCGTCGGGTTCACGCATTCGACCAGCGTTTCGACCCGCCGGTTCAGGTTCCGTCCCATCCAATCGGCCGACGAGATATAGACCCGCGCCTTCTTCGATGGCAGCCCGGCCCCGTTGCCGAAGCAGACGATCCGCGAATGCTCCAGGAAGCGGCCGACGATGGACTTTACACGGATCGTCTCCGACAGGCCCTCGACCCCGGGCCGCAGCCCGCAAATGCCCCGGATCACCAATTCGATCCGCACTCCCGCCTGTGACGCGGCATAAAGCGCGTCGATCACGTCGGGTTCGATCAAGGAATTCATCTTGGCCCAGATTACCGCGGGCTTTCCGGCCCGTGCATGAACGGCCTCCGCCTCGATGGACGCGATCAGATGCTCCTTCATCTGCGTGGGCGAAATGGCGAGGCTCTCCAACCCCTCGGGCGGGGCATAGCCCGAGATGTAGTTGAACACCTTGGTCGCGTCCCGCCCCAGCTTCTCGTTGACGGTGAACAGCGACAGGTCGGTATAGATGCGCGCCGTGATCGGGTGGTAATTGCCGGTCCCGAAATGGGTATAGGTCACCAGCTTCTTGCCCTCGCGCCGGACCACGGTGCTGATCTTCGCGTGAGTCTTGTAGTTGGTGAATCCGTAGACGACATGGGCCCCCGCCCGTTCCAACCGCCGGGACTGGCGGATATTAGCGGCCTCGTCGAACCGCGCCTTCAACTCGACCAGGGCGGTCACGGTCTTCCCCGCCTCGGCCGCGTCGCTTTGGGCGGCGACGTTGGGCGAATTGTCGGACGTCCGGTACTGTGTCTGCTTGATCGCCACCACGTTCGGATCGGTCGCCGCCTGG
>JBCCCB010000214.1:0-7052 GCA_039033775.1 Pseudomonadota bacterium | reverse complement strand
CTTTGTAGGAGTACGTATCTTCTAGCGATGATACAGCTGCTTCCTGAAAATGCTCATTTTTATAATCAAGCACATCAATGTCAACACTATCTTTCGCTTTTCGCCCTTTGTAGGAGGCGCAGGCCCATCATCTGCCAGCGCTGGTGAGGGTAGAAGAAGGTCCGATAGGTCGGCCGCATCTGATCCCGCGGCGTCGCGCAGGAGCCGCCGCGCAGCACCCGCTGATTGACCATGAACTTGCCATTGTATTCGCCCAGCGCGCCCTCGGGCGGCTGGAAGCCGGGATAGGGCGCGAAGTCGGAGGCGGTCCATTCCCAGACGTCGCCCCAGATTCCCGGGCCGGGCAGGGGACGCAGCGCGCCCGTGGCGTCGGCCTCGCCCATCAGGTTCCCTTGGATCGGGAGGTCCCGGAACGCGACCTCGTGCTCGGCCTCGGTTGGCAGGCGCGCGCCGGCCCATCGGGCATAGGCCTCGGCTTCAAAGTAGCTGACATGGACGACCGGCGCGTCCAGCGCCACGGGCTGTGGCCCGCGCAACGTGAAGGTCCACCACTCGCCGTCCTGATTCCACCAGTAAAGCGGATGCGCCCAGCCCTCGCGCTCGGCGACGGCATGCCCGTCCATCAGCCAGAAGCGCGGGTCGCCGTAGCCGCCGTCCTCCATGAAGGCGATCCAGTCGCGGTTGGTGACCGGGCGGTCGGCCATGGCGAAGGGCTTCAGAAACGCCTGATGGCGCGGTCCTTCGCAGTCATAGGCGAAGCCGTCGCCGTCATGGCCGATCTCGACCAAGCCGCCGTCGTGACGCGTGAAGGTTAGCGGCACTTCCGACGTCACTGGCAGCGGGGTGGGGTCCTTGTAGACCGGCAGCAGCGGATTGAAGCTGAACCCGTGCAGAAGGTCGGTGACCAGCAATTCCTGGTGCTGCATCTCGTGATGGCAGCCCAGTTCCACTAGCCCGGCGATGTCGTCGGCATCGTCGCGCGGCGCAGCGATAAGGTCCGCCAGGCTGTCCTCCACATGGGCGCGATAGGCGCGGACGGCATCTCCGCCAGGCCGAGACACCAGGCCGCGCCGGTCGCGGGCATGCCGGGGACCGGCCTGGACGTAGTAGGAGTTGAACAGCACCGCGAACCGGTCGTCGGGCGAGGTATAGGCGGGCAGGCGGGGCTTCAGGATGAACTCCTCGAAGAACCAGGTCGTATGTGCCAGGTGCCACTTGGCGGGCGAGGCGTCTTCCATGCTTTGGAGCATGGTGTCTTCGGGGCTGAGCGGTGCAGCCAGCGCGTCGGTGCGCGTGCGCGTCCGCTCAAACAGCGTCAGCGCTTCGCTGGGAGGAAGCGGGACGGGGGCGATGGCGGTCATGGAAGGGGTCCTTGGGTCATTTGCGGTCTGCCCGGTCCCAAGGCCGGGCGGGGTGTCAGGCCGCCAAGCGCTCCACATGGGCGGCATTGCCGTCCAGAAGGGCCTGCAGCATCTTGCGGAATTGCGGCTTCATCATCGGCACCATCAGCGCGCCGAGCGGTCCGAACTTCGGCACGAATTCCATGCGCATCCGGACCAGCGTGCGGTTCTGGCCTTCCGGTGTCAGCGTGATGATCGCCTTTGCCGACTTCAACGGCATGGTCCCGTCGTAGATGTCCACGGCCATCCGCTCGCCCGGGACGTAGTCGACGATGCGCTCGCGGATGTGGTTCTTGCCGTCGCTCAGATCGCATTGGCGGGTGGCCCCCAGACCCGTGGTTTGTGTGTCCAACAGATGCGACCCGGACAGGTTCGGGTTGAAGGCCGCGATGCTTCCAAAATCGTCCCAGCTTGACCAAACGTCGAGCCGTGGGGCGTTCACGATGCAGTCAACGGTGACATGCGCCATGTTTGTCTTCCTTTTATGTCGGTGAAGTTCTGCTTACGCAGTGGCGCGTCTCAGCCAATCGACCAGGCCTTGGCCGATTAAGTGAGGGTGATCTTCCTGAAGGAAGTGAAGGCCGGCGCCCAGGAAACGGGTTTCCAGCGCGGGGACGTTCTCGGTCAGCCAGGTGACCACCGGCATGGGCATCAACGCGCCGGGTTCGGCGAAAAACAGCAGCTTCGGGATGTTCGACCCGGTTAGCCATTCGCCATTGGCCAGCACCTCTGCGGTGACATCGGCCGGTGTGCCGCCGATGGGGATCTGGCGAGGCCATTCCAGCGTGGGGCGCCGGCTTTCGGGCGTTGGGAAGGGCGCGCGATAGGCGTCCATCTCGGCTTCGGTCAGCGTTCGGCGGATGCCGAATTTGGGCAGGACCTCTTCGACGAAGAAATTGCCTTGCAGAACCATCTCCTCCCCCTGACCGGGGGTCCGCAGGGCACGGAACATGGCACCCATTTCAGGCCCCATGGCGTCATAGGAAGCCACGGGCATCCCTGGCGGAACGATGGCCTCCATGAAGGCCATCCGGCTGACGCGGTCGGGATTCAAACGGACCCAGCGTATGCCCAGCGCGCTGCCCCAATCGTGGATCACCAATGTCACGCCCATCAGGTCGAGCTGATCTAGGAAGGCGTCCAGATACCGGGCGTGATCGGCGAAGGTGTAGTCGATGGCGGGCTTGCCGCTGTCACCCATGCCGATCAGGTCGGGTGCGATGGCGCGGTATCCGGCGGCGGTCACGTAGGGAATGATGTTGCGCCACAGATAGGACGATGTCGGGTTGCCGTGGAGGAACAGGACGGGCGGGCCTTCGCCCTCGTCCACATAGGCGATCGTGCTACCCAGAACGTCGGCCGTGGTCTTCTGAAAAGGAAACTCGGCCGAGATCGGTAAGCCATATGGGCCATTCAGCGGAATGTGATGGTCGGATATGGCCGCGCTCGGCGCAGCCAGAAGCGGCAGCGCGGCGCTGCCGGCGAGGAGGGTACGGCGCGTCAATGGCATCTGTCGGTCTCCGGCGTGAGAGGGTTGGGAGCCTCAAGACTACCGGATTGATTTTGCGATGAATGCAGCGAATGTTCCGACAGGCCGGATCGAATTCGATCCAATGGAGGCGCCTCATGGATTGGGATCAAATGCGCGTCCTGCTGGCGATCCAGCGCGCTGGCAGCCTGCGCGGCGCGGCCGAGGCGTTGCGGGTGAACCACGCAACCGTTGCCCGCGCCCTGAAGGGGGCCGAGCAGAGCCTTGGCACCCGGCTCTTCGATCGCTCTGCCAGGGGCCTCACTCCGACGCAGCCGGGCGAGCTGTTGCTGCCCCATGCCGAAGAGATGGAGCGGCGCATGCTGGCGGTCCAGCGCCGTCTGGCGGGGCTCGATAGCGCGCCCAGCGGCAGGGTCCGCGTCAGTTTGCCGCCCTCTTTCGGACAGGGATTTTTCGCGCCGATCCTGGCGGCCTTCACCGAACGGTTCCCGGAGATCCATGTCGACGTGATCGCGACCAACCGTCTGTCTGACTTGGCCCGGCACGAGGCGGATGTGTCCATCCGCGCGGCCCAGCGGATCGACGATGATCTGGTGGGGCGGCGTCTGGTGGATTATGTGAACGCCGCCTTCGCCACGCCGGATTACCTGGCGGCCCATCCCGACCTTGTGGTGACCCAGGGTGCCGGAGGGCACTGGATCAATTGGGGCGAGGACGAAGGCTGGATCGCCGAAACCCCGCTGCCCCGCGCCCGTCCCCGCCATGCTCTGCCGGAGATATTCATGCAGACCGAGGCGGCCTTGATGGGTCTCGGCATGATCTGGGTGCCGGCCTTTCTGGTGGACCCGGTTCCGGGCCTGGTGCGCGTGCCGGGTGTTCCCACCGGTCCGGGACGCGGCGTCTGGGTGCTGCTGCACGGTGATCTGCGGCGCACGGCGCGAGTCAGGGCCTTCGTCGATTTCGTAAGCGATTGGATCGTGGACCGGCGGGCGCTGTTCACGGCGTGATCGGGTCAAACCTTCGCGATTGCAGGTGCAAAGGTCGGGTGGGGTCTGGACGGCCAGCAACCGCAACGGTAGCCGTCTCGAAAGTCTTTAGAGAGGCTCCGATGCTGCGATTTGTCGTTGCCGTCCTCGTGATGCTGCCCGTCTCCGCCCTGGCCGAGACGGCCTTTCACTTCTACGGCGCCGAAAACTGCCCGCCCTGCATGGCCTTCAAGCGAGACCATTTGGCCGGCGTCCAAGCCATTGGCCATGCCGATGGCTTCGCCGTCCACGAAAACGTCATCCGCGACCTGCGCGACATGCCCGAGATCGGTATCTACGGCCCCGCAGATCCTGTTCTCCGGGCCGCGCTAGGACGGGGCGGGCGTCCTTATCCGCCGATCTTCTTCGTAACCGACGACGACGCCATCCTGTCGGTGCATGGCCAAGATTGGCAAGCAGCCCTTCTGGCCGCCCGCGATGCCGAGTAACCCCCAAGGGGGTTTCCCCGGCGGCGATTCGGTCCCATATCGGCTCTCCGCGAGGCAAGGAGACTGCCCATGTCCGAGACACGCCATTCCAAGGTCCTGATCGTCGGCTCCGGCCCGGCGGGCTACACGGCCGCCGTCTATGCCAGCCGCGCCATGCTGGAACCTGTGCTGGTCCAGGGCATCCAGCCCGGTGGACAATTGACCATCACGACCGAAGTCGAGAACTGGCCCGGCGATACCGAGGTTCAGGGCCCCGATCTGATGGTTCGCATGGAAGCCCATGCCAAGGCTGTCGGGACTGACATTGTGTCCGACCATATCGCCTCGCTCGACTTGTCTCGGCGGCCGTTCACGGCCCGGGGCGAGAGCGGGACGACCTACACCGCCGATGCCCTCATCCTCGCCACCGGTGCCCAGGCCAAATGGCTGGGCCTGCCGTCCGAAGAGCAGTTCAAGGGCTTCGGTGTCTCGGCCTGTGCCACCTGTGATGGCTTTTTTTATCGCGGCAAGGAGGTGGCGGTGGTTGGCGGCGGCAATACAGCCGTGGAGGAGGCGCTGTTCCTGACAAACTTCGCCTCTAAAGTCACGCTGATCCATCGCCGCGACAGCCTTCGGGCAGAGAAGATCCTCCAAGACCGGCTTTTTAAGCATCCCAAGGTTGAGATCATCTGGGATCACGAGGTCGATGAGGTGCTGGGCGCCCACGAACCGCGTGGCGTCGATGGACTGCGCCTGAGACATGCCAAGACCGGCGAGACCCGCGAAATCTCGGTCCACGGCTTCTTCGTAGCCATCGGCCACGCGCCCGCTTCGGAACTGGTCAAGGATTGGCTGGATTTGCACAATGGCGGCTACGTTTTAACCAAGCCCGACAGCACTGCCACCTCGATCCCCGGCGTCTTCGCCGCCGGCGACCTGACCGACCACATCTACCGGCAGGCGGTCACATCGGCGGGGATGGGATGCATGGCCGCCCTAGAGGCCGAGCGATTCCTGGCCGAACACGGGCTCGATAGCGAGATCGCGCAGGACACGACCGAGCCGTTGGGCCATGGCGCCCCGGTCGATGAGCCGGCCGAGTAGGTCCGGTTCCGGCGAATATCTCCACCGTCTGTGAAGCTGAGTTGCCGAGCCCTGCCCGCCCCTGCAAAGGCGGGGCTTCCGCGGCGGGGGCAGTGGGCACTTGATCTGTCGGAAACACCGGACGGCGACGCATGGGCGGGCCGCGATGGCCGTCCCGGGCCAGCTTGAGCCCGTCGGGTCGGCAAGGCAAGATCGCGTCAGGCCCCAGTTATCCGGATCCTCCATGCGCATTATGACCCTGTTCTTCCTCTTGGCGGCCTGTACCGCTGTGCCGCCTGGCAATCCCTCGGTCAGCCGGGTTTCCGCTGTCTCGTCAGGGACCTGCCCATCGCCCGATCCTGTCCGTGACGGCCCTCTTGTCGATGCGATCCGCGCCGATGACGCCACCTCTGTCGCGGCCCAGCTTGCCCGCGACCCCAGCGATGTACGGGCCCGAGCAGCCTTGGTTCTGATCTCCGGCGAAGGCACCCTGGACGAGAATGAGGCCGCCTGCTTCACCCCCTACTTCCCCTGACATCCGGTGGTCCGCGCGGCAGGATCGCCGGATGAGAAACGGGCCGTTGATCGCCATCGTCCCGCAGCGCTGTTGATCTGATGCAAGCGAAGGGCTAAGGCCCCGCGTGTTCCAGCGCCGAGCGGTCGGACCCGCTCCCGACGAAAGCGATCTCCATGACCGTCCAGAATTTGGCCCCCGTTCCTGAACTCTATGTCAGCTATGACAGTGCGCAGAAGCTGAAGTCGGAGGCGGCCGATTTGCCGTCCATTGACCTCACGCCACGCCAGATCTGCGATCTGGAGCTGCTCATGAATGGTGGGTTCAACCCGTTGAAAGGTTTTCTTGGCAAGGCGGATTACGACCGCGTGGTCGAAGAGATGCGTCTTACCGACGGCACGCTGTGGCCGATGCCGATCACCTTGGACGTCTCGCAAAAAGTGGCAGACACCATCGACGAGGGGCAGGATATCGCCCTGCGCGACCAAGAAGGGGTCATTCTGGCAATCCTATCGGTGTCCGACAAATGGACGCCAGACAAAAAGCGCGAGGCCGTGAAGGTCTTCGGCGCGGACGATCTGGCCCATCCGGCCGTCAACTACCTGCACAACAACGCGGGCGAGGTGTACCTGGGCGGTCCGATCACCGGCATCCAGCAGCCGATCCACTACGACTTCCGCGCCCGCCGCGATACGCCCAACGAGCTGCGCGCCTATTTCCGCAAGTTGGGCTGGCGCCGTGTCGTGGCGTTCCAGACCCGTAACCCGCTGCACCGCGCCCACCAGGAACTAACCTTCCGTGCCGCGCGCGAGGCCCAGGCAAACCTGCTGATCCACCCGGTCGTCGGCATGACCAAGCCGGGCGACGTGGACCATTTCACCCGTGTGCGCTGCTATGAGGCGGTGCTGGACAAATATCCGGCGGCAACAACGTCGATGTCACTGCTGAACCTCGCCATGCGCATGGCGGGCCCACGTTGAAGTGCAACAACGAAAAGAGAGAGAGATGCATGTGGGGATAGACTACAGAGCTATTGTAGAACAAGCAATTGCAGCTTCTGATCACTTTCTAGGCAACCATATTGATCTACTACGTCAACGTTGCCAGAATGGT
>JBCCCB010000213.1:0-7095 GCA_039033775.1 Pseudomonadota bacterium | reverse complement strand
TGGCCGTAGACGCCCTGGGCCATGACCTCGCCCGGGCGCATGTCGGCGGGCATCCACCATTGGTAGCCGTACCGCATCCGGTCCGGCGGCGTGGTGGCCGAGGGTGCGGTCGAAACCTCTATCCAGGCTTCCGGAACGACCTGCCGGTCGCCCACGCGGCCGCCATCCAGGACCAATTGCCCGATCTTGGCGAAATCGCGGGTGGACATGTTGAGCCCGCCCAGCACGAAGGCGACGCCGGTTTCGTCGGTCAGGTAATAGGCGGGCCCGAGGCCCATGGGGCCGGCCAGCTTTTCGGCCACCAGGTCCGGGATGCTGCGGCCCGTGGCGCCGCGCAGCACCATGCCGACCACATGGGTGTCCATGGAGACATAGCGCATGGCTTCGCCCGGCAGGGCCCAGGTTTCTTCCAGCGCGGCGGTGAAGCCGTCCAGGGTTCCGCCCAGGGCCAGGATGCGTCCCATGCGATTGATGTCGCTGTCGAACGCTGCGTAATCCTCGTCGAATTCGACGCCGGATTCCATCTGTAGGACGTCCTCCAGCGTGGCACCGTCATAGGCGCTGCCGGCCAGTTGCGGGGCGTGCCGGGTGACCGGGTCGGTCAGGGCGACGCGGCCCTCGCCGACCAGGATGCCGGTCAGCATCGAAAGGACGGATTTCGCGACCGACCAGCTGATGCGTCGATCGTCCGGGCCGGTCCCTTGGTGATAGCTCTCGTGGAGAATCGCGCCGTCGCGCAGGACCACCAAGCCGGTCACGGTGCGGTCGCCGATCCAATCGGCCGCGCCCGGCGGCAGGGCCATGGGCTGTCCGACGGGCAGCGCGCGGCCGGGACCGTCGGTCAGGGGCGTACTGTAGAAAAGATCGCCCATGGAGACGAAGTTCTCGACGATCCGGTCAGCGGCGAAGAGCGAGTTCACGGCGCGCAAGCGGGTGATTTCGTCCCATTTCCAGAGCGCGGCGGCGCTGGAGGCGAGGGTCAGAAAGGCGATCCCGATGCCGATCCTTTTCAGCCATGTTTTCATGGCGTGCACAGAATCATGGCAGGTCCGGGCCGTCGAGTGCTTTTTTAAGCAAGCTGCCAGTCGATCCATCGGCCATGGAAATCCGCGCGCCCGGCCTGGCGGGGCTCACCGCCGGGCCAGGTGGTCAACGTGACGGCGGCGCCGCGGCCGCCATCGGCCTCCATCCCGAGATGGGCCAGTGGCGTGGCGTCGGTGGCTGCGGCGCCAAGCCGGGCGATGGTGGCGGCGGCCCTGGCTTGGACATCTTGCGGAAAGTATTGCCAGGCGACGGAGTGTTGGATCAGGCGGCACGTGTTGGCGGGCTGGGGCGGCAGGGCATCCAGCCAATCGGCCGCGCAGCCCCGGTCGACGGGGGCTGCGGGCAGGGCGAGAGCGACGTCGGTCAGCGTCAGGCGCTGGGGTTGGTCGGGCCAGAGATAGGCCAGCAGGCGAAGGCGGTCCGTTTTGGGAGAGACCGGGAGGAGGTCGACGCCGCGGCGGTGGGCGATGGTTGGCTCGGCCGCCGGGGGCAGGGGGCCGGTCCATTGGGGCGTCAGGGTCAGGACGGCATCGTCGGGGCCGAAGGTGGTGGTGCCAGCGGTGAGGGCGTAGCGGTCCCAGTTCAGGTTGATCCCCGCCGAGGCGCCCAGTTCGAGCAGGCCCAGCGGCAGACCGTATCGGTGCGCCAGCCATTGGCCGGTGGCACGGAAGATGGCGGCGCGGCGGACCTCGTTGGTCTGGGGCGGGCTGTCGATCCAGTCCAGCAGAAACGGCTCTTCGGAGCGCAGCACGTCGGAGATCGTCGCCCAGAGGGTGTCTTCTGGGGTGGCGTGTGGCGGGTAGATCGCGGAGAGGTCGGGATGACCGTCCAGTTTCAGGGCATGCAGCCCGGCTCCGATCCGAAGCGGCAGCGAGGCGCCACCGGCAGAGACGTCGCCGGGCCAGTCGAAGAGCTTGGCCGCGACGGCGCAGTGATCCGGGGTCAGGCGGTCGGCGAGCAGGGTCATGAGTTGGCCCATGAAGGGCGAGCCGAGGGAGGTGCAGGCGATGGCTTGGCCCCGCAGCGCCTCGGTGAACCTCATCGGAACTTGGCCACGAGACGTTGCAGGGGGGAGCGGGTGTCGGTCGTGTCTGGCGCCTTATCGCTCGCCTGTGTCGCGCCTTTCGGCTTGGGGAGCGGAGTTTTGGAGGATTGTTGGGGCCTTGTGCGAAGCGCGACGGCGTTCAGGAAGCCGGGGCCGTCGCCCGTGGCCAGTCTGGGCGCGCCGTCTGAGAGGCCGTGGAGCCAGTCGTCGAGCATCTCGCCTTCGGCCTTGGCGAAGTCCGACAGGACGTAGCCCGCGACGCGGTCCTTGTGGCCGGGATGGCCGATGCCCAGCCGGACCCGGGCATAAGCCTCGCCGATATGCTGATGGATCGAGCGCAGGCCGTTATGGCCCGCATGGCCGCCGCCCTGTTTCAGCTTGGTGCGGCCGGGGGCCAGGTCGAGTTCGTCGTGGAAGACGGTCACGTCACCCGGCTCCAGCTTGTGGAAGCGCATGGCCTCGCCCACCGCTTGGCCGGAGAGGTTCATGAAGGTCTGCGGCTTCAGGAGCAGGACCTTCTCTGAGCCGAAGCGGAGTTCCGCCAGGTCTGCCTGGAACTTGGACCGCCAGGGCGTTGCGCCGTGGTCGCCGGCGATCCGGTCGAGCACCATGAACCCCACGTTGTGCCGGTTGTCCGCGTATTTCGCGCCCGGATTGCCCAGACCCACCCAGAGCTGCATCGCACTCTCCTCTCCGTTGGGGCGCAAGGTAGGGCATGACGCCGCTGGGGGGAACCGGGGGAGCGGGGCTACGGTTGGGCCGGCGAAGAGGGAGACCCGCATGAATGTGTTGATCTACGGCGCCGATGGCGCAACCGGTATCCGGCTTGTTCGGCAGGCATTGGAGGCGGGGCACCGGGTGCGCGCGTCGGTGCCAGACCTGGAGAGCCCGCCCTTGCAGGCCGACGGTCTGGATTGGGTCGAAAGCGACATCCTGGACCCGGAGACGCTGCGCGGCGACATGGCCGGGATCGACGCGGTCTTGAATGCGGTGGGGATCGAGGCCGGACCGTCGACACTGGTCTCGCCACCGCCGCTGCATTCACAGGGGACGCCGAACATCCTGACCGCCATGCGGGCGGCTGGTGTCGATCGGTTCGTCACCATCTCGGCCAGCTTCGTGGAGACCCTGGCGCGGGGTCCGATATGGTTCGAGGCGGCGGCGCGGCTGGGCCTGAAGCCGATCTTCGACGACATGGCGAAGATGGAGCGGGGGTTGAAGGCCACCGACGACATCCGCTGGACGGCGGTACGGCCGGGATGGCTGCTAAATGAGGCCGCGTCGGGGGACTTTCAGGTCTTCGACGAGGTGATCCCCGAGGATCTAATCCGAACGCGGACGGGGGACTTGGCGGCGTTCATGCTGGACTGCGCCGAGAACGACCTCCACATCCGCGCGACGCCCGCCATCGCGCGACCCGAGCCGGCGTCGAAGTCGGGGCCGGATGCGGTTCTGGCCGAGATGGTCGGCTAGGGCGCCGGCTCGCCCATCACCTCGACGGACTGGCCGTCGCTGATCTGCGCCAGATCGGCCAAGATGCGCTCTTGGGCGGCCTCGGCCTGGGAGGCCGCGGCGGCGAGGGTCGCGCGGGCGGTTTCGGCCAGGTCCGCGTCCAGGTCGTCCCGGAACGCGGCCCAGACCGGGAACGGGAAGCGCGGCGCGTCGGGGACGAGGTGCAGCCGGCCGTCGTCGAGATGCCGGCGGATGGCGCGGGCGGGCATGTAGGCGGCGGCCCGGCGATTGGCGACGTAATCGGCGCCCAGCGCCCCGAGCGTCAGTGTGACGCCACCGGGCGCCAGATGGGGCAGGGCGGTCAAGTGGGCCTGGACGAATTCCGGGCCCCAATCGGCGAAGACGTAGGCGGCGGCGAGGTCGGGATCGTCCGGGCCCGAGATATCGGGCCAAGCGGCAGAGAGGATCAACTCGTCCTCCAGCACCGGCTCGATCGTGAGGCCCGGACGGGTCTGGGGCGTGTAGCTGAGCGTGGCCTGGCACTGGCCTTCGATCAGGAATCGGGTCAGGCGGTCGGGCATGCCGAGTTCGGCCCGGAGCGCCAGGTCCGGCACGGCGCGGCGCAGCGCGTCCATCCAGCGGAAGCCCAGTTGCGGCCAGAGCGAATATTGCGCGCCGATGGAGAGCGTGCGGTCGAACCCATCGGGGACGGCCACGCGCTGGCGCGCCTCCTCCCACAGGCGCAGGAGGCTGAGGGCATAGGGTTCGAATGCGGAGCCGGCGGTGGTGAGGACGGCGCCGGCGCGGGAGCGGTCGAAGAGGGTGCGGCCGAGTTGGTCTTCGAGCCGCTGGACCCGCAGGCTGACGGCGGATTGCGTGACGAAGAGCCGGGCGGAGGCGGAAACGAAAGAACCGGTATCGGCCACGGCGAGGAAGGTGCGGATGAGTTGGATGTCCATGGCAATACATTACGAAAACTCGTTTCGAACGCCAATATTATTCGTTTTTCTTGTTTTATGGCTTCCCGTATAGCTTCCTCGACGGCGCAAGGACGCGCCACCGGGATCGAGCGGCGCCGCGCCGAGCCCCGCAGGAGAGACCCGGCGAGAGGAGAGACCGATGAAATCGTTTGCCTTGCTGATCGCCCTGCCCCTGGTCGCCGCCCTGTCCGCTTGTTCGGCTGGTCAGATCGTCGACAACACCGCCGATGCGGCCGCCGTGACGACCCGCGCCGTGGTCCAGACCGGTGTCGGCGCGACCAAGCTGGTCTACCGGGGTGGTAAGGCGCTCATCCCCGGCGGGGAATGACGGGTCGGCGGGATCGAAGGGTCTTGCAAGGTGTAATGACAAAAGGGCGGCTTCGGCCGCCCTTTCTTGTCGCGGTCGCTCGGAGCGGCCGACGGTCTTCGAGATCGCGCGTCAGGTCAGGACGGCGGGCCAGTTCGCGTCGGCTTCGGCGATCCGGGCTGGAATATCCACTTCCCAGCGGCGTTGCACCCCGCGCGAATAGTTCAGGTAGAGCTTGCCATCCACGATCTTCCAGGCCTCGGGGATGGTGGAGGCGGTGTAGCCCTGGCTGACGGCCCAGGCGCAATAGCCGCCATATTGCGGGGCATAGGCTTCGGGGGCGGCGGCGAAGGCGGCGCGGTGTTCTTCGGTCGAGAAGCGCCAGGTGGCGCCGTTCCATTGATGGGTGATGTCCCGGCGACCTTTGACGGGCTCGCCTTGGGTGAAATAGGCGACGACGTCCGAGCCGTCGACGGCCGTACCGCGCCGGTCGGTATAGACGGGTGGCGTGGCGGCGAGGGCGGGGGACGCGATCAGAGCCGCGCCTGCGGCGGTTCCGAAGGCGGTTTGATAGAGAAAGCTGCGGCGTGTGATAGGCATTGTCTTCTCCCAGGGTGGCTTTGATAGCTGGAAACATCGTCCTTGCGGCCGGGATGTCGATGGGGGCTGACGCGTCCGTGATGGGTTGGGAGTGGGACGATAGGGTGGGAACCCATCCTAAGGGCTAGAGAGCAAATCTATCCAAGATGCTGACGTAGCGGGACATGCGGGCGACGTACTCGTCTCGGTGGGGCCAAGATGTTCGCTCGCGCGCTTGGTCGATTTCGTCGACCAGGATTTGGCGGACTGAGGCGGCGAGGTCCGGATCACATCGCCCACGTATCTTGATGTAACCGAAGGCCAAGGCGAGGTTAATCTTGGGCCAGTCGGCCCGGAAGAACTCGGTCGCTTCGTCCCCGGGTTGCCAGCCTAGATGTCCGGCGGCCTCGGCCGGGCTAAGCCCCTCATACGCCGCCCAATCGGCAAAGATGGCCGCCCCAGTGTCGTTGCCGTGGGGCGAGAATTCGTAGCCTTCGGACCAGTCGTCCGGCCGATCGAGGATGGTGCGCGCTTCGGGATGCATGCAGTCCCAATCGACATACACGACCGACCATGGATCTTCTTCGCGCTGCCGTTCAAGCCGCGTCTTTCGGCGATCACTGATCGCTGTGAGCGTTTTCCTGAGCTCGGCGTCGGATGTGAAGCCGCCGAAATCTTGCTCGTGCAGCCAGGCCAAAAAGGCCGCGTCGTCGAAGCCGGGCTCGCGATGCATGCGCTTCCCAATGGCCCAATCCAGTGCGTCCTTTAAGTCCAGAATGCCTTTCCGCCACTGCTCCAAAGTAAGGTTTATCAGATATGCCCCGAAAGCCTCGTCTGGGGATGTCCATGTCGCAATCCAGACGATGCGCAAACGACGGTCCTTGGCGAAAAACCTTACACTGGCTTGCCGTGCCAATGGCGGGAAGCCTCGATGGTCGCTGATCGACCCGTTATGCGCGACCGTCAATTCTATCTTTTCGAGGGCAGGTCCGAAGCTCGGGGTCCGCTCGGAGAGATAGTCGCCCAGAAACCCTACGGCTGCACTGGGGCCGAGGCTGCGGTTCGTTTCTGAGAAGATCGAAAAATCCAAATAAGCCGACGTCGATGTGGCGCCAGTTTCCGGCATCGTCACCCCTCCATCGCCTCCAACTGGTCGATGAACCCCTCGATCATGCTCAGCCCCTTGTCCCAGAACGCTGGGTCCGAGGCGTCCAGGCCGAACGGGGCCAAAAGCTCCTTGTGGTGCTTGGAGCCGCCGGCGCGGAGCATGTCGAAATACTTCGCCTGGAAGCCCTCGGGGGCGTCTTCGTAGGCGGCATAGAGTGCGTTCACCAAGCCGTCGCCGAAGGCATAGGCGTAGACGTAGAAGGGCGAGTGGACGAAGTGGGGGATGTAGGCCCAGAAGTGTTCGTAGCCGTCCATGAATTCGAAGACGGGGCCCAGCGACTCGGCTTGGACGGACATCCAGAGGGCGTCGATGTCCGACGGCGTCAGCTCGCCCTGGCGGCGGGCGTCGTGGAGCTTCACCTCGAAATCGTAGAACGCGATCTGGCGGACGACCGTGTTGATCATGTCTTCTACCTTGCCGGCCAGCATGACCTTGCGCTGGGCGTCGTCCTTGGCGCCGTCCAGCATGGCGCGGAAGGTGAGCATCTCGCCGAAGACCGAGGCCGTCTCGGCCAGGGTCA
>JBCCCB010000212.1:0-7125 GCA_039033775.1 Pseudomonadota bacterium | reverse complement strand
TTCGGCGGCAGCCTCGCCGACACGCCGCCCATCGACCTGGCCACCACAGCCGCCAAGGCCGCCATCGACCGCGCCGGGATCGACCCCGCGCAGATCGGCACCACCACCTTCGGCCACGTCATCAATACCGAGCCGCGCGACATGTACCTGTCCCGCGTCGCGGCCATGCAAGCGGGCGTCCCCGACACTGTCCCGGCCATGAACGTCAACCGCCTCTGCGGCTCGGGCGTCCAGGCCATCGTCTCCGGCGCCCAAGCCCTGCAATTGGGCGAGGCCGACTTCGCCCTGGTCGGCGGCGCCGAATGCATGTCCCGCGGCCCCCACATCCTTCCCGACATCCGCAAAGGCGCCAAGATGGGCGATATCCGCGCCCTCGACATGATGCTCGGCGCGCTCAACTGCCCCTTCGGCACCGGGCATATGGGCGTGACGGCGGAAAACGTCGCCGCCGAACACCAGGTCTCGCGCGACGACCAGGATGCCTTCGCCCTGCAAAGCCAGCAGCGCGCCGTCGCCGCCATCGAGGCCGGGCATTTCGACAACCAGATCACCCCCGTCACCATCAAGCGCCGTCGCGAGGAGGTGAGCTTCGCGACCGACGAGCATCCCCGCCCCACCACGCCCGACGACCTGGCCAAGCTCCGCCCCGTCTTCCAGAAAGACGGCCGCGTCACCGCGGGCAACGCGTCGGGCATCAACGATGGCGCCGCCGCCTTGGTCCTGGCCCGTGCCGAGGCCGCCGATCGCGAAGGCCTCACGCCTCGCGCCCGCATCTTGGGCTATGCCGTCGCGGGCGTCCGTCCCGAGGTCATGGGCATCGGCCCCGTCCCGGCCGTGCGCAAGCTGCTGGACCGCACCGGCCTGGCGGTCGAAGATTTCGACATCGTGGAATCCAACGAAGCCTTCGCCGCCCAAGCCCTCGCCGTGACCCGGGAACTGGGCCTCGACCCCGCCCGCGTGAACCCCGATGGCGGCGCCATCGCCTTGGGCCATCCGGTGGGCGCCACCGGCGCGATCATCGCGACCAAGGCCCTCTATGCGCTGGAACGGACCGGCGGTCGACGCGCGCTCATCACCATGTGCATCGGCGGCGGCCAGGGCATCGCGCTCGCCATCGAGCGGGTGTGAAGTCTTATTGAAGCGTAAACAAATCAGCCGGTTACCGGTCGGTAACCGGCATCCTCAATAGCCCAGCGCGCAGCCATCCTTCCGCGGATCGCTCGCGCCCTCCAGATAGCCGCTCTCGTCGATCCGGATCGCCTGGGCCCCGCCGATGGCCGTCTCCGGCACCACGACCTTGTGCCCCATCGCGTAAAGCTCGGTGCGCACGTCGTCGCCATAGCCGCGTTCCACCTTCAATTCGCCGTTTTCGGGGAAGGCTCGGGGGGCGTCGATGGCGGTCTGCGGATCCATGCCGAAATCCACCATGTTGGACAGGAAGCGGACATGGCCGGCCGATTGATATTGCCCGCCCATCACGCCGAACGGCATGGTCACGCGGCCGCCCTCGCGCAGCATGCCGGGGATGATCGTGTGCATCGGCCGCTTTCCGGGTCCGTATTCGTTCGGGTGCCATCGATCCAAGGTGAACCCCGCGCCGCGGTTCTGCAGCAGGATGCCGAACTTCTCGGACGCGATCCCCGATCCGAAGGAATGGAAGATCGAATAGATCAGCGACACCGCCGTACGATCCCGATCCACGACCGTGATATAAATCGTGTCCTTGTGCACCGCCTCGGACAGCGGCGCAGCGGCGGCCATGGCGCGCTTGGGGTGGATCAGGGCGGCCAACCGCTCCGCCGTCTCGGGCGCCAGCATATGCGCCAGCCGGGCCGCGTGATCGGGATCGGCCATGAAGCGGTCGCGGGCGTCGTAGGCAAGCTTGGCCGCCTCCGCCTCCAGATGGGCGCGTTTGGCGCCCAGCGGATCCAGCGCGGCGATGTCGAAATGCGACAGGATGTTCGCCAGCAGGATCGCCGTCGCGCCTTGGCCGTTGGGCGGATGCTCGACCAAATCCACGCCCTTATAGGGGCCGGAGATCGGGTCCGCCCAATCGCTGGCCGCGGCGGCGAAGTCAGCAGCATCTTGCACGCCACCGGTCGCCCGGAGCGCCGCGACCATGTCATCCGCGACGTCACCTTCATAGAAGGCGGCGCGGCCATCCTTGGCGATCCGGCGCAGAACTTCGGCCTGGCCCGGCAGGGCGAAGCGGGTTCCCGGGGCCGGGGCCTTGCCATCGACCAGATAGATGTCCTTGGCTGCGCCTTGCGGCGTGGCCGCGGCCTGGACCCAATCGAAGGCGACGCGCGGCGCGACGGGCACGCCGGTCTCGAAATACGGGATCACCGGGCCCAAAGCGTCGGCCAGACCCAGCTTGCCGTGCTGTTCTGACAAGGTGCAGAACGCATCGACGGCGCCCGGGATCGTTACCGAATGGGCCGATCCGACGGGAACGGTCTTCAACCCCTTGGCCCGCAGCGCCTGGGCCGAAGCGGCGGCGGGCGCCCGGCCCGAGCCGTTCAGCGCCAGGACGTCGTCGGACCCGGCCGGTTTCAGCAGAACGAAGCAATCGCCGCCCAAGCCGGTCATCTGCGGCTCGCACACACCCAACAGGATGGCGCCGGCCATGGCTGCGTCCACGGCGTTGCCGCCCCGGGTCAGGGTGTCCAGGGCAACCTTCGCGGCCAGGGGATGGGACGTGGCACACATGCCGTCGGTCGCAAGGACGGGCGAGCGGCCGGGAAGATGAAAGTCGCGCATGGGGCCTCCGCAGCGATGGTGCGGCGACGCTAGGGTTTGGGTGGGCGGATGCCAATGCCCGAGCCCTCCGCCAGGTCCCATGACGTCCAGTCAGCGATCGGTGGTCGCCCGGTCAACCCTACCGGTCCTGGTCCAGGGCGGGGATCTGGCCCGGTCCGGTCGGGATCGAGAAGGCCAGGCAGTTCCGGCCGTCGACCCGCTCATAGGCAATGTCCGAGGCGATCTGATGGATGATGAACCATCCGAACCCACCTTCGGGCAGATCGTCGATCCGTCCCCCCGCCTCGGGCAGTGCGGCATCGGCGAGGCATGTGGCGGGCAACGGCGCGCCGCTATCCTTCGTGGCGATCCGCAGATGGCTGGCGTCCAGCGTCACGTCGATCTGGATCTCCGCGGCCGGACCCGCCTCACCGTGTTCGACGACGTTGTTGAGAAACTCACCCAGCAGGATGGCCGCGTCGTCCAGGACCGCCTCGTCCGGTGGCCATGCCGTGGTCGCATTCGTGAAGTCCGCCAGGAAGGTACTGACATCCTGCGCGGTCGCGCCGATCCGGCAAGAGAGGGATCGGGGCTGGATCGGGTCCCCCGGCCCAGCCGGTCGGGGCGCGGTCCCATCCGCCATCGGCACGCGGTCGTCATCCTCAAGCGGCTGGCGTGTCGCCGTCACGCAGCCGTTCCCTGGGACGGGGCGTCCGAGTCGCAGATCACGAAGACCCGGTCCATCCGCGTCAATGTCAGCACGCGCATCACCGGCTGTGTGCAATTGGCAAGCTCCAACCGCCGACCCTGGCCGAGGGCCTTCATGGCGGCC
Source organism: Pseudomonadota bacterium (assembly GCA_039033775.1). Lineage (GTDB taxonomy): Bacteria > Pseudomonadota > Alphaproteobacteria > Rhodobacterales > Rhodobacteraceae > Jannaschia. Next base: position 3,554 of record JBCCCB010000212.1, on the reverse strand, counting down.
ACCAAGGCGCCCAGCCCGCTGCTGTCCAGGAATTGAATGCCGGCCATGTCCAATCGGACCCGCCCGCGATGGGTGACCGACAGCGCGTGCATCTTTTCCTTGAAGACCACCGTGCAATTGGCGTCCAGGCGTTCCGTCTTGGGGGTCAGGATCAGGACATCGTCCTGGATGCGGCTTTCAATTTCCATGGAATCCTCGTGCGGTTTGGCGGCTGGCATCGGCGGCCTCTGGCTGGCAAGCTAGGGCCAAGACGTTACCAAAGGGTAAGGACCGGATATGGAACAGGTGGTGATCGCGGGCGCCAAGCGGACCCCCATGGGCGGGTTCCAGGGCGCGCTGTCGGGCGCGACGGCGGCCGATCTGGGCGGGGCGGCCATCGCCGCGGCCTTGGCCGATGCCGGCGTGGCGCCGACCCGCGTCGAAGAGGTCCTGATGGGCTGTGTTTTGCCCGCCGGTCAGGGCCAGGCCCCGGCGCGGCAGGCGGGCTTCGCCGCCGGCCTGGGCGAAGAGGTGCCGGCCACGACGCTCAACAAGATGTGCGGCTCGGGCATGAAGGCGGCGATGATGGCCCATGACCAGATCGCCCTGGGGCGGACCGGCATCATGGTCGCGGGCGGCATGGAGAGCATGACGAATGCGCCCTACCTGCTGCCGGGCATGCGCGGCGGGGCGCGGCTGGGCCATGGACAGGCCGTGGACCACATGTTCCTGGACGGCCTGGAAGACGCCTATGACAAGGGCCGCTTGATGGGCGCCTTCGCCGAGGATTGCGCCGAGGCCTATCAATTCACCCGCGAGGCGCAGGACGACTACGCCCTGCGGTCGCTCAGCCGCGCGCAGGCGGCCATCGGGTCCGGCGCGTTCGACGGCGAGGTGGCGGCCTATACCGTGAAGACGCGTAAGGGGGAGAGCGTCGTCGCTCAGGATGAGCAACCCGGCACCGCCCGGCCCGACAAGATCCCCCATCTGAAGCCCGCCTTCCGGGACGGCGGCACGGTGACGGCGGCCAACTCCTCCTCGATCTCGGACGGGGCGGCGGCGTTGGTCATGGCCTCGGGCGCGGTGGCCGAGGCCGACGGGCTGTCGGTGCGGGCGCGTGTCGTGGGCCATGCCTCCCACGCCCAAGCGCCGGGCCTGTTCACGACCGCGCCGGTGCCGGCGGCCAAGAAGCTGTTGGAGCGGATCGGCTGGTCCGTGGCCGATGTGGACCTGTGGGAGGTGAACGAGGCCTTCGCCGTGGTCCCGATGGCGTTCATGCACGAGATGGGGCTGTCGCCTGATGGGGTGAACGTGAACGGCGGCGCTTGCGCGCTGGGCCACCCGATCGGGGCATCGGGCGCGCGGATCATGGTGACCTTGCTGGCGGCCATGGAGGCGCGGGACGTCAAGCGCGGGGTCGCGGCGATCTGTATCGGCGGAGGCGAGGGGACGGCCGTCGCCATCGAGAGAGGTTAAGGGCGGAGCCCGGGGGACCAGCCCCCCGGACCCCCCGCTCAAGGGGGCCGTCTGCCCCCTTGAGAAACCCCCGAAGACATTTGAACCAAGAAGACGTGGCATGCCGTCCATCGATTATTCCGAGATCTCGAAAACCCTGGTTTCGCTGACCGAAGGCGAAGACGACGTGATCGCCTTGATGGCCACGATGGCCTGCGAGCTGCATCACGCCGACGACCGGTTCGACTGGACCGGGTTCTACCGGGTGACCGCGCCGGGCTTGCTGAAGATCGGGCCGTATCAGGGTGGGCATGGCTGCCTGCAGATCCCGTTCGAGCGGGGTGTCTGCGGCGCCTGCGCGCGGACGGGCGAGGTGCAATTGGTCCCGGATGTGGAGGCGTTTCCGGGGCATATCGCCTGTGCCTCCTCGACTCGGTCGGAAATCGTGCTGCCGGTTCACGATGGGACCGGGGACCTGATCGCCGTGCTCGATATCGACAGCGACCGGCCGGACGCGTTCGACGCGACCGATGCGCGGGAATTAACGTCGCTTTTGGACGCGGTCTTCGGGCGGTGAGGTCGGTGCGCGATCTGATGGAGACCCAGATCCGGGACGGCGTGGTGGATTGGATCGGGATCCGCTCTTCGCGCCGATTGGCGCTCATCGCTGCGGGGCGCGTCGCGGTGACGGTGGACGGGTTGGAGGGCGATCACGCACGGGCCGGCAAGCGGGCGGTGACCCTGATCCAGGCCGAGCATCTGCCGGTGATCTCAGCGCTTTGCGACGTCGAGGCCACGCCGGGGCGGTTGCGGCGGAACCTGGTCGTCTCGGGGATCAACCTGGCCGCGTTGCGCAAGCGGGACGTGGCCGTGGGATCGGCCGTCCTGCATATCTGGGGACCCTGTCCGCCCTGTTCGCGCATGGAGGAGGAGCTGGGCCCCGGCGGCTATCAGGCGGTCCGCCACCATGGCGGCTGGTATGCCGAGGTGGTGACGCCGGGCGAGATGGCGCTCGGCGACCTGGTGCGACCGGCATGATCCGCCCCGCGACCGAGGCCGACCGCGATGCCATCGTCGCACTGCACCTGGTCTCCTGGCAGGCGAGCTACGGGATCGAGTTGCCGGAGCCGGTGCTGCGGGACGTGCTGCCGGGTTATCTGGCGGAGAAATGGGCCACGCGGGCCTTTCGGAACGGGCAGGTGACCCTGGTCGCCGAGGCGGACGGCATCATCGGGTTCGCCTGTGCCCTGACCGGCCGGACGCCCGCTTCGCCGACGGACGAGCCACCGCTGCGAACAGACAGGCTGCCGCTGATCGACAACCTCCACGTCCATCCCGAGCTTCGCGGCGGCGGGTGGGGCGGCCGGCTCCTCACCGCCATGAACGCGGCCCTGGCCGAGGCGGGTTTCGACCGCAGCACCCTGACCGTTCTGGCCCGCAACCAAGGCGCCCGGCGCTTCTACGCGGCCCGTGGGGGCGTCGATCGGGGCGAGGAAGACGACATCCTCGTCGGCCATCCGGTCAGGGTCCGGCGGATCGTGTTCGCCTTGGATGGCGGCTCGGGTGGTCTACGCCCGGTCCAGCCGACCCGTCATCCTCGGGCTTGACCCGAGGATCTCCGGCCGATCGAGATCCTCGGGTCGAGCCCTAGGATGACACTATCCGGAAGTCGCCAGCGCCAGCCCCAACGGTCTTCAAACCCCGACGGTGATGCGCTAGGCGGGCGCGACGCGATCCCCGGAGGCACGAGCTATGAAATTCACCCTGTCCTGGCTGAAGCGCCACCTGGAGACCGACGCCTCGGTGGACGAAATCGCCGAGGCCCTGACCGATCTGGGCTTGGAGGTCGAGGGGATCGAGGATCGCGGCGCGAGGCTTCGGGACTTCACCATCGGCAAGGTGGTCTCGGCCGAGAAGCACCCCGATGCCGACCGCCTGCGTGTCTGCCAGGTTGAGACCGACGAGGGCGTGAAGCAGATCATCTGCGGCGCCCCCAACGCGCGCGAAGGCATCACCGTCGTGGTCGCCAAGCCCGGCGTCTACGTGCCCGGCATCGACACGACGATCGGGGTGGGCAAGATCCACGGGATCGAGAGCTTCGGCATGATGGCCTCCGAGCG
>JBCCCB010000211.1:0-7240 GCA_039033775.1 Pseudomonadota bacterium | reverse complement strand
CTCAAGCCTTCATCAATCGGCTTGTCTTCCCAGGCCGGATAGGTGTGCACCCCGACGTAGTCCGGGGAGGTGATGGGGTGCCGGGTCGGCCTGCCGCTGGGCCGGATCGCCAGCCTTTTGATGGGCGCTTCACCGTCCCAGCGCCGCCCCGGCCCTTCGATGGGCGCATGATTAAGAAGGGACTTTCCATCAAATTTGATGAAATCCCTGATCACAATCCTGGTTATCACTGTGGTACCCCAGTTCATCGTGCCGCTTACATCCGCTATTCGGCTTGCGTCCAAGCCGCCCCTGGCATCTATTTCCCGGCAATGTGACACACATCCGGAGACCCTCCATGACCCGCTTCCTCAGCGCCGCGTCCGCCCTGGCCCTATCAGCCGCTTCCGCCAACGCTGCCTGTGAAGAGATCGTGTTCTCCGATGTCGGCTGGACCGATATCACTGCCACCACTGCCGCCACGACGGCGGTCCTGGATGCGCTGGGATACGAGACGGATATCAAGGTTCTGTCTGTTCCGGTTACGTATACGTCGATGGCCCAAGGTGATGTGGACGTGTTTTTGGGCAACTGGATGCCGACGATGGAAGCCGATATCGCGCCGTATCGCGAAGATGGAACGGTCGATACAGTGCGCGCGAACCTAGAGGGCGCGAAATACACCTTGGCTGTGAATTCCGCCGCTCAAGAGATTGGAATAGAAGATTTTTCCGATATCGCAGCCCATGCAGAAGCATTGGATGGCCGGATCTATGGCATCGAGCCCGGCAATGACGGTAATCGCTTGATCCAGTCGATGATCGACTCGGACGCGTTCGGTCTGTCGGACTTCGAGGTGGTCGAAAGCTCGGAACAGGGCATGCTGGCCCAAGTCGCCCGCCTGACCGACCGAGGCGAACCGATCGTCTTCCTCGGCTGGGAGCCGCATCCCATGAACGCCAATTTCGACATGGGCTACCTGACCGGCGGTGACGACTTCTTCGGCCCCAACCTGGGCGGCGCAACGGTCTACACCAACACGCGCGCGGGCTTCGTGGAGGAATGCGCCAATGTCGGGCGCCTGCTCCAGAACCTGGAATTCACCTTGGCCATGGAAAACGAAATCATGGGCGCGATCCTCAATGACGGCGCCGACCCGCGCGACGCGGCCGAAGCCTGGCTATCGGCCAATATGGGCGTGTTGGACGGTTGGCTGGCGGGCGTGACCACCAAGGATGGGGACGACGCGCTGGCCGCCGTGACGGCAGCGCTTCAGTAAGCCGTCCGGGCCGCGCCGGGGATGGAGTGGCTCACGGAAAATAAGCTTCCCGTCGGTCAGGCCGCGGCGGCGGCCTTCGACTGGTTGCAGGACAATTTCTCGCCCGCATTCGATGCCTTGGCCTTCGCGCTGGAAGCTGTGATCGACGCGATCCTCTGGGTCCTGCAGACCCCCCATCCCCTTTTGATCGTCACCGCTTTCGTGGCACTCACCTGGATTCTGCGCCGGTCCTGGAAGCCGTGTTTGCTGGTGGCTGCCGGCTTCCTATTCATTCTGAACCAAGGCTATTGGGAGGAAACCACCGAAAGCCTGACGTTGGTTCTGTCGGCCTGTCTCGTCTGCATGGGCATCGGCGTACCCATCGGCATCGCGGCCGCCCATCGGCCGAGCTTGCTGGCAGCGATCCGCCCCGTCTTGGACCTGATGCAGACGCTGCCGACGTTCGTCTATCTGATCCCGGCCATCGTGTTCTTCGGCATCGGCATGGTGCCGGGCCTGATCGCCACGGTGATCTTCGTCCTGCCCGCTCCGATCCGGCTGACGGCCCTGGGCGTGGCCTCGACCCCGCTGCCGCTTCTGGAAGCGGCCCGCGCCTTTGGTGCAACGCCACGCCAAGTGCTCTGGAAGGTCGAGTTGCCCTACGCCCTGCCCCAGATCATGGCAGGTCTGACCCAGACGATCATGCTGTCGCTGTCGATGGTCGTGATCGCGGCCCTGGTGGGCGCCGATGGGTTGGGCGTGCCGGTGGTGCGGGCCTTGAACCAAGTGAACACCTCCCTCGGCTTCGAGAGCGGGATCGTCATCGTCGTGGTGGCGATCATGTTGGACCGGATGCTGGGCCGCGGGGCCGACAAATGAGCTTGGTTCGCTTCGACGCCGTCTCGATCGTGTTTGGCGACCGGCCCGAAGCCGCCCTGCCCCTGATGGATGCCGGTCAGAGCCGGGCCGAGATCCAGGATGCCACCGGCCAAATCCTCGGGGTCCATGATTGCAGCCTGGACGTGGCCGAGGGCGAGATCCTGGTGCTGATGGGGTTGTCGGGGTCGGGAAAGTCCACGTTGCTGCGCGCAGTCAACGGCCTGAACCCCGTGGTGCGCGGCGCGGTTCATGTCCATGACGGTCAGAGCATGCGCAATGTGACCGAGGCGGATGCGCAGACATTGCGGTCCTTGCGTCTCAATCAGATTGCTATGGTCTTTCAGCAATTCGGCCTGCTGCCGTGGCGGTCGGTCCGGGACAATGTCGGATTGGGCCTGGAACTGGGCGGCATGCCGGCCCCGGAGATCACCGCCCGCGTCGACGCGCAATTGTCGCTGGTGGGTCTGGAGGCCTGGGCGGATCGCCGTGTCGACGAGCTGTCGGGCGGCATGCAGCAACGTGTCGGGCTGGCTCGCGCCTTCGTCACCGAAGCTCCGATCCTGCTGATGGACGAGCCGTTCAGCGCGCTGGATCCGTTGATCCGCAATAGGTTACAAGACGAACTTCTCGAACTTCAGGCACGTCTGAAACGCACGATCATCTTCGTGAGCCACGATCTGGATGAAGCCTTCAAGATCGGCAATCGCATCGCCATCATGGAGGGTGGGCGCATCGTGCAATGCGGCACCCCGCAGGAGATTATCGGCGTTCCGGCCAGTGAGTATGTGGCGGACTTCGTGGCCCATATGAACCCGCTTTCGGTGCTGGTCGCCGCCGACGTCATGTCCCCCGTCGATGGCGCGGCCGCCGCCCTGGGCCTGCCCCTGCCCCATGACGCGCCGCTATCCGACGTCATGCGGACGCTTGTCGAACAGGGACCGGTGACGGTAACGCGCAATGGCAAGACCATCGGGCGCGTCACTAGGGACGATGTTCTGACGGGCCTTTTGCGCCCGCGCGGCGGTCAGCCCAGCGCGTAGCCCGCGCCGCGAACCGTCCGGATCGGGTCATCCGTGCCGGTGGCGGCCCGAAGCGCCTTACGCAGGCGTCCCACATGGACATCGACCGTGCGGCTATCGACATAGATGTCCCTGCCCCAGACCCGATCCAGAAGCTGGTCACGGGACCAGACGCGGCCGGGCCGTTCCATGAAGGTCGTCAGCAACCGAAACTCGGTCGGGCCGAGATGCAGCTCCTTGCCGTCCCGGAACACCCGATGTTCGGCCGTATCGACGGCCACATCGCCGAATTCCAGACGCTCGCCCACCGAAGCCGGGCGCACGCGGCGCAGTTGGGTTCGGATACGGGCCATCAGCTCGACCACCGAATAGGGCTTCACCACGTAATCGTCGGCGCCCGTTTCCAGCCCTCGCACCCGGTCCACTTCCTCGGACCGGGCCGAGATCATGATGACGGGAATGTTGCGCGTCTCGCTCCGCGATTTGAGGCGCCGGCAGACCTCGATCCCGGATACTTCGGGCAGCATCCAATCGAGCAAGATCAGATCGGGCGTGTCCTCGCGCGCCAAGTCCAGAGCAGCATCGCCCGACGTCGCTTGCGCGACATGGTAGCCTTCGGCTTCCAGGTTGTAGACCAGAACCTCCCGCTGGGGGGCCTCGTCTTCCACCACCAAGACAGCGGGTTGCGCGCCCATCTTAGCTCACCACGCCGCCATCGGTCGAACTGGTACGATCCGCTTTGGCCCGGTCGTCATCGGGCAATTCGCCGGTGACCAGATAGACCACCTGCTCGGCGATACCGGTCACCAGATCGCCCATGCGTTCGATGTTCTTGGCCATGAAATGCAGGTGCATGCAGGCGGTGATGTTCCGCGGATCTTCCATCATATGGGTCAGATATTCCCGGAAGAGCCCATTATACATCTGGTCGACCTCCTCGTCCCTGGCCCGGATATCCCGGGCCAGGTCGACGTCGCGCTGGATATAAGCGTCCAGCGCGTCCTTCAGCATCAGCTGAACCGCCCGAGACATGCGCTTCAGCGATGCGGTTCCGCCGTCTACCGGATGCAATTCCATAAGAATTTCAGAGCGTTTCGCCATGTTCTTCGCGTAGTCGCCGATCCGCTCCAACGCGGCGGATATCCGGAAGACCGTCAGGACGGTCCGAAGGTCGCCCGCGATGGGCTGACGCAGGGCGATCACCCGGGCCGCCTCTTCGTTGACCTGATGCTCCATGTCGTCGATGACGCCGTCGCCCTGGCGCACCCTGTCGGCCAGATCGGCATCGGATTCGACCAGCGCCAGGGTCGCTTTCTCGATGGCGTCCTCGACCCGGCCGCCCATCTTCATGATCATGGCCTGGATCGCTTCGAGATCCCGGTCGAAGGCAGCGGAGATATGCGGTGTCGCGTTCATGATGTTCAAACTCACCCGATGCGGCCGGTGATATAGTTCTCCGTCCGCTCGTCCTTGGGGTTGGTGAAGATATCGCCGGTATCGCCGTATTCGACCAGTTCGCCCAGATGGAAGTAGGCGGTCTTCTGGCTGACGCGGCTGGCCTGGGACATGGAATGGGTCACGATCACCACGCTATAGCTGGCGCGCAGTTCGTGGATCAGGTTCTCGATCTGGTCGGTCGCGATCGGATCAAGGGCCGAGCATGGCTCGTCCATCAGCAGCACCTCGGGCGACGTGGCGACGGCGCGGGCGATGCACAGACGCTGCTGCTGGCCGCCCGATAGGCCGGTGCCCGGTTCGGTCAGGCGGTCCTTGGCCTCGTTCCAAAGCGCGGCGCGGCGCAAGGATGTCTCCACGATCTCGTCCAGATCCGTCTTGTCCTTGGCCAGGCCATGGATGCGGGGGCCGTAGGCCACGTTGTCGTAGATCGACTTGGGGAACGGGTTCGGCTTCTGAAACACCATTCCGACCTTGGCGCGCAACTGCACCGGGTCGACACGCTTGTCGTAGATGTCCTCGCCGTCGATCTGAATCACGCCTTCCATGCGCGCGACCGGGATCGTGTCGTTCATCCGGTTGATGCAGCGTAGGAAGGTGGACTTGCCGCAGCCGGACGGGCCAATGAATGCCGTCACCGTCTTGTCGGCGATGTCGACATCCACGTCTTTGATGGCGTGGTTGTCGCCGTAATAAACTTGCACCTTGCGGGCAGTGATCTTGGTCGTGTTGGTGCCCACGGTTCTCTCCGTCAGTCGCATATCGTTCATGGTGTGACCTCTCTCACCAACGGCGCTCGAACCGGCGGCGCAGGAAGATCGCCGTCAGGTTCATCAATAGCAGGAAGACCAGCAAGACAATGATCGCACCCGACGCCCGCTCCACGAAGGCCGGATCCGACCGCTGGGTGAAATTGTAGATCTGTACGGGCAAAGCCGTTGCCGGGTCGAACAGGCCGCCGTCCCACGGGGCGTCCGGGTATTCCCGCACGAACGCGACCATGCCGATCAGCAGAAGCGGCGCCGTCTCGCCCAGGGCTTGGGCCAGACCGATGATGGTGCCCGTCAGGATGCCGGGCATAGCCAGCGGCAGGACGTGGTGGAAGACGGACTGCATTTTCGAGGCGCCGATGCCCAGGGCCGCGTCCCGTATCGACGGCGGAACGGATTTCAGGGATGCACGGGTCGAGATAATGATGGTCGGAAGGGTCATGAGGGTGAGGACCAGACCGCCAACGATGGGCGCTGATTGGGGCAGGCCCGCGAAGTTGATGAAGATCGCCAGGCCCAGGATACCGAAGACGATGGACGGCACGGCCGCCAGATTCGCGATGTTGACCTCGATCAGGTCGGTGAACCGGTTCTGGGGCGCGAATTCCTCCAGGTAGATCGACGCCGCCACGCCGATGGGCAGAGCCAGGGCCAGCACGATCAGCATCATATAGAGCGACCCCAGGATCGCCACGCCCAGCCCCGCCGCCTCGGGCCGCGTGGTTGACGCGTCGGGCGCGGTGAAGAACCGCCAGTTGAACCCGGTCTCCAGAAGGTCGCTTTCCTTTAACGCCTCGGCAAGCTGCAACTGTTCCGGCGAGATGTTGGTATCCAACTCCGCCGTCTCGTAGGTCACGCGGCCCTTGAAGAACCCGTCGATCCGGCCAGATGCCAGGACCTCCACGGGGACGGTCTGGCCCACAAGGTCCGGGTTGGCCAAGACGAAATTCCGCAACTGAGCGACGCTTTCATCCGACACCAGATCGGCGATATCGCTGTCCGACAGCTCGGTTTCGATCCCCGCCTCGGTCAGAGTGGTGATCAACCCATCTCGCAGTAGAGGTGCGTATCCGAAGGTGGTCACGCGGGACATCTCGTCGACGTTACGGGTCCCGGACGGATCGAGCCGCTCCTCCGACAGTTCGACGACCACGTCGATGGTCGTCTGACGGAACGCGGACAGCCCGTTCGACAAGATCGACGTCAAAAGCAGGACGAGCATCAGGATACCGGTACAGACGGCGACCAACCCATAGAGCCGGAAACGCTTTTCGGCCGCGTTGCGCTTCGTCGTCCGATCGTCCTGTTCGATCAGGGACCCCTTGCCGGCCCCGGCGGAAGATGCGGTCGCGTCGGTCATTCGTACTGCTCCCGGTATCTGCGAACGATATAAAGCGCCAGGATGTTCAGGCCCAACGTAATCACGAAGAGCGTCAGTCCGAGCGCGAAGGCCACCAGCGTCTCCGGCGATGAGAAATCGGTGTCCCCGGTGAGCTGCGAGACGATCTTGACGGTCACCGTGGTCATCGCCTCGAACGGATTCAGGTCCAGCCTGGCCGCGGCCCCTGCCCCCAGCACCACGATCATGGTTTCCCCAATCGCACGCGACGCCGCCAGAAGGACGGCACCGACGATGCCGGGCAAAGCCGCTGGCACGATGACTTGCTTGATGGTCTCGGACTGCGTCGCACCCAAACCCAGAGACCCGTCACGCATGGCCTGCGGCACGGCGTTGATGATGTCGTCCGACAGCGACGATACGAATGGGATCAGCATGACCCCCATGACCAGGCCGGCCGTCATCACCGAAGAGGCCGAATTGCCCAAGCCCAGTGGCGATGCGATGGCATCCCGCAACAGCGGCCCGACGGTGATGAGGG
>JBCCCB010000210.1:0-7285 GCA_039033775.1 Pseudomonadota bacterium | reverse complement strand
GGGCGTGATCGCCTGCTTCGCGCAGGTCTTCCAGTTGTTTTCGTCGGTGTCCTGGATCGAGGGCTTCGCCGAACGGCGGTTGGGCCACGACATGACCCGTCCGCCCGGCATGATGGCGCCACTGGCGGCGATGCTCAGGGCACGGTCGCAGCGCAGCCAAATCTCGGCCTCGTCGTCCCGGTCGATCCTGGATTCGGTCGGTGCCCGGATGGAGGAAGCGCGGGACATCACGCGCTATATCGTCAACACGCTGATCTTCCTGGGCCTGCTCGGCACGTTCTGGGGCCTGGCGACCACGGTTCCGGCCGTGGTCGACACGATCCGCAATCTGAACCCCGAAGGTGACGAGGGCGGACTTGCCGTGTTCTCGCGCCTGATCGGGGGGCTGGAAGACCAACTGGCCGGCATGGGCACGGCCTTCGCGTCGTCGCTGCTGGGCCTGGCGGGATCGCTGGTCGTCGGATTGCTGGAATTGTTCGCGGGCCATGGCCAGAACCGCTTCTATCGCGAGATGGAGGATTGGCTGTCCTCGATCACCCGCGTCGGCCTGGTGGGCGACAGCGGCGAAGAAACCATCGACCAATATTCCCTGGCCGCCGTTCTGGACCATATGAACTACCAGATGGAAACCTTGCAGGACATGTTCCAGAAGGCCGAAGCCGGTCGGCTTGCCTCGGACGCGCGGTTGAGCACGCTGTCGGAAGCGCTGACCATCATGGCCCAGCGGATGGAGACGGGGGGCGGCGCGGCCGAGGCCCTGAACCGGGTGGCCGAGGGGCAGGAACACATCGTCGAAGTGATGCGCGGCAGCAATGGCGGAAGCGACGGGCTGGACGCGGAAAGCCGCATGCGCCTGCGGTCCATCGACGTGCAGCTTCTGAAGGTCTTCGAGGAGTTGCAGCAGGGCCGCCAAGCCAGCATCGACGACCTGCGCGGCGATCTCGGCGCTCTGACGCGGACGCTGCGGCAGTTGAACCGCAACGTGCAGGCGTCGCAAGGCGGGTCCGCGCAGGGAGACGGCTAGATGGCCTTCGTCCGCCGGTCGGGACAGCGCTTCACGGCCAATGTGTGGCCGGGCTTCGTGGACGCGATGACGGCGCTGCTGCTGGTGCTGATGTTCGTTCTGTCGATCTTCATGATCGTACAATTCGTCCTGTCGGAGACCATCGCCGACCAAGGCAACGAATTGGACGAATTGGGTACGCAGGTCGCGTCCCTGGCCGAGGCATTGGGATTGGAGCGGCAGCGGGTCTCGGATTTGGAAGGCGACGTGTCGGCCCTGGCGGCGGAACGGGACACGCAGACCGCCCTGATCGCCACCCTATCGGCCCAGCGGGACGATCTGACCGCCCGGGTCGCGTCGTTCGAAGACCAGGTGGCCGGTCTGCTGGCGGATCGGGACCGGCTGACCGCGTCGCTGACGGCGACCGAGGGGGAGCGGGACGCGCTGGAAGGGCAGTTGACCACGGCCCAGGGCGAATTGGCCCGCGTCATCGACGAACGCGAGGCGCTGCAACTGGCCCTGGCCTCGGCCCGCGACGAGATCGACAGCCAGGCCGAGGCCGCCCGCCTGGCCGCCGCCCAGCGCGAGGCCATCGAGGCCCTGCTGGCCGAGCAGCGGGCCGAGGCGCAGGCCGCCCAGGCGTCTCTGGCCCAGACGCTGGCCGCGCTGGAGGGCGCCGAGACGCGGGTCGCCGCCTTGGAGGTCCAAGCGGCGGAGGTGGCGGAGGCCCTTTCTCAGGAAGAGGCCGCGCGCCTGGCCGAAGCGGCGGCCGCGCAGGCGTTGCGGAACCGTCTGACAGAGGCCGAGACGGCCCTGTCGGACGAGGAAGCCGCGCGCCTGGCGGAAAACGCGGCCGCCGAAGCCTTGCGACGGCGACTGCAAGAGGCCGATGCCGAGCTGACGGCGATGACCCTGGCCCTGGAGGAGCAGCGGCGCCAGGCCGAGGAGACGCTGACGCTTCTGGCGGCAACCCAGGCCACGCGGGACGATCTGGACGCCCGCCTGGCTCAGGCGTTGGCCGACCTGACCCGCGCGCGGGGCGACGCCACGGATTTGGACGGGCAATTGGCCCGGACCTTGGCCGATCTGCAGATGGCCCGCGAGGAAGCCCAGGCGGACCGGGAAACGCTACGCGCCCAGATCGCCCAATTGGAAGCCGAGATCGCGGCCCGCGACGATGCTGCCGCCGATGCCGAGGATGTGCGCCTGCAATTGCAGGCCCGCCTCGACGCGGCCCTGGCCGCCACAGCCGAGGGCGAGGCCGCCCAGGCGGACCTGGAGGCGCGGCTGGCCGAGCTGTTGACCGACCTGCAAGCCGCCGAAGCCGACGGTGTGGATATGGAGGACCGCCTGGCTGCCTCGCTGGCGGCCCTGGATACGGCGCGGACCGAGGCCGAGGAGACCGAGGTCGACCTGCGCGCCCGGATCGCCACGCTGGAAGCCGAGCGGGACGCGGACCGGGCGTCGGCGGAAGACGTGCGCTCCGAGTTACAGGCGCGCCTGAACCAGGCGCTGGCCGACGCCCAGGCCCAAGAAAGCTCGCTGCGCGACCGTCTGGCCGCCGCGCTTGCGGCGCAATTGCAGGCCGAAGGCGATGCCGATGACGCGCTGAGCCAAGTCGAGCGGCAATCCCTGCTGCTGGCCCAGGCGCAGACGCAACTGTCGCAGATCGACGACAGCCGGATCGCCGCCCAGCGCGAGGCGGCCGCCCTGAACGCCCAGATCCTGGAATTGCGGGCGCAGTTGAACAGCCTCCAGGGCTTGCTGGACGTGTCCCAGGCCCAGGAAGCCGAGGCGCAGATCCGGATCGAGAGCCTGGGCAGCGATCTGAACGCGGCCCTGGCCCGGGCCGCTGCGTCGGAGCGGGCCCGCGCCGATCTGGAGGAGGCCGAGCGCCGCCGGTTGGAGGCGGAGGCGGAGCAATTGGAACGCTTCCAGTCGCGCTTCTTTCGGCAATTGCGGGACGTCCTGGAGGGCCGCGACGGGGTCGAAGTCGTGGGCGACCGCTTCGTCTTCTCGTCGGAGGTGCTGTTCGACGTGGGCGAGGTCACGCTGCAGCCCGAGGGACAGGCCCAGATCGCCCAGGTGGCGCGGGTGATCCTGGACGTGGCCGACCAGATCCCCGACGGCACCGATTGGGTGCTGCGCGTGGACGGCCACACCGACGACATCCCCGTCACGGGCGGCGGGCGCTATGCCGACAATTGGGAGCTGAGCCAGGGCCGTGCCCTATCGGTGGTCCGCTATATGGTCGAAGAACTGGGCGTCCCGCCGTTCCGCCTGGCCGCCACGGGGTTCGGGGAATACCGCCCCGTCGACCCGGCATCGACCCCCGAAGCGCGGTCGCGCAATCGCCGGATCGAGCTGAAGCTGACGGAGCGGTAGAGAGTCAGAGCACAAAGTCCTGGGCCACCACTTCGTTGACCCACCGCAATTCGATGGCCATGTCCGCGACGGCATCGCCGTCGGCATCGACCAAGACGAAGTCCCCATCGAACCTGACTTCGCCGGCACCCGAGAAGATCTCGACGAAATCGAGGCCACCAAAGGCACTGAGGTCGATACGGTCCGTGCCGCTGGTGAACCCCTCGATCACATCGTAGGTGCCCACGGCGACCCCGCCATCGCCCGCGGCGAAGACGAAGATGTCCACTGCCTCCTCCTCTTCCCAATCGCGCATCAGGTCGGCCCCAGCCCCACCGACATGGATGTCGGACCCCTCGCCGCCGGTCAGGATGTCGGCTCCGTCATCGCCGTCCAGCCGGTCGTCGCCCTCGTCTCCGCGCAGGGTGTCCGCGCCAGCGCCGCCCGCGATCTGGTCGCCTCCGGCGCCGCCACCCAAGCTGTCGTTTCCTTTGCCGCCGTCGATCCGGTCTGCTCCGTCACCACCCCAGATCGTGTCTTCGCCGTCCCTGCCCGAAAGACGGTCTGCGCCTTCGTCGCCTGCCATCCGGTCGTTCCCGGATCCACCGATCACGCGGTCGTTTCCGGCGCCTCCGCCCATTGTGTCGTCTCCGGCACCGCCGCGCAGGGTATCGTTCCCTTCGTTACCCCAAACACCGTCATGGCCGCGGTCCCCGGAAACCGCATCGTCGCCCATCCCGCCGTGGACCCCATCGTCGCCTTTCCCGCCGCGGAGCTCATCGTTGTCGTCACCGCCGTAGATCTTGTCGGCGCCGCCACCGCCACCAATCGAATCCTGACCGGCGTCACCGGACAAGGTGTCGTCGCCCTTTCCGCCCGACATCGTGTCGTTGCCCTCGTTGCCGCTGAGCCGATCATTACCGTCATTCCCGAACAATCGGTCGTTGCCACGCCCGCCCCCCATGTGGTCATCGCCCGCCTTGCCGCTCAGCCGGTCGGCGCCGTCCTCTCCCCAGAGCGAATCGTTGCCGATGCCGCCATACATCGTGTCATTTCCGTCGCCGCCCGAGGCGCGATCGTTCCCGCTTCCCGCAAAGACCCGGTCATCGCCCCGCCCGGCCGAGATCGCGTCGTTGCCGGCACCCGCTTCGAAGACCTCCGATGCGGCCGCATCCAGGGAAACCGAGTAGGTGCCCGAGTTCAGATTGTCGTCTCCGCTGGACCCCCAGACGACGTTTTCGCCGTTCAAGAACCAGTTCAGCCAGCCCGCCACGTCGTCGACCCGCTCGTTCTGGTTTCCGTCCTCGTTCTCGAAGCGGCCGTCCACGATCTTGAACCCGACATGGTAAATCGCGTCGATGACCGTATCCACCAGACGCCGGTTCTGGAACAGCGACGTGCCGCCATCGTTCTGGACCAGATGGAAGCCCGTTTCCTCGTCCCCTTCGTCGTTGCCATGCCCTTCTACGAAATCCGCGTAAAGCGTCGCATCGTTTCGGATATAGCGCGACACGGCGGCAAGATCGTCCGGGCTGATCCGGCCGTCATCGTTCCCCCCCGTGGCGGTTAGAGCGGTCGCGATGACCTCATTCATCAGCGCCGCAGCCGCGGCGGCATCCGCCTGGTCATCTGCGGATACACGAAAGGAAATGCCCTCATCAGCAAGGACGGCATCAATGAGGCTGGAGAGATCAGCAGGAGACGTAGCCATGGTAGGACCTTTGATCGATATCTGGTGCAAGACCCGCGGTGTGGCCGGGGCCGTCGCCTTCAAACCGAGCCAACGGTTATCGGGCGAGGTGCAATCACAAACACATCAAAAGAGGCGGTGCGCCGCCGCCCCTGTGGCAACGGATCGCCGGAATTGGAACCACCGGCCGATCCTCGCCAGTTTTTAGCGGCAGAAGGGCCCGCTTCGATAGCTGGCCGTGTCGAAATGGAAATGGTCCTGGTGGAACCGGTCGCTTTCCGGGCCCAGCACCGTGCCGAACGGCCCGCAGGCGGCCCGCCACAGATCGCGCAGGATGCGGCCTTCGATCCCGCTGCCCCAGTCGCGCAGCACGTTCAGGTCGGATCCGTCCGCCAGGCGGATCGCCGAGATGTCGATGGCCCGCCCCTTACCGTGTTCGCTGATCCGGGCGCCGCGTTGGCTGTTGCGCGTGCGGCAGGCATAGCCGGCCGCAACCTGCAACGCGACGGCGCCACCGCCACGCCCCCCCACGCTGGGAATGACCCCGTCGCGCACCCAATCGTCCAGGGCGCGGGCCGTGCCGCAATCCATCCGGGCCGGACGGCTGAGCCCCAGGCCCGAGGCCGATGTGATCCGCACGGCTTCGGGGATGCCGCAGGCGCCCCGTCCCTCGACCGGCGCAATGGTTTCACCGCGCAGCGAGGCGCGCCCGCAGATGCCTGGCCCTTGGTCGTCCAGCGGCCGGGGGCGGGCGCCCGACGCCAGGATCAGCAGGTCTTCGGGACGCAGGTCCGGACGGGCAGACTGCATCGGCAGACCTGCGGTGTCGATCACCGGCAGCGGATCGCGCAGCGCATGGGCCATGGCGCGCGCCTTCGCCGTTTCGGGCGCCAGCCGGGGCACGGGCCGGGCTGTCCGGGCCGGGGCCGCCATCTCGGGCGCCACGGCGATCGCGCCGCGGGTCGACAGGGTCACGACAGGGGCCTCGGGGCGCGGCACGGGCCGCTGTTCCGCGGCGACCGGCAGGGCCAGGACGGCGATCAGAAGCGCGGCTCTCATGTATCCCTGCCCTCGCGCGTGCTCAGGACGCGGCCGAAATCGGGGGCATCCGTGTCTTGCCCCGCCTCGATGATGCCGCGCCGGATCGCCCGGGTCCGCGTGAAATAGTCGAACAACATGTCTCCATCCCCCGTTCGGATCGCCCGTTGCAGGGCAAACAGCTCCTCGGTGAAGCGTCCCAGGATTTCCAGCGTGGCGTCCTTGTTCGTCAAGAACACGTCGCGCCACATGGTCGGGTCGCTGGCGGCGATCCGCGTGAAGTCCCGGAACCCCGCCGCCGAATATTTGATGACTTCGCTGTCGGTCACGCGCCGCAGGTCGTCGGCCACGCCGACCATGGTATAGGCGATCAGGTGCGGCGCATGGGACGTCACCGCAAGGACCAGGTCGTGATGATCGGGGTCCATGACGTCCACATTCGACCCCATGGCCCGCCAGAGCCGCGTCAGCCGGTCCGTCGCCGCCGGATCGGCGCCATCGGGGGTCAGCAGGCACCAGCGATTGTCGAAGAGTTCGGGGAAGCCGGCGCGCGGGCCGGAATGCTCGGTCCCGGCCACGGGATGGGCGGGGATGAAATGGACGCCGTCGGGCAGATGCGGCGCGATCGCGGCGATGACCTCGCGCTTGACCGAGCCCACATCGCTGATCGTGGCCCCCGGCTTCAGGAACGGCGCGATCTCGGCCGCCACGGCAGCCATGGCCCCAACGGGGACGCAGAGCACCACCAGATCGGCCCCCTTCACGGCGGCCGCGGGCGTCGGCACCACCCGGTGGCACAAGCCCAGATCCTGGGCCACCTGGCGTGTTTCGGCCGTGCGGGCGGTGCCCACGATCTCGGCCGCCAGCCCGTCCCGGCGCATGCGCAGGCCCATGGACCCGGCGATAAGGCCCAGGCCGATCAGCGCGACGCGATCATAAATCGGTGCCGTCACGGCCGAGCCCGCCAGGTCGCGACGGCGGCCAGCAGCCGGTCGACCCCGGCGTCGGTTCCCACGCTCATGCGCAGGCAATGGGGCAAGCCATAGGCCGCCACATGCCGGACGATGATGCCCTGCCCTTTCAGAAAGGCGTCGCAATCGCGCGCCTCTGCTTCATCGGCGAAGCGGGCCAGGACGAAGTTCGCTTCGGGCGGATCGCAGGCGATGCCTTGGGCCAGCAAGCCGTCGCGC
>JBCCCB010000209.1:0-7318 GCA_039033775.1 Pseudomonadota bacterium | reverse complement strand
GATAGCCGGCTGCCCCACAGATTTCGGAATATCGGAGACGCACCTTGCCAGGTCATCAGTGCCTGCACGCCGCCGACATTCTGAAATTTGCTTTCTTCGTTTCGAGCATCGTAGGCTCGAAGGTCCAACTGACGGCGCGTTGGCCGGATCAGACAGAGTTACCAAGAGGGAGTTGACAATGAAGATCTTGAAGACTGCAGCACTCGTTTCGGCCGCGATGACGGTCGGACAGGCCGCCATGGCACAGGAACGATTCATCACGATCGGCACGGGGGGACAGACCGGCGTCTACTTTGTGGTCGGTCAGTCGATCTGCCGCCTGGTGAACCGCGGTTCCGCCGATCACGGCTTGAAGTGCACCGCGCCGTCGACAGGTGGGTCGATCGCCAACATCAATGCGATCAAGGCTGGCGACATGGATATGGGCGTGGCCCAATCCGATTGGCAGTTCCACGCCTATAACGGGTCGTCCGAGTTCGAGGGCGACGGCTATGACAATCTTCGGGCCGTCTTCTCGGTCCATGGTGAGCCCTTCACCGTGGTCGCACGCGCTGATTCCGAGATCGCCACGTTCGACGATCTGTTCGGCAAGCGCGTGAACGTGGGCAATCCGGGCTCGGGCCAGCGGGCGACCATGGATGTGGTGCTGGACGCCATGGGCCGGACGTCCGACGATTTCGCGCTGGCCTCGGAATTGAAGCCGGCCGAGCAATCGGCCGCGCTGGGCGACAACAAGGTGGATGCGATCATCTACACCGTGGGTCACCCCAATGGGTCGATCCAGGAAGCCACCTCGACCGTCGATGCGAAATTGGTCAGCGTGACCGGCGACGCCATCGAACAGCTCGTGGCCGATAACCCGTATTATGCGGCAGCCACCATTCCGGGCGGGTTGTACAAGGGCAACGACGAAGACGTGCAGACCTTCGGCGTGAAAGCCACCTTCGTCACCTCGGCCGATGTGGAAGACGACGTGGTCTACACCGTCGTGCAGGCCGTGTTCGAGAATTTCGACCGCTTCAAGGGACTGCATCCGGCCTTTGCCAACCTGACCGAGGAGGAGATGATCGCCGACGGTCTGAGTGCCCCGCTGCATCCGGGCGCCGAGCAATATTACCGAGAGCGCGGCTGGATCGAGTGATCTTGCCCACGCTTTGACATTCGGGCGGTCCGCTTCGGCGGGCCACCCCTTCCGCGACGCGACAAGCCCAAAACACGCGCCGCCCGGAGCCACATAGCCAGCGGGGACACCGGCATGAGCGACGATAAGCAATTCGAGGCAGCCGCTGTCGAGAATGAAGCGGCGGGCAAGGGCGGACTTAGTCAGCAAGAGCTTGATGAGCTTGTCGCATCGTCCGATACGGGCGGGCGAGCGCCTGCCGGTCCGGTCGGCACGTTCCTGGTCGTCGTCGCGCTGTCTTGGTCGCTGTTCCAACTTTGGATCGCCTCGCCGCTGCCGTTCATCATCGGGTGGGGCGTCTTCAACGATACCGAAGCGCGGTCGATCCACCTGGCCTTCGCATTGTTCCTGGCCTTCGCGGCCTATCCCGCTGCTCGCACCCCCGCGCAACTGGGGCTGGCCCTGGTCGTGCCGATCCTGCTGACCTTCTTATTCATGTACGGCGCGAAGGAAGGTGTCCCCATCTGGTGGATACCGATCCCGGCCGCGCTGCTGCTGGGCGCGATCTTCCTAGGCTCGCCCAAGGATCATATTCCCGGCTGGGAATGGGGGCTGGCGATCGTGGGCGCGCTCGCCGCGCTTTACCTGTTCGTGTTCTACGACGGCATCGCCACGCGGGTCGGCGCGCCGATCCTGCAAGATTACGTCGTTGCGGTGATCGGCATCCTGCTGCTGCTGGAGGCCACCCGCCGGGCGCTGGGGCCCGCATTGATGATCGTGGCGACGGTGTTCTTGGCCTATACGTTCCTGGGGCCGCTGATGCCGTCGATCATCGCACATAAGGGCAACAACCTGTCGGAAGTGGTGAACCATCAATGGATCACCACCGAGGGCGTGTTCGGCATCGCCCTTGGCGTATCCACATCCTTTGTTTTCCTCTTCGTGCTGTTCGGGTCGCTGCTCGATAAGGCCGGAGCCGGGAATTACTTCATCCAGGTCGCCTTCAGCCTGATGGGCCATATGCGCGGCGGGCCGGCCAAGGCCGCCGTGGTCTCCTCGGCTATGACCGGCCTGATCTCGGGCTCGTCCATCGCCAACGTCGTTACGACCGGCACCTTTACGATCCCGCTGATGAAGCGCGTCGGTTTCTCGTCCGAGAAGGCGGGCGCGGTCGAGGTGGCTTCGTCCGTGAACGGTCAGATCATGCCGCCAGTCATGGGGGCGGCGGCGTTCCTGATGGTCGAATATGTCGGCATTCCCTATTTCGACGTGGTCAAGCACGCCTTCGTGCCGGCCGTCATCTCCTACATCGCGCTGGTCTACATCGTGCACCTTGAGGCGATGAAGGCGAACATGCAGGGCCTGCCGCGCCCGGTCGAGCCCAAGCCCTGGGTCGCTTGGCTGATCTCGATCGCCTTCACCGTCGCCGCGATTTGCGCGCTCAGTTTCGCGGTGTATTATCTGATGGGCTGGATCCGTCCCACCTTCGGGGACGCCGCCCTATGGGTCGTCTTCGGCTTCCTGACCGTGGTCTATATCGGCCTTTTGTGGATCGCCTCGCGCGAGGAACCGCTGCGGATGGAGGATCCCGACGCGCCGGTCACGCGGCTTCCCATTCCGGGACCGACCATTCGCGCCGGTCTCCACTACATCCTGCCGGTGGTCGTCCTGGTCTGGGCCCTGATGGTCGACCGTCTGTCGCCCGGCCTGTCGGCCTTCTGGGCGGCGACTTTCATGGTCTTCATCCTGCTGACCCAACGGCCGCTCATGGCGATCTTGCGCGGCGAAGGGGCGCTTGGCGCCGCGATCCAAGGCGGATTTGCGGACCTGCTGGACGGTTTGGTGTCCGGCGCCCGCAACATGATCGGCATCGGCATCGCGACCGCCACGGCGGGCGTCATCGTCGGGTCGGTCAGCCAGACGGGCGTGGGCTCGGCCCTGGCGGACGTGGTCGAGGTGCTGTCGGGCGGCAATATCATGGCCATCTTGGTCCTGACTGCGATTCTGAGCCTGATCCTGGGCATGGGGCTGCCGACGACGGCGAACTACATCGTGGTCTCGGCGCTTCTAGCGCCGGTCATCGTCACGTTGGGCCAGCAGAACGGGCTGATCGTGCCGCTGATCGCCGTCCATCTGTTCGTGTTCTATTTTGGGATCATGGCCGATGTGACACCACCCGTGGGCCTTGCCTCTTTCGCGGCGGCGGCCGTGTCGGGCGGGGATCCGATCCGAACGGGCGTTGTGGCGTTCTTCTACAGCCTGCGGACGGCGGCTTTGCCGTTCCTGTTCATCTTCAACACGGACCTGCTGTTGATCGACGTCGGATGGGCCCAGGGGATATTCGTTTTCATCACCGCTACTATCGCGATGCTCTTGTTCGCGGCGGCGACCCAAGGCTGGTTCCTGGCCCGCAATCGCTTCTACGAGACGCTGGCGCTTCTGCTGATCGCGTTCACGTTCTTCCGTCCTGGCTTCTGGATGGACATGGTGGCGCCGCCCTTCGTCGACGTGCCCCCGATCGCCATCGAACAGGCGGCCATGGACACGGCCGTGGGTGAAAACCTTCGGCTTGAGGTCAGCGGCCTGAATGCGGTGGGCGATCCGGTAACCTTCACGGCCCTTCTGCCGGTGGGCGAGGGTGAGACGGGACAGGATCGGCTGCTGGCCTCGGGGCTGGAATACATCATCAACGGCGATGAGGTGATCATCGACAACGTCGCTTTCGGCAGCCCGGCCGCCGAAGCCGGGTTCGATTGGGATCAAACGGTCGAGCAGGTGCGCCAGCCCACGGCGCAGCCTTCCAAGTATTGGATGTTCATCCCGGGCCTGCTGCTCCTGGGGCTGGTCGTGATGCTGCAACGGGGCCGGGCCCGGCCCGAACCCGCGGCCCGTCCGGAAGGAGCGTGATCCATGTTCGATAAGGTCCTGCTTCCCATCGACATCAATCACCCCGAAAGCTGGGAAAAGGCGCTGCCCGCGGCCAAGCGATGTGCCGGCCCTGGCGGAGAGATCCACCTGCTGGGGATCGTCCACGACCTAGGTAGCGCCATGATTTCGTCCTTCCTGCCCGAGAATTTCGAGCAGACGGCAATGGAAAACCTTAAGGCGAAGCTGGTGGACCTCGCCGGGTCGGAACTGGGGGATCGCGACAAGGTCGAGACCCATGTGGGACACGGCCATGTCCCGGAAACCATCCTTCGGATCGGCGATCAGATCGGGGCGGATCTGATCGTGATGGCGTCCCATCCGCCGAACGATCTTCAAACAATGCTCGTCGGCTCGAACGCCGACAAGGTCGTCCGGCACGCGACCATTCCGGTTTTGACCGTCCGTTAGACCTCACGTGCCACCAAGAATAAGAAAGCAGACCTTTAAATTACCCCCTTCGCAATCGCCGGCATTCAGATGCACGTCTCTGCGCTGCATTCCAACGTGGAGGCGATGCGCCACAGGCTGGAAATCCTAATGGCGCGGTTTCCCTGGACTCAGATGGCCTTGTTCTCGGAACTGGCGCCTTACGGCCCGCTCGACCAATTCGCCCAGCCGTTCCCCAACGAGGCCCTGGCCCAGTTTCAGGAAGATGCGCGTCGGTTCAAGATTTGGCTGATCCCCGGCTCCATGTTCGAGAAGCGTGAAGATGGCCGCATCTACAACACCTCGGTTACAACACCTCTGTCGTGATCAATCCCGAGGGCGAGATCGTCGCGAGATACTCGAAGATGTTCCCGTTCAAGCCCTACGAGAAGGGGATCGCTTCGGGCACGGAGTTTTGCGTGTTCGATGTGCCCGATGTGGGACGGTTCGGCCTGTCGATCTGCTATGACATCTGGTTCCCCGAAACGACGCGGCAATTGACCAGCCAGGGGGTCGAGGTGCTGCTGCATCCCGTGTTGACCGGGACGACCGACCGAGAGGCGGAGATCGCCATCGCGCGGGCCACGGCCGCGCAGTTCCAGTGCTATGTCATCGACGTGAATGGCCTGGCGGCGGGCGGCGTGGGGCGGTCCCTGGTCGTCGATCCGTCGGCGACAGTGCTGCACCAATCGGCGGGACAGGAGGATATGTTCCCGATCGAGATCGACCTCGACATCGTCCGCCGGCAGCGGGAGACCGGCTTGAAAGGTCTAGGGCAGGTTCTGAAGAGCTTCCGGGACCGGGAGGCGGATTTCCCGGTCTACGACCGGTCGTCGGGGGCCGATTCCTATTTGAAAACGTTGGGCCCGCTTGAGACGCCCAAGCAGGGCTCGCGCGCGGGAGTCGGCGTCGACGACCCGCGCACGGCGTTGTTGGCCGAGGACGCCCAAGCCGACATCCCTGATCCCGCTGCACCAATGTTCAAAGGCATGACAGGGGCTCAGTAGATTAGAGACGACGATTTGCTGAACTGCGCCGGCTGGCCGGCGCAGCAGGGAGGAAATACCGATGAATGTTCAGCAGGAAAGCAGCAAGTTGCCATCCGTGAGCGATTACTATAGCGCCACGCCGCTTCGGGCCGACCGTTGGAGCGCCCTGCGCGAGACGGCCGACTCCATGCTCGTTTACGGGGTGGACGGACGCAAGGGCGGCAAGCTTCTCAACACGGCCGAGATGCTGCTCGACGCTCTGGCCCCGATCGAAGTCTACTGGGCCTTCCCGGGTCGGCATGTTTTTGAACATCTCCGCAAGCTGCTGGATCAGCGCAATATCGAGGACCTGTCGATGTCCGTGCGCCGCGTCGCGCGGGCGCTGACATCGGGGGCCTACCGCCGGCGCACCATTCCCGGGGGCGGCGAAGATGTGGACAACGAGGACTAAGAGGACGAGAGCGCGCTGGCCCCCGAAGATAGGGCGCTGGGCCGACCGTATTTCGAGGTGCTGGTCGTCGACAACGTCAACGAACATCAGGAACGGTTTCTGCGCAGCAACCTGCACCGCGTGCGGCGGGCCTAGGACCCGTTCATCTACGAAGCCGTCGTTGTGCCCAGCCTGGAAGACGCGCTGATGGGCATTCTCTTCAACTACAATGTCCAGGCCGTTATCGTGCGCCCCGGCCTAGTGCTGAAGTCGAAGAATATCCTGCCGATCATCCAGCAATATCTGAACCGCCTTAAGGCGGATGAGGATGTCGACGGATTGCAGCCCTACGAATACGGACCCGAAGCCTGTCGCCTGATCGCCAAGGTCCGGCCGGAACTGGACGCATATCTGATCACCGACCGGTCCGCCGAAGATATCGCGGGGCTGGATCTGGGGAAGTGCCGCCGCGTCTTCTACAATCAGGAAGACTTCCTGGAGCTTCACCTGAACATCCTGCGGGGGGTGAACCGGCGCTACAAGACGCCGTTCTTCACCGCCTTGAAGGAATATTCCCGGCAGCCCACCGGCGTCTTCCACGCCATGCCGATCAGCCGCGGCAAGTCCATCAGCCGGTCCCATTGGATCCAGGAAATGGGCGCGTTCTACGGCCCGAACATTTTCCTGGCGGAAACCTCGGCCACGTCCGGCGTCTTGGACAGCCTGCTGGAACCCCGTGGGCCGATCAAGGAAGCCCAGGACATGGCCGCGCGGGCCTTCGGGTCGAAACAGACCTTCTTCGCGACCAACGGGACGTCCACCTGCAACAAGATCGTCGTGCAAGCGCTGATCCGGCCGGGCGACATCGTGTTAGTCGACCGCGACTGCCACAAATCGCACCATTACGGCATGGTCCTCGCGGGCGCGAACGTCGTCTACATGGACAGCTATCCGCTGCATCAATAGTCGATGTACGGTGCGGTGCCGATCAATGAAATCAAGCACACGCTGCTGAAGCTCAAGGCAGCCGGGAAACTGGATCGCGTGCGCATGGTGCTTTTGACCAACTGCACCTTCGATGGGCTGGTCTACAATGTCGAACGCGTGATGGAGGAATGTCTCGCCATCAAGAAAGACTTGGTCTTTCTGTGGGACGAGGCTTGGTTCGCCTTCGCCCGCTTCAGCCCAACTTACCGGCAGCGCACGGCGATGTCGGTGGCCAACGGCCTGCGCGCCCGACTTCGCGACCAAGCGAATGCCCAAGCCTGGGAGGCCCAGCAGGAGAGACTAAAAGACGCCGATGAGGCTGACCTTCCCCCGCGATTAGGGCCGGGGTGATCCAGAATCTTCCGGTCGAGATTGAGTGTTGAGCGGCAGCGCGGAGACCGCAAGAGTCTCAAGCGCTGGCGCGGTGGTTTTGATTAG